>REEG01000034.1 GCA_007695195.1 Gemmatimonadales bacterium | reverse complement strand
CTTGTACTCGATCAGGTTGCCAGGGGGCCGGCGCATCGGCGAAGTCCGGCAGCCGGCAGGTATCCGTTACGGGATCATGGGTGGAGGGGGCGCCCCTTTCGTTAACCGGATCCAATTCCCCCTTCTGAGGAAGGGCGCAGGTGTCTTGTCCGACATCGCAAGCGCCCGAGGAGTACCCCCAGACGCTCCGTGTCCGTCACCTGCTCCCGGCCGAGTGAAGGCACGGTGCATTTGGCGCGTAGAGAAGACAACGGCGCTGCCCCGCCGCGTGCGCTCGAGGGGTAGCTCTTCCGACCTGATCTGAAGCCCCGGCGGAGGGAGGCACTAGCGCTCCCCGCCGCCGGAAAGGAGTCCAAATTACGATGGAAGCCGACTTCGGCATGGCGGGGGCCGACACCCGCCCTCTCACCCTCGGGGAGTGGATGATCACCCTCTTCGTACTCTGGATCCCCCTGGTCAACATTATCATGTACCTGGTATGGGCGCTCTCCGGTACCGGGAACGTGAATCGGAAGCGGTTCTGTCAGGCCTCCATCCTCTGGTTCCTCATCTTGGTGGCCTTCGGGGTTGGGTTCGGGATCTTCTTTGGGGGACTGGCGCTCGTCTCCGCCGGGTTCTGACCGGGAGGAGGCCCTCCCGTCCGGCTGCAGGTGCACCCAAGCTTCGTCCTCTTCGTCAGGGTTCCAATCCTCGGTCCGTCAGCTCAGCCCGAGATAGCGACCGAGGACCCGGGTGACGAATCGGTCGCCGGAGGTCTCCTGAGCGACGAGGGTGCGGATCCTCGTCCGCGTCTCCTCGGCGGTGCCCAGATGCTCGGCGGCCCTCATGGTGTGGGAGTAGGCGGCGAGGACGTCGGCGCTGGTGACCTCGTATCCGTAGCCTTCCACCAGCCAGCGCAGCGCAGCCATTCCGGCCTCGAGGGCGAAGGTCGGGTTCTCTTCCTCAAAGTCTCGCGCCGCTCGGGTCAGCGTCTGGGGCGAGGTCGGGGACCGGTTGGCCAGCTCGATGGCCTCGTCGAAGAGCTTCTCCGACTTGGCCGCGGCGAACCACTTACCCTCCTCTCCGGGCGTATGCGCCACCAGATCGGCCAGGATTTCGGCCTTCGTCTTGTGGGTGTACTTCCTCGCCACCGCGCGGAACCAGGCAAGGTAGGTCGAGGCCCGGTTGGCCATGAGTCCGTAGCGCTCGTAGGCCTCCTCGGCGAACCCCGAGGAGAGGAGCACCTCTTCGCAGGCTCGGGCGATGGCCACCGGGCTATCGTTCAGACCCTGGTCGTTCTCGGCGTAGCGGATGGCCTCCGCCTTGCGACCCATGGCCACGAGGGCCTTTACCCCGAACTTCCGGTAGTGCCACATCGTGTAGGGCGCCATCTCCAGGAGCTCGAGCAGCTCCTCGTGGCGGCCGGCGGCGAGAAGCGAGCTCAGACAGTTCGTTGTGCCCTTGAAGTAACCCCGGACCTGCGGGTCAGGGCTCCACGCCAGTTTGCACAACCCGAGAAGTCTGTCGGCCCAGAGCGAGGCGAGGCCAGGACTGGCGCAGAGCTCGCCCCAATGATCTCCCAGCGACTCGATATAGGGCATCCCGTCGTCCTGGTAGGCCGTCCACAGACGCTCAAGCCACCTCGCCCGCGTATCCTCGTCCGCCGGAGCCGCGGCGATGATCTCCACCAGCGCGGAGATGGCATTGTTCACCGCCGTCCCCATGGCGCCCGACGAGCTGTCGACCTGCTCGATGGCCGGCGACACCTTCTCCAGGAAGAGCACTGCCCCCTCCGCGGCCAGGATCGGGGCCTTCCGCCCTTCCTTCCTGATCTCGGAGACGGCTTCCTTGATCCGCTTGATCGCCGGCTGCGACCTCCACCCGAAGGCATGTCTTCGGAAGCGGGGCCGGAAGGTCCACTTGTGAGCTGGGGGTTTGGCCATGCGTTCCTCGCCGGTTCGGACTCCGTTCGGACACTCCCTGATTGCGTCCCGATCTGTGCGATCTTCGACGGCTCGCTGTTGCGTCCACTCTTCCGACTGATCCCAACCTCCTTCCAGGAGATAACCGAGCGTTGGGAGCCTTCCCCTCACGCCGCCGGCAGGTGCCGGTTCAGCCTCAGCGGTTCCCGCACCCCGTTGGAGAACAGGAGCATCAACTCGCCATAGTCGAAAGCCGCGTCGTCCCGGTGGATGGCGGCGTGGTGGTTCGGGCACACCAGCATCATGTTCTCCAGGTCATCCTCTCCCCCTCGGGAGAGCCACTGGATGTGATGCCCATGGCAGGTTCGGTGGCCGTAAGCATCCTGGGGATCGTAGAGACATACCTGGCAGCGACCGGCGTACATCTCCTGAAGGGTGAGGACGTGCCGCCGGGCTCGCTGGACATCCACCGTCTCGTAGAGGTACCGCATCCGGCGCCCTTGGATCGCGGAGCTCTCTCGAGCAATGAGGTGGCGCACCGACTCGTCGTGGACCAGGCGCGCTTCGAATTCATCTTCGTGGTAGATGGCAGCGTGGGCGGTCACCGGGAGGTCCCGGGCGTACTCGGCCAGGAGGAGGTGATCCGCCTCCGACAGCCTCCTTACCGCGGCAGACCCCTGGAAGGACTGCCCAAGCCGCCTGGCGGAAGCCCGGAGGTCCAGGGTCCGGATCAGCGGATCCACCCGTGGGCCGGCCTCCACATCAAAGTACCGAGACCGCTCCAGATCTCCCCAGATCCGCCAGCGTCCGTACCGGTAGTTCGGGGGATTCCGGGTCACAGCCCGAACGACGAGCTCTGCGGCCAGGATGTACTGGCCGTCCCGCCGGCGGCGGGTAAAGGCCCACAAACTCTCCCCCATCCCTACCGAGGCCATGGCCGGGCTGTTCTGGTTCAGGTGGAACCCGAACCCGAAGCGCGCATCCCGCTCATGGTTGTCCGGCCGCCAGTAGTAGAGGAGCGGCATGCCCTCTCTTCTCCGTCCAATGGTTGGCTACTCGCCCTGAGCTCCCGATATGCCCCATCCTTCCCCGTAGCCGCTGCTGAGCGCAAGCCCAACTGGCGGAAACCCTAACGAAGGAGGAAAAACCGAATCTGGATTCGGTTTTTCTACCACTTACCCCGTCCCAGGAGGTGCAGAGTTTCGCGAGTGGAGGGGGCGGAGTGGAACGCGGAGGCCCGGGGGAGGCGGCCGTAGGGAGGAGGAGGCGCCGAGTGCGGAGGGCTCCGGTTGGAGAGGGCTCCGGCCAGTGCTCGGGGACGTCTGTGTCAGGGCGGGAATGTGTGCGTGAAGACTTTCTCCCGCATATGAACGAAATCCTTCACACCCGGGAGAGAGGGGTCCCCACCCTACTCAGTGCCCAACCCTATCTCAGTGCCCCCCCGTCACTCCACCGCAGCCAACTCCAGCACCGACCCCACGAACCGCTGCAGGCGCTGGACGGCGTCCAGGCGGGTGGCCTCGTCGGCGGCCCGGATGTCGGCCT
>REEG01000035.1 GCA_007695195.1 Gemmatimonadales bacterium | reverse complement strand
GCAGTACGTGATGATGGACTTCATGAAGGGGAAGAGGAAGCGGGCGGGGTAGGGCCCATTCCCCTCTTGAGCTCGGCCAGCTCCCGGGCGGCCCACTCGCCGTCGGGGGTTTCGGCGAACCGCTCCGCCATCCGGGCCAGCTCCGGCAGTGCCTTTTCGGGTCGGCCCAGCCGGTTTCGGTAGAGCTCCACCAGTTCGCGGGAGAGGATGAGCTCCTGGCCGGGGGACATGACCGCGTCCCGCCGGGCTCTCCTGAGCCATGCCGCCGCCTCGTCGGGCCGTCCGAGCTCGTCCCTGAGGAGCCGGCCGATCCGGAGGTAGGGTTCCGGGTCCGCGGGGGCCCGGGCCACCTCTTCCTGGTAGGCATCGATGGCCTTCTCGAAGAGCCCCCGGGCGACCAGGGACTGGGCAAAGGAATATTCCTTCCTGCGCGCCGGCGCTCGGCCCGAGGAGCCGAGGGCGAGGAGGGCGGCCTTCCCCGCGGAACCGGCCAGAAGGATGGGGACGACGGTCGCCACCGTCGCCAGGAGAGCCGCCCCGAGAAGGATCGCCGCCGCCGGGATGGGGGGCCGCGCATCAAGGGTGAGAAACCAGCCGACGGCCGCACCTATCGCCGCCCCCGGGATCCCTCCCCACCCCACCGCCCGGAGGACCAGCCCCCGCTGGGCCGCGTCCAGGTCCCGGAGCCGGCGACGCCCCTTCGCCGACGTCTCCCTCTGGAAGACGCGGCGGGGACCCTCGGGTGGCTGGGGAACCGATGACGTGGCCATGGCATTGGGTCCCCTGACTGGACGGTCCATCCCGGGAGTCCTGGCCGGGACCCCCGTCGGGATCCCGTCAGCATTCCCTGGGGTCTCCCTGTCCATGATTGGTGGAGTCGCCATCCGCCACAAGCCACACCCCCCTACCCGACCTCCATGCCCTCGCCTCGCACCCTGTCGTTCTACCTCGTCGACTCGTTCACCTCCCGGGCCTTCTCCGGGAACCCGGCCGCAGTCGTGCTACCGGATCCGGAGCGCCCCTTCCGGGACCTCCCCGACTCCCTCCTCCAGGACATCGCCGCGGAGATGAACCTGTCCGAGACGGCCTTCCCGGACGTGCCCGACGATGACGGGGTCCGGAACCTCCGCTGGTTCACCCCCACCACCGAGGTCTCGCTCTGCGGCCACGCCACCCTGGCCGCGGCCCACGTCCTCCTGGAATCGGGAGAGGGTGAGGCGCCGCTCCGGTTCGGGTCCCGGTCCGGGCTCCTCACGGTGGAGCGGAACGACGACGGGTCCCTGGCCATGGATTTTCCCTCCGACCCTCCGCTGCCGGCGCCGGCGCCCCGGGGCCTCCTCCAGGCGCTGGGGGCTCCCCCGGAGGCCGGGTTTCTACAGGGACGGCGCTGCGGCCTGGTTCGCCTGGGAGACGAGGGCGTTCTGCGGGCGCTGGCCCCCGACCCCCGCTCCCTGGGGCGCATCCCCCTTCCCGAAGGAATGCTCGGGGTCTCGGTGACGGCCCCGGGGGCCGAGCCCGGGGTGGACTTCGTCTCCCGCTTCTTCGGCCCCTGGGTGGGAGTCGACGAGGACCCGGTCACCGGGATGGCCCACACGGTCCTCGCCCCCTACTGGGCGCGGGAGCTGGGCAAGGACGAGATGGAGGCCCGGCAGCGCTCGGCCCGGGGGGGTGAGGTCCGGGTGAGGGTGGTCGGCGACCGGGTCGTGGTCTCGGGGCACGCGGTCACGGTGGCCGAGGGGGTGCTGCGGCTCCCCGGGTGAGGTCTCGCCCCCGGAGCCCCAGCGCCCCCTCGGATCATCTTCCGCCCCGACTCTGCTCCACCTCGTTGTTCAACTCGTGGATGTCCACGCTCCACCGGTGATCCCCCAGCAGGTGACGCACGAAGTATTCGGCCCGCTGCCAGAACCAGTAGTCGCTCATGTTGCCGTAGCCGTGGCGCTGACCGGGATAGATGAAGAAGTCGAAGCGCTTGTTTGCCCGGATGAGGGCTTCGGCCATCCTGAAGGTGCCGGCATGGTGGACGTTGTTGTCCACATCGCCCGTGGTGAGGAGCAGACGGCCCTTCAGGTTGCGGGCGATGTCCGAGTTCCGGTCAATGGAGTATTCGAACGTGACCTCGCCGTCGGCGCCCACCACTTCCTTCACGCCATGGTGCTTCTCGGACCAGTTCTGGTTGTAGACGTCGTTGTTGTGGTTGCCGGCTGACGAGACCGCCACCTTGAAGAAGTCCGGGTAGACCAGCATGGCGGCCGTCGACATGAAGCCGCCTCCCGAGTGCCCATAGATCCCGACCCGGTCCAGGTCCACGAAGGAGTGCCGGTCGGCCAGCTGCTCGATGGCGGCCTTCTTGTCGGCCAGACCGTAGTCCCGGAGGTTGCCGTACCCGTAGTTGTGGTACCACTTCGACCGGTCCGGATGCCCGCCCCGGTTCCCCACGGTGATCACGATCATCCCGAACTGGGCCAGGGCCTGCTCGTTCGGGTTCAGGGAGAAGAACTTGGACACCGATTCGGTCTGGGGCCCGGGATACACGTAGGCCACGATGGGATAGACCTTGTCCTCATCGAAGTCGTAGGGCTTGTACATGACCCCATAGATGTCCGTGATCCCGTCCGCCGCCTTCACGTGGAACGGTTCGGGGAACCGGTAGCCGGCCGCCAGGAGCCGCGACAGGTCGGCCTCTTCCAGGTCCAGGATGCGGCGTCCGTTCCCGTCATGGAGCGTGGCCCGGGGGGTGGTGTCCACCCGGGCGTGGTTGCTCACGAAGTATCGACTGGACGGGGACAGGGCCATCCGGTGGTCGAAGTCGCCCGGGTTCAGGAGCTGTAGACGACTCCCGTCGATCCGGACCCGGTACATGTGCTGGTAGTAGGGGTCCTCTCCCTCTTCCCGGGCGTTCGCCCGGAAGTAGACCCAGCCCTGCTCCTCGTCCACACCCATCACCCCGCCCACGTGCCAGGGTCCTTCGGTGAGCCGGGCCACCAGCCGGCCATCGGGAGCGTGCCGGTAGAGGTGTGCCCATCCGTCCCGCTCGGACCACCAGATGAGGTCGCCGTTCGGGAGCCGCCGAGGGGTCTGGTGCTCCACGTAGGTGTTCAGCCGCTCCTCGACCACGGTCCGGACCTGCTTCGTGGTCGGATCGAACACCATCAGGTCGACCCGGTGCTGGTTCCGGCTCCGCCGCCAGAAGTAGAGCTGGTCGGATCGGTCCGAGAGCCAGACGGCCCGGGGAGAGTCCTCCGGCTGCCGGTCCACGGGGGTCGGCGCGCTGAACAGGCCCATGCGCTGGTCCTTCCAGGGCTCGTCATCCACCCGGGTCATTTCCCGCTCGACCATGTCGAACACCAGGATCTCGTCCTGGCTCACGTCCTCCTCGCCGGGCATGTCGTACTTGTAGCTCTCGAGCCTCAGTGTCGATGAGCGGGTGATCGAGCGGGCTCGCCGCTACAGCGCCGAGCACA
>REEG01000036.1 GCA_007695195.1 Gemmatimonadales bacterium | reverse complement strand
CGCAGGCCGGAGCAACCCTGAGCCAGGTCGTCCGTACCCGCTTCCCCCTACCCGTCGTCCCGGTCCGCGTCCTCGTCCACGTACTGCCACCGGCCGGTGCCCAGGAGCCGGAGCGCCTCTTCCACCGCTTCGGTGAGCTCCCGGTCGTAGCCTGACAGCTCGTCCGCGGGGCTGTTCCTCACCCAGATGTGGGGCGGGACGCCGTAGTTCTCCAGGTTGAAGCCGAAGTTGTAGGGCTGCTCGGGGTCGTAGCTCACCACGCGCACCCGGGGCACCCGCACCTGTCCCCCATCCTTCAGCGGGAGCCAGTTGGCCGACACCACCGCTCCGGCAGTGGGGGTTCCCACCAGGGTTCCCAGCCCCAGGTGGTCGAAGGCGTGGGGGACCATCTCGGCGTTGGAGCCGGACCGCCAGTTGTGCATCATGACCTGGGGCCCGTAGATGATCTGCTGGGGACGCCGCCCCACCAGAGGCGACTCGGTGCGGGTCCAGGTGTACTGGTAGGGGCGCCGCTGCAGGATGTCCATGAGCTGTTGATCGATGTTGCCGCCCCCATTGAAGCGCACATCGATGATGATGCCCTGGCGGTGGAAGTTCTCGTCCAGCTCCTGCTGGAACTGCTGGAGGAAGGTCTGGTTCATGCTACGGATGTGGGCGTAGTAGATGCGCCCGTCGGTCATCTCGTCCACCACCTGGCGGTTCCGCTCGACCCAGTCTTCGTAGCCGATGTTCCCGTACGAGGTCACGGTCTGGATCCTCAGGTCCCGGGCGTTGGCCCCCTGAGGCGAGTCGGCCACCGTCACCGTCACGAACTCGTTCACCAGGCTGTTCAGGAGCGGCCAGTAGTTCTCCGTGGGGGAGAGGGGCGTCCCGTTGATGGCGGTGACGTAATCCCCCTCCTGGATCTGGAGCCAGATCCGGTCCGCCGGCCCGTTCCGGTACAGATGGGTCACCCTGAGTCCGCCGTTGGCCGGTTCCATCTCGAAGCCCAGGAGGCGGGTCTGGTTCCCCCCATGGGGGCTCGGCCGCGGGGGCGCCTGGATCCCTGAGTGGCTCGAGGGCACCTCGTGGAGCATCTCGAGCCCCAGCCGGTAGAAGTCTTCCGTTTCGCCGATCCGCGCCACCATGGGCTCGTACCGGGCCCGCACCGCCGCCCAGTCCAGCCCCAGCAGGTCGTCTTCCACGTAGAAGTACTTCCAGTGGCGGTAGAGCTCATCGAACATCTGCTCCCACTCGGCCCGCTTGTCCACCACGAAGGAGAGGTGGAAGGCCACCGTCTCGGCGTCCCGGGAGGCCAGCGGCATCCGCCGGATCTCCCCTTCCTCCCGATAGAAGATGGTGCGGGCATCGGCGGTCACCTTCAGATCCTGGAACCGCCCCTCGGCCAGGCGCCGGTCGTTCTCGCCGTCGGGGTCCATGGCCCGGAGCTCCCGGGACTGGCCCGTGCCGCGCACGTAGTAGAGGGTCTGGCCGTCGGCTGAGAGGAAGAAGTCCTGCACCGGTTGGTCGGCATCGGTGAGCTGGACCGCCCGCCTCCGGATGTCCGTCAGGTCCGGCGAGTCCAGCCCCGTCACCGCGTCGTCCTCGTCATCCCCGCCCTCCCGGAGGAGCCGCTCCCGAACCCGGGGGTCGTCGGGGTCTTCGGTGGGGCGGGCCAGGGCCACCGAGAAGAGTTGGGGGGTGCCCCCGTCCCGGCTCGAGAGGAAGAACACGGTGCTCCCGTCGGCGGAGGGGATCCCGTGCCAGTCCCGGGCCGGGTGGTCGGTGATGTTGTATTCCCGCCGCTCGGGGAGGTGGAAGAGGAAGACCTCCATATTCCCCAGGTCGTCGGCCCGGTGGGACACCATCCACTGGCCATCTTCCGAGAGCCAGGTGGGGGTGTGTCCGCCGGCTCGGTGCCGGGCCACCTCTTCCAGGCGCCCGTCGGCGGTGGCGGCCCGGTACAGGGTGGTCTCTACCGAGAAGTAGACCCACGCCCCGTCCGGCGACCACATGCGGAGCTGCTTCCTGGACTCGTGCTCGGTGAGTTGGCGGTGGGTCCCCGCCTCCAGATCGTAGAGCCACACCTCGTCGTCTCCCGTCTCGTCGGAGAGGTAGGCCAGCATCGTCCCGTCGGCGGAGTAGAGACCGTCCCGCTGGCGCCACGCCGAATCGGTGACCCGGGTGATCTCGCCCACTCCCTGCCGGGCCGGCACCTGGAACACCTCGCCCCGGTGGTCCACCACCAGGAAGTGGCCGTCAGGGGAGGGTGAGAAGTGGTCCGCCTCGCCCGAAACCGAGACGAACTCCACCTGGTTCTCCCTCACCGTCCACCCCAGCTCCATGGCCACGGCCCGGGGTGCCCCGGACCCGACCTCGTAGAGCCAGAGGTCGAAGTCGTTCTCGTAGGCGATGGTGCGGCCGTCGGTGCTCATGGAGGGGAACTGGACGCCGCCGCGCTCATGGAAGGTCACCTGCTCCGGCTCGCCTCCGTCCGGGGCCACCCGCCAGAGGTTGTAGACGTCGTCCCGCTCCGACTTGAAGTAGATCCACCCGTCCGCCGCCATCATGGGCTCGGCGTCGTTGGCGTGGGACTGGGAGTTCTCCAGATCGGTGTTGGTGAGCTGGCGGAAGGTGGGGATCTCCGAGTCCTGGGCCGCCGCCAGATCCGCCACCCACACCGACCCCGCCGTGCTCCCCCGGTAGTTCCGCTTGGGCTGCGGGGTCCGGTTCCGGTTGAAGGCGATGGTCCCGCCATCCGGGGAGAAGGTCCCGTTGATGGCCGCCCCCAGAGGGAGGCGCACCGGCAGATCCCCCTCCACCGAGACCGAGTAGAGCTGGCTCTGCCACTGAAGCGACCCGCGCCCGGAGCGGAAGACGACCCGCTCCGAGTCCGGCATCCACGTCACCACATTGTCGCCGCCGGAGTGGAAGGTGAGCTGGCGAGGCTCGCCTCCTCCGGCGGGCATGACCCAGACATCGGCGTTCCCCATGCGGTTGCTGGTGAAGGCGATCCACCGGCCATCGGGCGAGAACCGGGGCTCCGTGTCCCGGGCCTCGTGCCGGGTGAGCTGGCGCGGCTCGCTCCCGTCGGTCCCGATGGTCCAGAGATCTCCGCGAAGGGAGAACACGACCCGGTCCCCGTGCACGTGGGGGTCCCGCCCGAACCCGAACGATCGGTCCGCGTCCTGGAGGGACGATTGCTGGAGGGCCGCGTCCTGGGTGGCCGACTCATGGACAGCCGCTTCCTGGAGGGCAGCTTCCTGGAATGCCATCCCGGGCAGCGCCGGATGGGTGGGCGTGGCCTCGGCGCTGGAGGCCAGGGCAGGGAGGAGGGCGAGGACAACCAGGCAATGGGACCGCAGACCACGCACCGTCATGAGATGCTCCTTAGGGGTCGAACTGTGCAGGTCGAACTATCAGGGTGAAGCGACCAGGGTGAAGCGATCATCATGGGACGGTGGGGGGAGGTTGGCCAGGGTGGGG
>REEG01000155.1 GCA_007695195.1 Gemmatimonadales bacterium | reverse complement strand
ATGGAGGTCTCGTGCCCGATCCGGTGCGACAGCGCCGAGAGGTCCACACCCTGGAGGCCGAGGGCGAGGCGGTAGACGGGTGCTTCCCCGGTGAGATCCACCGCCCCTTCGGATTCCAGGATGCCCTCGCCGGGCAGACGGAGACTGAGGGCGGCGGTGAGGTCCACGAAGCTCCCTGCCATCCGGGCATCGCCGTCCAGGCTTCCTTGCAGGCCGGCTTCGGGGGCGAAACGGCCCAGGGTGGAAAGGGAGACCCGGTCCAGCTCCATGTCGGCGGTGATCCGGCCGTCTCCTGCGGTCGCCACCTCTCCTGTGGCTGCAACCCTGGAACTCTCGTCCTCAGCCTGCCGGTGGAAGAGCTCAACACCGAATTCCACCCCCTCCTGGAGGGTGCCGTCGAGGCGAGCCGTCCCTTCCACCGTCCCACTCAGGGGAAAGTCCGGGTCCACAGCGTGGATCAGCTCCACCTGCAGGGAGTCCAGCTCCACCACCCCCTGCGATACCCGCAGCTCGTCGGTGAAGGCAACCACGCCGCGGGCGCTCATGCGGCTCGTGCCCACCGCGGGATCCTGGTGGACAAGGGCGCCGTCGATCCGCAGGGGTCCTGTGACGGGCCCGTCGAAGGTGGTCTCTCCCCGGATCTCACCCCTCAACGGAAATTGGGGAGCCAGGGCCCGGACCAGCTCGGTCCGGAGGGGCTCCATGCTCACCGTGAGTCGGTCCAGCTGGACCACTTCGTCCGGTGTGACCCATCCCGTGATCGCCACCTCACTGGTCTCTCCGGCCTCGCTGAGGAAGCGGATCCCGCCGTCGAGGCGGGCCGGAGGCTGCACCCCATCCCCGTCCGCCTCCTGGGAGGTGGCCGCGACCCAGCCGCTCAGCTCCCCGGGTTGGGGAAATTCCAGCTCCGGGAATTCCAGTTCGGACAGGACCTCCTCCACGAACCGGGTCTCGATTCCGTCGAATCCCAGGTCCACATCGTCCACGATGATCCGGTCTCCGAACTCCACGGCCCCATGGCCCTGGAGCCGACCGTCGCCGATCTGGACGTCCAAGCCCCTGATGTTCGCCCGGGTGGTGGCCTCGTCCAGTTGGACCGCCAGGGCAACCTCCCCCGAGATCGTGGGCGGGAGGGGCGGATAGAGGAAGCGGAGGTCGTCCAGGGTGATCCGGTCCGCCTCCAGGGTGGCCTGGAGGGCACAGGTGTCGGGCACGAACACGGCGTGGGCCGTGAACTCCGAGGCGGGCAGGGAGAGTGCCAGATCCTGTACCATGAAGCGCTCCGGCCCGATCCGGACCAGGGCCGACAGGTCCTCGATCACTCCGGGATCCGGAGCCCGGAAGGGGCTCACGCGGCCGCTCATGCCGGCGATCTCCACGGAGAGATCGTCGGTCTCCGGATCAGCGATGACCACGCGGGGGAGATGGGCGTCAGCCACGCTGAACTCCATGACGCTCTGGAAGCCCTCGGGACCTTCCACCACGAATTCCAACGTCTCTCCCGCACGGGCCTGGCGGATCCGTTCCGCACGTTCCCCTTCGGTAAGCTCCGGATCGGGCTCCCAGGGCATGCGGAGGGTGACCTCCAGACCTTCTCCCCGGATCTCCCGGAGTTCGATCCAGTCACCGAACCCCGGTTCGGGGTCGGGCTCCGGATCCGGGTCCGGATCGGGATCCACGGGAAAGATCCCGGCGAAGTTCCAGTCCTCGCCGGGGCGCTGGTCCAGGACGACATGGACCTGGCGGAGCTCCAGGCGGGTGAGGACGATACGGCGGCCCAGGAGGTCCGGGAGGGAGTGACGCCACAGGACCTCGGCGGCGGTCACGAACGGCCGCCCTTCCAGGTCGACAATGGTCAGATCCCGGATGGTGCCGCCCACCAGGAGGTTCCCTTCGATTCGCCCGATCTCCACCTGCCCCTGGACGATCTCATTCAACTGGGTCTCGGCGAAGCTTCGAACCTGCTCCCGCCCCCACGGTGTGTTGGTGGCTATGAAGACAGCGAGGAGGGCCAGGACGAGGATCGCTCCCAGCCCCGCCACAAGCCCCCACCCCAGTCGTCGCAGAGTGACCTCCATCAGAAGGCCTCACCAATGGAAAAGTGAAGGGTGAGGCGCCCGAGGATCCGGCCCACCGTCCCCTGATCCTCCAGAGGGTCAAAGAGGCGTCGCTCCTCGAGTTGGATGAGCTCCCGTTCCACGACCCCGTTGCCCAGGTCCGTCTCGCTCTCGGTGATGACGGGAAGGAGCCGCACCTCACGGCCCCGCACGCCCAGGTCGATGCGAATGGGACCGGCCGGTGAGGGAACCCGCACCCCGAACCCCGGGGTGACCGAGCTGGCGGCGTCCTGGAGGAAGCCTTCCACCCGCCCCCCAACCAGCGCCCCGTCCACGAAGACGGCGCCGTAGATCCCGGCAATGGGGAATCGGTATTCCAGACTTCCCTCCAGGACGCTGGTCCCCCCCAGCGGTCGCGACGCGAAGGCGTCCAGCGGCGCGTCGTTGGGATCGCAACTGCGGTCCTGGATCTCCTCGTCGGTACAGATCTCTTCACCCAGGAGGAGGGCCCGCGGAATGGTGAGGACCCTGGGGCCCAGTTGGTTCTCTGCGTACCCACGCACCGACCGGGCCCCTCCGGAGAAGAAGCGCTTCCGGGGATGGATAAGGTCCTGTTCCAGCTCATCGGTCCCGGCGGTCCCCAGAGCGTCCCCCGTGCTCCCCAGCGACCGGACCCAGCCCGCTCGCACGTTCGCCGCCACCACGTGGCGAGGCGTGCCTCCAAAGGGCTGATAGTAGCTGGCGTCGGCAGAAGCCCGGTTGTAGCGGAAGTCCGAGAGCGTCACGCCCGAGGCATGCTCCAGGGAAACGCGTCCGCGGTAGCCGGTGGTGGGGGCCAGGGCCGCATCGCTGCGATCCACCAGGTAGCTGAGGGTCACCGGCGCCAGCGCGTTCCGCTCCCGGAGCGAGCCGATGGAGGCAGGTTCGCAGATCCCGAACGTGACGCAGAAGTACACGTCCCCTGCCCGAACCGAGATCACCTCGTGCCGGTAGCTGAGACTCAGCGGCATCTGGAGTCCCAGGGTCCGGGTCAGGGAGACTTCGGCCCCATATCCCTGGTCCACCGATACCGCCGGCACCACCCGGCGGTGGGCGAAGAGGCTCAGCCCCAGGGTATTTTCCGCCGCCCGAAAGGCCGGCTGGGCGAATTCGATGCTGGCTTGCCAGGTTGGGAGCTTGAAGGGTTCCTCGTCCACATCGGAGAGTTCACCCGGGAGGATGTCCCGGAAGAAGAGCCGGTCGGTGAGCTGTGGGGCCAGGAGGTTGCCCACGCCTGTCCGGAGGTCCATCCGACGGCCTCCACCCCTCCAGTTGTAGTGGGTATACCGTCCTTCGACCTGCACGAACTCCAGGGTGTTGAAGCCGGCGCCCACCCTCCCCAGGCGCGGGGGAGCTTCGCGGACGCGCAC
>REEG01000101.1 GCA_007695195.1 Gemmatimonadales bacterium | reverse complement strand
GCATCTACGGCACGGCCTTCTTCTCCAAGAAGGAGCTGCGGACCCACCTGAACCGCCTGGAAGAGGCGAAGAAGCGGGACCACCGCGTGCTGGGCAAGCAGCTCGAGCTCTTCACCGTAGATGAACGGGTGGGCCCGGGGCTCATCCTCTGGCGGCCGGCCGGCTCCATCGTCCGCAACGAGATCGAGGAGTACGAGAAGGAGCTGATCCTCCGGCACGGATATGAGATCGTCTACACGCCCCATGTGATGAGCGAGCGTATCTTCGAGATCTCGGGTCACCTGGAGAACTTCGCAGAGAACATGTTCGGGGCCATGGAGGTGGAAGGGGCCAGATACCGGGCCAAGCCCATGAATTGCCCGGGCCACATCTGCCTCTACCAGGCGGATCAGCGCTCCTACCGTGAACTGCCCATCCGATATGCCGAGTACGGGACCGTCTACCGCTACGAGCGCAGCGGCGTCCTCCACGGCATGCTCCGGGTGCGCGGGTTCACCCAGGATGACGCCCACGTCTTCTGCACCCGGGAGCAGGTCCCCGGGGAGATCGAGGCACTTCTGGACCTGGTGGACGAGATGCTCTCCACCTTCGGCTATCCGTACACCATCGAGCTGGCCACCCGCCCCGAGAAGGCGCTGGGGGACCCGGAGATCTGGGCTGAGGCCGAGGCTCAGCTCCGGGGAGTGCTGGAGGCGCGCGGTCTCGACTATTCGGTGGATGAGGGCGGCGGGGCCTTCTACGGTCCCAAGCTCGACTTCAAGCTCATCGACGCCATTGGACGTCGCTGGCAGGGGCCCACGGTGCAGCTGGATTTCAACCTGCCCGACCGGTTCGACATCGAGTTCATCGGCGAGGACAACGAGCGCCACCGGCCTGTCATGCTCCACCGCGTGCTCATCGGCTCCATGGAGCGCTTTGTGGGAGGCCTCATCGAGCACTACGCAGGAGCCTTCCCCCTCTGGCTCGCTCCGGAGCAGGTTCGGGTTCTGCCCATTTCGGAGCAGTGGAGCGAGGACGCCCGGGCCTTCGCCGCCAGGCTCAAGGCTGCCGGTGTGCGCGCCACGGTCAGGGACCGGGAGAGCCTCAACTACCGCATCCGGGAGGCCGAGCTCCGGAAGGTGCCCTACATGGCCGTCATCGGAGAGCGGGAAGCCGCCGACGGGACGGTGGCGGTTCGCCGTCGCGGGGCGGGACGCAAGCAGGAGATCCTGGACCGGGCGGAGTTCTTGTCCCGTCTCCGGGCCGAGATCGAGGCGCGGGCCCTGGACGGATTGTCCCAGGGCGCTGACGGCCCATCCTGACTGAAGCTGCGGGGCATCCACGGTGCACCTTGACGGATGCCGCCGCCGTGCTAGCTTCCAAGTCTGACATTATCGGAAGTGGAGGTTTCGGCCTCCCACCCTTCGGCCCACGGTCCGCCTGTATGGGGAAAGTTCGTGGTGACGCCGCCGGGTCCCTTTACTGCCCGGCCCACCGTCCGACGTTGGTGGACCCGGGAGGTAGTGTGGGCTCGGACGGGTGTCCGGGCCTTTTTTCATTCAAGGCGCTCCTCAGCCGCCCCTGACCGGAGGAAGTGACCATCAAAGAGCAGAGGGTCCGCGTCAACGATCAGATCCGGATCAGCCCGGTGCGTCTCATCGACGCCGAAGGTGAGCAGGTCGGAATCGTTGCCCTGGACGATGCCAAAGCGCGCGCGCAGCAGGCCGGTCTCGATCTGGTGGAAGTCGCACCTGGAGCCCGTCCTCCCGTCTGTCGCCTCATGGACTACGGGAAGTTCAAATACGAAGAGGCCCGTAAAGCGCGGGACGCACGGAAGAAACAGCACACGGTCCAGATCAAGGAGGTCAAGTACCGGCCCGGGATCGAGGACCATGACTACGAATTCAAGACACGCCACGTCCGCCGCTTCCTCGAAGACGGGGATCGGGTCAAGGTGACCATGATGTTCCGGGGTCGCCAGATGGCCCATCCGGAGCTGGGGGTCGAGGTCCTGGAGCGAGTGGCCGAGGCCGTGGCGGACCTGGGGAAGATCGAGGGACAGCCTACCCGGGAAGGCCGCACCATGATCATGATGCTGGCCCCGCTCAAGAGCCGCTGAATATCCGGGGGAGTGACTCCCCCCACTCGCCGGCCGGAGTCCCGGCCCCAACGCCATGCCGGTGGGGCCAGGGTCCCCTTTTGCCGGAATGCAAAGGAGAATAGAAATGCCGAAGATGAAGACGAACCGGGCGGCAGCCAAGCGCCTCCGGCGTACCGCCAAGGGCAAACTGCGGCGGAACAAGGCTTTCGCCAGCCATATCCTCACCAAGAAGTCGTCCAAGAGGAAGCGGAGCCTGCGGAAGGCGACGCTGGTGTCCAAGGCCGACGAAAAGCGCATGAACCGGCTCCTGCCCGGCTCCTGAGGAGATAACGATGCCACGCACTACAGGTACACCGGCCCGCAAGGACCGCAAGAAGAAGATTCTGAAGGAAGCCAAGGGCTACTTCGGAGGTCGCAAGAAGCTCTACCGCACCGCCAAGGACGCAGTGGAGAAGGGGTGGGAGCACGCATATCGCGACCGGAAGAAGAAGAAGCGGAACTTCCGTCGGCTCTGGATTGCCCGGATCAATGCCGCGGCCCGGCAGAACGAGCTCTCCTACTCCCGGTTCATGAACGGCCTGAAGGAAGCCGGGGTGGAGTTGGACCGGAAGGCGCTGGCGGATCTGGCCGTCCGGGATCCCAACGCTTTCGAGGCCCTGGCCGCCCAGGCCCGGGAGGCGTTGGGCGCCAAGACCGCCAACGCCTGACGGAGTCGCTTGAGCCATGAGCCGAGCCACAAACCTGGTTGATCAGCTGAAGGCTCTGGAGGCCGAAGCGCTGGAAGAGGTGGCTCGCCAGGAGGGTCCGGAGGGCCTCGAATCCATCCGCATCTCCTACCTGGGCCGCAAGGATGGGCGCATCTCCGGGATTCTTCGTGGACTTGGAGGTCTGGACCCATCCGAGCGGCCCCGGGTCGGCGCCGAGGCGAATCGGGTGAAGGGTGCGCTGCAGGAAGCGCTTGAGCAGCGCGAGGGTGAACTCTCCCTTGGGGCTCAGGGTGCCGGAGAGCAGGTGGATCTCACCCTTCCGGCCCGAGAGCAGTGGGTCGGAGGGCGGCATCCCGTCACCAGGGTGGTGGATGAGTTGGTGGAGATTTTCCGCGGGTTGGGGTTCACTCGCGCCAGGGGTCCCGAGGCCGAATCGGAGTGGTACAACTTCGTAGCCCTCAACACCCCGCTGGACCACCCGGCGGCCGATGAGCAGGATACGCTCTACCTCAAGGGGGGCTACCTTCTCCGGAGCCACACCTCTCCGGTTCAGGTCCGGGTCATGGAGACGTTTCGGCCCCCCATTCGCGTTCTGGCACCGGGGATGGTCTACCGACGCGATTCCTACGACGCCACCCATACACCGGCCTTCGCCCAGCTGGAAGGCCTGGTGGTGGACGAGGGGATCACCTTCGTCGACTTGAAGGCCACCCTGGCCGAGTTTGCCCGTCGCTATTTCGGACGCGGGGCGCGGGTGCGGTTCCGGCCCTCCTTCTTCCCCTTCACGGAGCCCTCCGCCGAGGTGGACGTGAAGCGGGTGGTCCGTCATCCCGACGGGTCCACGGAGGAGTCGGACTGGCTTGAGATCATGGGCGCCGGGATGGTGGATCCCGCCGTCCTTGAGTCGGCCGGAATCGACTCCCAACGATACACGGGATTTGCATTCGGTATGGGTCCCGGACGGATCGGCATGCTCAAGTACGGGATACCCGATCTCCGTCTGTATCTGGACAATGACGTCCGCTTCCTTCGTCAGTTCGGGGGACGATGAACGTATCCCTTCGCTGGATCCGTGATCTTGCGCCGGATGTGACCGGCGATACCGAAGCCCTAAGTCGCACCCTCGCCGCCCGGGGTTTTCCCGTGGAGGGGATCGAGGAGCTTGCGGCGGGACTCAGGGACGTGGTGGTGGGCCAGGTGCTCTCGGTGGGGCCCCATCCCAACGCCGATCGCCTGAGCCTCTGCCGGGTCGATGCAGGAGACGGGGAGCCCTTGACCGTGGTCTGTGGGGCGCCGGTGATCCATGCCGGAGGGTTCTATCCCTTCGCCCCGGTCGGGGCGACCCTTCCCGGAGACTTCCGGATCCGGAAGGCCCGGATTCGCGGGGAGAGCTCTTTCGGGATGCTCTGCTCCGAGCGGGAACTGGGGCTGGGGTCCGACGGATCCGGGATCCTCCATCTGGAGGGTGAGTTCACGCCCGGTGCCCCGTTGGTGGATGCGCTGGGGCTCGACGATGTCCGCCTCGATGTGGAGGTCACGTCCAACCGCCCCGACCTCCTGAGCCACCGGGGGATCGCCCGGGAACTCTCTCCCGCCGGCCAGGCCGGTCTCCGCCTTCCCACCTTCCCGGGACTGGATCCGGCGACCCCCACCGAGCTCCCCGTGGTGTCCGATCCCCGGGAAGCCACTGCCGGCGGGGTGACCGTTCGCATCGAGGATGCGGAGCGCTGCCCCGCCTACCTGGGCCTCGTCATCCGGGGGGTACAGGTGGGACCGTCGCCCCTCTGGCTCCAGGAGCGGCTCCGGGCCGCCGGGAGCCGGCCCATCAACAACGTGGTGGACGCCACCAACTACGTGCTGCTGGAGTTGGGCCACCCGCTGCACGCCTTCGACCTGGACCGGATCGCCGAGCAGACCATTGTGGTTCGCCGGGCCCGGGAAGGGGAGGGCATCCGGACGCTGGACGATGTGGACCGGACCCTCACCGCAGACGACCTGGTCATCGCCGACGCAACCCGGCCGGTGGCCGTGGCCGGCGTCATGGGTGGGAGCGAGTCGGAGGTGGACGAGAACACCCGGGACGTGCTCCTGGAGTGCGCGCTCTTCTCGCCGGGCCCCATCCGGAGCACCCGGAAGCGGCTGGGCCTCTCCACCGACGCCTCGTACCGGTTCGAGCGGGGCGTGGATCCCGAGGGCCTCCGGGAGGCGGTGCTTCGGGCGGCCCACCTCATGGTGGCTACGGCCGGCGGCGAGTTGGCGGAGGCGGTGGCCGAAGTTCGCGCCGAGCCCTTCCAGCGCTCCCGGGTTTCACTGCGCGTCCAGCGCGTGGAGCGGGTTCTTGGGATCCCCTTCACGCCGGAGCGGATCCGGGAACTGCTGGAGCCGCTGGGGTTCCGGTTGACCGGTCCCGACGATGGATCCTTCACGGTGGACGTCCCTGGATTCCGGAGTTGGGACGTGACCCGAGAAATCGATCTCATCGAAGAGATCGCCCGCACCCACGGGTACGACGAGTTCCCCGAGGAGCTGGGCGCCTACAGACCCGGCACCGTCCCGGACCACCCTCTCTTCCTCCTGGAAGATCGGCTCCGCGACGAATTGGTGGCCCGGGGACTTTTCGAGGCCCATACCCTGGCCTTCGCCGGGGAGGCCAATGGGGAGGTAGCGCTGGAGAATCCCATCTCCACCGAGGAAGGGTTCCTGCGCCGTACCCTCCTCCCGGCGCTCCTGCGCAGGGTGGAGTACAATCTGGCCCGTGGAAATCGGGACGTTCGCCTCTTTGAGCTGGCGTCGGTCTTCCGGAAGGGGCCGGAAGGGGCTCCCCCGGAGGAAGCGACCCACCTGGCCCTGGTCCTCCATGGGAGGCGGCGCCCCCCGCACTGGAGTCTGGAAGACGAGGTGCTGGACCCCTGGGATCTCCGGGCTCTGGTGGAAGCGGTGGGCCGGACCATGGGCGGGCCCTCCGAGGCCGGGATCCGTCTGACTCCGGTGCCCCATGACGACGCGCCACCGGCCCCGTGGCTGACCCCGGGGCTGGGATGGACCCTGTCCGTGGTGTCTGGAGAGGTGGTGGGATGGGCAGGAGCGGTCCGAGGCGAGGGGTTGGATCTGCCTCGCTGGGCGGGGACCGTGTGGGCCGCCGAACTCCGGCTCCCGGCGGAGCCGGAGGCACCGCATACGGCCACCTTCGTCGCCCTCCCAGCCCATCCCGGTGTCGATCGGGATCTGGCCCTCCTGCTGCATCAAACCCATCCCGTAGGCGGTGTGCTTGAGCGGATCCACGCCATGGGCGGGGCGTTGCTCCAGGACGTGGACGTATTCGACATCTACGAGGGGGAGGGGATCCCCGAGGGTCATCGCTCCGTAGCCATTCGGCTCCGCTACCAGGATCCGGAGCGGACGCTGAAGGATGCGGAGGTGGATGGTGAGGTGGAGCGTGTGGCTGATCTTCTGAGACGGGAATTTGATGCCGGGATCCGTGGACGCGGGGACTGAGTCACCGGAACGCGAGGCGCTGACCCGTCTCGAGTCCGCCGTGGGGCGGATCCTCACGGAGCTGTCCCGGACCCGTGACGATCTGGCTCGGGAGCGGGCCCGGCTGGCGGCGACGGAAGAGGCCCTGCACGTGTTTCGTGAGGGCGACGAGGACCCGGTGGCACTGCGCAGTCGGGCTCAGGCCCTGGAGCAGGAAAACGAGGACCTGAAGGAGCGGGTGGCGAAGGGACGCGAGGTGGTCCAGCGCCTCCTGGCCAGGGTCCGCTTCCTGGAGGAGCAGGGATGAGCGCTGAAGAGGGTCGGCCCAGCATCGTCACGGTCCGCATCGCCGGGGAGGAGCACAATCTACGCACGGCGGCGGATCCGGAGTACACGAGGGAGTGCGCCCGCTATCTGGACGAGCGGATCCAGGAGATTCGCAAGTCGGCCGGAGTGGTGGAGGCCCATCGGGCCACGATCCTGGCCGCCCTCTTCCTCACGGACCGATACCTTCGAACGGAGCGCGAGCTGGAGCGTCTCCGTCGCGAGGTGGCCTCCAGAGCCACCAACCTGGCACGACGCATCGAGCACGAGGAGTCTCCGGCCGATGCGGGTGAGATAGGGCACTGATTCTTCTGCAGAGTCCCCCCTTCCACCTGCGAATCCACCTTTCTGTGCCGGGCCTGTGCAGGGAACACCCACTCCCCCGGGGGTGGAGTTCCCCACACGCTGCCCGAAGCCTGGTCGACTTGCGGCCGGCCACGACGGCTTCCTATTCTCCCCGTCGGGGGTCCGTAGGTTGATTGTCCGACTAGAGCGGCCAGGCGGATCCCGTACTCTTCTGATTTATTGCGGGCTCGGCCCGCTTCTGGAGTCATATATATATGGAAACCCACCAGGCCCTTGTGCTGGTGGCGTCCACCCTCGCGCTCGTTCTGGGCGCAGTGCTGGGCTTTCTGGGGGGCCGGTCCCGGGAGCGGGCCCAACGAGAGCAGGAAAAGGCACGCGGGGAGGATGAAGCCAGTCGCATCGTTGAACGGGCGCAGAGTGAGGCCCGGAGTCTTCAAAAGGAAGGAGAATTGGCCGGGCGGGAGGAAGCCGTCCGGCTGCGTGAGGCGTGGGAGCGGGAGGAGGCCCGCCGTCGGGAAGAGCTGGAGAAGCTCGATACCCGACTTTCGGAGCGAGCCGAATCCCTGGAGCGGAAGTTCGACTCGCTGGACGAGCGTGAACGGGGGCAGGAGGCCCGCTTGGAAGACCTCCGTACCCGCGAAGCCAGGGTGGCCCGGTTCGAAGAGGAAGCGGAGCAACGTCTGGAAGCGGCGCGGCGACAGCTGGAATCGCTGGCGGGGCTCTCCGCGGAGGAGGCTCGCCAACGCCTTGTGAGCGAGCTGGAAGATGAGGCCCGGGCGGACGCCGCCCACCGCATCCGGGAGCTCAGGGACGAAGCCGAGCGAACGGCACACCGGGAGGCCAAGAAGGTCATCGCCCTGGCCATCCAGCGCATGGCGGCCGATGAATCGGTGGAGGGCACCGTCTCCGTTGTCCAACTCCCCTCCGACGATATGAAGGGTCGAATCATCGGCCGTGAAGGGCGAAACATCCGGGCCTTCGAGCAGGCCACCGGCATCGACGTCATCATCGACGACACGCCTGAGGCCGTGGTTCTCTCCGGGTTCGATCCCATCCGCCGGGAGGTGGCCCGTATGGCCATGGAGCGACTGGTGGAGGACGGTCGCATCCATCCGGGCCGGATCGAGGAGATGGTGGAGAAGAGTCGGGGGGAGGTGGACGAAGGGATGCGGGAGGTGGCCGAGGAGGCCCTCTACGACCTGGGGATCCACGACCTCAACCCCGAGATCGTGAAGGTCCTGGGCCGACTCCGTTTCCGCACGTCCTACGGACAGAATCAGCTTCGCCACTCCATCGAGGTGGCCCGCCTGGCAGGGATGATGGCGGCTGAGATGGGTCTGGACGTGCAACTGGCCAAGCGCGCCGGTCTCCTCCACGACGTGGGGAAGGGAATGACCCACGAGCACGAGGGCACCCATGTGGAGTTGGGCTGGGAGCTCTGCAGACGCTATGGTGAGCCGGATGTGGTTCTGAATGCGATCCGGGCGCACCACGACGAGGAGCCCCACCGCTATCCCGAAGCCTTCCTCGTCACCGCCGCCGACGCCATCTCCGGCGCTCGCCCCGGCGCCCGCCGCGAGATGTTCGATACCTATGTGAAGCGCCTCGAACGCCTCGAAGCGCTGGCCATGGAATTTGAAGGGGTCGAGCGCTGCTTTGCCGTGCAGGCCGGGCGGGAGGTCCGGGTCATGGTGGAGCCGGATCGGGTCTCGGACGAGGAGATGCGCCGGATCTCGGAGCGCGTCGCCCGTCGCTTCGAAGAGGAGCTCCAGTACCCCGGCCAGATCAAGGTCGTCGTGGTCCGGGAGACCCGGGCGGTGGATTTCGCCCGCTGAAGCCCTCCCGCAGGTCGTGGCCGCCCTTTGCGGTTGATGGCCTGATCCCCGCCACCGGTGTACCGAGTGGTGCATCCATCTGTGACGGGGATGGACCCCGGGCCGGATCCTTGTCATCATTGGCGGGTTCTGGAAGCGCTCGATTCCTTCCCTTAGGGAGACTGGCATGGCGGCGGAGATCATCTCCGGCACAGAGATGGCCCGAACGATCCGCGAGGAGATTCGGGTCGGCGTGGACGAGTTCAAAAGGACGGCAGGCAGACCTCCGGGGCTGGCCACCGTCCTTGTGGGTGCCAACCCGGCCAGCCAGTCCTACGTGCGCATGAAGAAGCGGGCTGCGCTGGATCTGGGCATGTATTCCCGCCAGATCGAACTGGACCGCGAGATCCCGGAAGATGAGCTTCTGGGGTGGATCGAAGGGTTGAACGCGGACCCGGACATCCACGGCATCCTGGTGCAGCTCCCGCTCCCGCCCCAGATCCGGAAGAACCGGGTTCTGGAGGCCATCCACCCGGCCAAGGATGTGGACGGCTTTCACCCCATCAACGTGGGTCGCATGGTGGTGGGCGATCCGGCGGCGTTGTCGCCCTGCACCCCCCTCGGGGTGGTGGAGATGCTGGTGCGGAGCGGGATCCAGACCCGCGGCCGCCACGCCGTGGTGGTGGGCCGCTCCGACATCGTGGGCAAGCCCATGGGATCCATGCTCCTGGGATCCGGACCGGGTGGAGATGCCACGGTGACGGTGACCCACATCCTGACCCGTGACCTGGCCGCCCACACCCGGATGGCCGACATCCTGGTGGTGGCTGCCGGCCATCCTGATCTCATCACCGCCGACATGGTGAAGCCGGGGGTGGTGGTCATCGACGTGGGGGTGAACCGGGTGGCGGATCCTTCCCGGGAGAAGGGCTACCGGCTCACCGGAGACGTGGCCTTCGAGGAGGTGCGGGAGGTGGCCTCGGTCATCACTCCCGTTCCCGGCGGGGTTGGGCCCATGACCATCGCCATGCTCCTGTCCAATACCCTCAAGGCCGCCCGATCCCTGACCCGGGCCGTGGTGTGACCCCCTCCGGCGACGACGTCCTGGATCTGTTTTCCTCGGTCCCGGCGGAGCCTGAGTCCGTGGCGGAGCCGGAGTCTCGAACCTGGGGGGTCTCGGAACTCAACCGGCATCTCCGCCGCTCCCTGGAGGATGCCTTCCCTCCGCTCTGGGTCTCAGGCGAGATCGGGAGCTGGACCCGGGCCCGCTCCGGCCACTGCTACTTCTCCCTGAAGGACGACCGGTCCCAGATCCGCTGCGTCATGTGGCGCCGGGACGCCGCCGGCCTCCCCCTGGAACCGGAAGAGGGGATGACGGTGCGCGCGCTGGGGCGGGTCACCCTCTACGAGGCCCGCGGCGAGCTTCAACTGCAGGTGGAGGCCCTGGAGGGAGAGGGCGAAGATGGCCTCTGGAAGCTGGCCTTCGAGCGTCTCCGCAAGCGGCTCGAAGAGGAAGGGCTCCTGGATCCGGCCCGGAAGCGGAGGCTCCCAGCCTTCCCCCGAACGGTGGGCGTGGTGACGTCACCCACAGGCGCCGCCTTCAGGGACATTCTGTCGGTGGTGGGGCGACGGGCCCCCTGGACCCGGATACTCCTGCGGGGAGCCCGGGTCCAGGGGGAGGGGGCGGCGCTTGAGATCGCCCGGGCCATTCAGGTTCTGGCGGCCTCGGGGGAGCCGGACGTCATCATCATCGGACGAGGGGGCGGCTCGGTGGAGGACCTCTGGGCCTTCAATGAGGAGCCGGTGGCCCGGGCGGTGGCGGCCTGTCCTGTGCCCGTGGTGTCGGCTGTGGGACATGAGACGGATGTGACCATCTCGGACCTGGTGGCGGACCTCCGCGCGCCCACCCCTTCCGCCGCCGCCGAGGCGGTGGTTCAGGACGGGGCCATGCTCCAGGGACTCCTGGAAGAGGCCCGGATGCGGTTGGCCCGGGCGCTCCGCGACCAGGTGGAGCGAAAGGAGGTCCGCCTGCGGGGAGTCCGTTCGCGTCTGGGACCCGGCGTATCGTCCATCCTCCGTCCCCTGTATCTTCGACAGGATCGGGCGACGGAACGGCTGGAGGGGGCGATCCGCCGGCTGATCTCCGCCCGTCGGGAGAGGATGGCGGCGCTGGCGGGGCAGGTGAATGCCCTCTCGCCGCTGTCAACACTCCAGCGGGGGTATGCGGTGCCCCTGGACCACCAGGGGCGGGTGCTCCGCTCCGTGGAAGATTTTGGGACGGGGACGAGGTTCCGGTTGCGGGTCGCCGACGGAGGCGTCCCATGCCGGGTGGAGGGAGACGAGACGTGAGTCCACGGAAGCCGGAAGGGGGGATGGCCATGGATGAGCAGGTGAAGGGGGGCGCGACCGGTGAGGGGGTGCCCACCGACCCGGTGGATCCGGGCGAGGCGGAAGCCGAAGAGCTTTCGCTTGAGGCACGACTCAGTCGCCTCGACCGCATCGTCGCCGAGTTGGAGGGGGGCGAGGTGGAGCTGGAACGGGGCCTGGAGCTCTTTGAAGAGGGCGTGACCCACCTCCGCCGGACCGAGGCCCTCCTGCGGAAGGCCGAACTCCGGGTGGAAGAGTTGGTGGGTGAGGCGGAATCCCTTGAAGTCCGGCCCTTCCAGGGAGGCCGGAATGGATAGCCCCACCGCCCACGCGGCGTTCGACATTCCGGCTTTCCTGCAGACCGAGCGGCGGCGGGTGGAGGCGGCGTTGGGGCGGGCGCTGGGGGCCCTTCTTCCCCTGGCGCCGGTCCTCACCCGGGACGCCATCCGCCAGGGAGTCACCACGGGGGGGAAGCGCCTCCGGCCCATCCTGTGCATGGCGGCCTACGAAGCCCTGGGGGGCTCTCCGCGGCACGGCATCGAGGAGCTGGCGGTGAGCCTGGAGTTGATCCACGCCTACTCCCTCATGCACGACGACCTCCCCTGCATGGACGATGCACCCCTGCGACGAGGAAGCCCCACCCCCCACATGGTCTACGGCGAGCCGGCGGTGGTCCTGGGGGGGGCGGCGCTGATCTCCCTGGCGCACCTCCACCTCTGGCGGACCTCCGGGGCCATGGGGCTCTCGGACCCCGTCCGCCGGGAGCTCCTCCGGGTGCTGGCCCGGGCGGCCGGTGCCGAGGGCATGGTGGGAGGGCAGGCGCTGGACCTCTGGGGCGAGGGGCGCTCGCTGGGGCGCCAGGAGTTGGATGAGCTCCACCGTCGAAAGACCGGGGCCCTCCTCACCGCTTCGCTGGAACTCGGCGCTGTGGCGGCGCTTCCCGCCCTGGATCATCCGGCCCGGGAGGCGATGGTGGCCTACGGTGGGGCCATCGGGCTGGCCTTCCAGATCGCCGACGACGTTCTGGACGCCACCGCCGACGCGGAGGCGTTGGGGAAGGCCCCGTCCGATGCCGCCCTGGACAAGTCCACCTATGTGGCCCTGCTGGGTGTGGAGGGGGCCCGGAAGGCGGCCGGCCACCAGGTGGCCGAGGCCAGAGCAGCCCTGGCGGGCGCCGGGATCGAGGCCCCGGCGCTGGAAGCTCTGGCCGATTATGTTGTAACCCGGGACCGTTAGCTTCCGCCAGGTGCCCGGCTGGACGCCGGCCCCTCATCCCCCTGCCTCCGTTCACTCCATCCAACCCTAGATCTGGAGCCGACGCCGGTGTCTCTCCTGGACCGTGTGAAGTGGCCGTCCGATATCCGAACCCTCTCCCGCAAGGAGCTCCGGACCCTGGCCCGGGAGGCCCGGGACCGGCACATCGATGTGGTCTCCCGCATTGGAGGGCACTTCGGCGCGAGCCTGGGGGTCGCCGACCTCACGGTGGCGCTCCACTACGTCTTCGACACGCCCCGGGATCGGCTGGTGTGGGATACGGGCCACCAGGCCTATATCCACAAGATCCTCACCGGCCGGAACGACCGCTTCCCCACCATCCGTCAGCACGGTGGCCTCTCGCCCTTCCTCAGCCGGGCCGAGTCGGAGTACGACACCTTCGGTGCCGGCCACGCCGCCACCTCCGTGTCGGCGGCGCTGGGGATGGCGGCGGGGCGGGACCTGCAGGGTCGGTCGGAGAAGGTGGTAGCCATCATCGGGGACGGGGCCATGAGCTGCGGGTTGGCCTACGAAGCGTTGAACAACGCCGGTCACACCGAGCGGGATCTCATCGTCATCCTCAACGACAACGACATGTCCATCGCTCCCAATGTGGGGGCCATGAACAAGTACCTCACCTCCATGATCACCAACCCGGTCTACAACCGGGTGCGAAGCGAGGTGAAGTCCCTCCTCCAGAAGGCCCCCCGCAGCCTCGGCGATGTGGTGGAGGCGGTGGCCGGTCGGATGGAAGACAGTGTGAAGAGTCTGGTGGTGCCCGGCATGCTCTTCGAGGAGATGGGCTTCCGCTACGTGGGGCCCGTGGATGGACACGACATGGACATGCTGGTGGACACCCTCACCCGGGTGAAGAGCCTGGGTGGGCCCATCCTGGTGCATGTGCTGACCCAGAAGGGGAAGGGGTACGGGCCGGCGGAGGAGAACCCCGTCAAGTGGCACGCCGCCTCTCCCTTCGAGAAGATCACCGGGGTGGCCAAGCGGAAGGCCGGTGGACTCCCACGCTATCAGAACGTCTTCGGCGAGGGACTCACGGCTCTGGGGCGGCAGGATCCCCGGGTGGTGGCCATCACGGCGGCCATGCCCGGCGGGACCAGCACCGGCGTCTTCGCATCCACCTTCCCTGAGCGGTTCTTCGACGTGGGGATCGCCGAAGGACACGCCTCCACCTTCGCGGCGGGGCTGGCGACCCAGGGGATCCGGCCGGTGGTGGCCATCTACTCCACCTTCATGCAGCGGGGGTACGACGGGATCGTCCACGACGTGGCGCTGCAGAAGCTGCCGGTGGTGTTCTGTCTGGATCGGGCGGGGATCGCCGGGGAGGACGGTCCCACCCACCACGGGATGCTGGACCTGGCGTACATGCTGTCGGTGCCCCATATGACGGTGACGGCGCCCAAGGACGGGTCCGAGATGCTGGCTCTCCTGAGGCTCGGTACGTCCCACGACGAGGGGCCCTTCTCCATCCGCTGGCCGAGGGCGTCGGTACCGGCCGAGGTCCCGGCCCTGGACGACATTCTCGACGTGCCCTACGGGTCATGGGAGGTCCTCCGGGAAGGGAGCGATCTGGCTGTGCTGGCGGTAGGGACCATGGTCCTTCCGGCGCTGGAGGCGGCGGAGGCGCTGGCGGAAGAGGGGATCGAGGCCACGGTGGTGAATTGTCGGTTCGTGAAGCCGCTGGATCGGGGAACCCTGGCCCGGGTTCTCTCCGGCCACCGGGCGGTCCTGACCCTGGAAGAGGGCACGGTGGTGAACGGATTCGGAGCCTACGTGACCCGGGAGATCCTCTCCGATCCTGGTCTCCCCAATCCGCGGCGACTGGAATCCCATGGTCTCCCCGATGCGTTCATGGAACACGGTCCCCGGAGCGTGCTACTCCGTGGGGTCGGGCTGGATGTGGAGGGGATCGGGGAGCGCATGCGAGGGCTCGTGCGAAAGGGCTTCCCGTCGGCGCTGGAGTCGGCCTGAGCGCTCCTCAAAACGAGAGCGAGGAACCATGGAACACCCGCAGCTCGTCCCGCCGCTGCGCCGGATCGGCCTGGTGGGCCGCGACCGGACTCCGGGCATTGCCGACGTCCTGGCCGAACTCCGCCGGATCCTGGATTCGTGGGAGGTGGAGGTCTTCGCTGAAGCGGGGCTGAGGGAGGGCGTGTTCTCCCATGCCCTCCCCCTGGACGTAGCCGGTGACGGGGGAATGGATCTCCTCATCTCGCTGGGAGGCGACGGCACGCTCCTGAGAGGGGCCTCGTCGGTTCCTCTGGGTACCCCCATTCTGGGGGTGAACATGGGGCATCTGGGCTTCCTCACCTCCCTTCCGGTCACCCACCTCCGGGAGGGGATGGAGCAGATCCGCAGGGGCGAGGCCTGGCTGGACCGGCGGAGTACGGTGGAAGGGGACGTGGTCCGAAACGGCGGGGAACTGGAGAGCAGTGTCTGGGCGCTGAACGACCTGGTCCTCCACAAGGGAGGGGTCGCCCGGGTCGTGCGCCTCCGGCTGTCGGTGGCGTGGGGGGGAAGGGAAGAGGAGATCGCCAAGTTCTCCGGCGACGGGATCATCGTGGCGACGCCCACAGGGTCCACCGCCTACTCCCTCTCCGCCGGCGGACCCATCCTGGTTCCCGACATGGCGTCGCTGGTGGTGACGCCCATCTCACCCCACACCCTGGCCATGCGTCCCCTGGTCCTTCCGGTCCGTGGCCGCCTCACCATCGAGGCGC
Source organism: Gemmatimonadales bacterium (assembly GCA_007695195.1). Taxonomy (GTDB): domain Bacteria; phylum Gemmatimonadota; class Gemmatimonadetes; order Longimicrobiales; family Gaopeijiaceae; genus PWLA01. The sequence goes on along the minus strand of REEG01000101.1, from coordinate 2,410 downwards.
TGGACCGGGTGGAAGAGCTGGTCCTCACCGCCGACGGGCGCAAGGGGATTCCCCTGGGCCCCGGAGATCGGGTGGTGGTGCGTCCCGGCCGGGACCGGGTCACCCTGGTTCGCTTCCCTGGTCAGACCTTCTTCGACACCCTGCGCCGGAAGCTCAACTGGGCGATCTGACGGAGCTTGTCCCTTCTCCGCCCCTCCGTGTCCGGTCCAGCCATTGAGGTGGCCCGGTCCGCCGGGGTAGATTCCCACCATGCTACTTGAACTCCGCATTCGGGACTTCGCCGTCATTCAGGATCTGGCGGTGGAACTGGGCCCCGGCCTGAACGTGCTCACCGGCGAGACCGGGGCGGGGAAGTCCATCCTCCTGGGTGCCCTCTCCCTCCTTCTGGGCGAACGCGCCTCGTCCGACTCGGTTCGGGCCGGCGCCGATCGAGCGTTGGTGGAAGCGGTCTTCGATCTGTCGGATCGGCCGCTGGTGAGGCAGCGGCTGGCGGAGTCGGGCTTTGAACCGGAGGACGGGCTTCTGGTGCTCCGGCGGGAGGTGCAGGCGGCGGGGCGGAATCGCGCCTGGATCAACGGATCGCCCGCCACCGCCGGAACGGTGGGAGACTTCGGCAGCCGGCTCGTGGACCTCCACGGCCAGCATGAGCACCAGACGCTCCTGGAGCCCGAGGAGCAGCGGAGCATCCTGGACGCCTTCGCCGGCGCAGGAGACGCCGCCCGCGCCGTCCGCGAGGCCTACCTGCGCCTCTCGGAGCTCAAGGGGCTCAGGGACCAGCGCGAGGCCCGGCAGCGGGAACTCGCCGCCCGAGCCGACTTCCTTCGCTTCCAGCTCGAGGAGATCCGTGCGGCCCGGCCTCGCGCCGACGAGGACGAGGAGGTGGAGGCAGAGCTCCGGCGACTGGACCATGCCGAGGAGCTGGCCCGGAGCGCAGGGGAAGCCCACGACCTCCTCTATGACGATCAGGGCTCGGCATCGGAGCGTTTGTCGCGGGTACGGGACATCCTCCAGCGACTCAGCCGCTTCGATGAATCCCTGGCGGATCTGAGGGATCAGGTGGAGACCGCCTACCACCTCACCACCGAACTGGGCCGGAGCCTGGGCGACTACGCCGCCGATGTGGAGGTGGATCCGGGCCGGGCCGAAGAACTCCGGCGTCGCAGCGACCTGCTGGCAGGGCTCAAGCGGAAGTACGGACCCGAGCTGGCCGACGTCCTCTCCACCGGCGAACGCCTCGCCGCCGAGCTGGACGAGCTCGAGTCAGGGCAGATGGAGCTGGAGGGGGTGGAGCGGGCGGTGGAGGCGGCGGCCGGCGAGTTGCAGGCGTGTGCCGCCACGCTCACCGAGGCCCGCACCGAGGCCGCCCGGCGCCTGGAGACCGCCATGGAGGCGCTACTCCCGGATCTCGGCCTTGCCGGGGCGGTGTTCCGGGTGGTCCTGGAGGCTACGGCCGAGGTGAGCGCCCATGGGCGGGAGCGGGTGGAGTTCCAGGTGTCCCTGAACGAAGGCTTCGTCCCCCGACCGCTGGCCCGGATCGCCTCGGGAGGAGAGCTGTCCCGGGTCATGCTGGCGCTGAAGCGGATCCTGGCAACGGTGGATCAGGTTCCCACCCTCATCTTCGACGAGATCGACGCCGGGATCGGCGGTGTGGTGGCCACATTCGTGGCCCGGAAGCTCCGGGAGGTGGCGGAGCACCACCAGGTTCTCGTTATCACCCATCTGGCCCAACTCGCCTCGGTGGGCCACCGGCACCTGAGGGTTCAGAAGACGACGTTGGACGGCCTGGCCGCCACCACCCTGGTTCCCCTGGAAGATGAGGCCCGGGTCGAGGAGATCGCCCGGATGCTGGGGGGAGATCCCCAGTCGGCCACGTCCCGGACCCACGCCCGGGAACTGCTGAACGGTCCGGCCGCCTGGGGGTGAAGGGTCGACGGGTGCGTCACCAGCCCCGGCGCCGCGTCAGGGCCTCCCGCCTCGCAGCACCCGCGCCCCCACCACCATCCGACGCTGCGCCAGGGCGGAGGCGCCGCTCCCTGCGATGGTGCCCTCGTAGGCCATGAAGAGCTCCACAGGGAACCGGAGGACCGGGGCGATGGGCGGATCGAAGCCGTGGTAACGGAACTCTCCACGCAACGTGTGGAGGGTGGCCCCCTCCTGGGTCGGCGTCCGCACCGGCCTGACTCGGGGCTCAGGGTTCCCGGTCTCTTCTCCCTCTCCCAGCGCCGGATCCCGGAGAGTGAAGGTGCTCTCGCCGCGACGGAAGAACCCGTACCCGAGCCCCAGTGACAGCGACGGTGTGACGTGCACCCGGGGCTGGAGCGATATCCGCAGCGACGATCCCGGGGTCCACTGGACGGGAGCCCGATGGACGCCCAGGGCTCCGAAGACCCGGTCCGGGTCAGGTGCGAGG
>REEG01000108.1 GCA_007695195.1 Gemmatimonadales bacterium | reverse complement strand
TGGATGAAGGTCCGGGCCACTGCCGGTGCCGATTCAGCGTCGTGGGCAGAGCCGTCGGCCCCCACCCGTTCCACCAGATCCGGCACGCGAGTCAATGCTCCCCCCCCCACCATGACGGCCACCGACGGGTTCCGGGACTTCACCCGGACCCGCTCAATCTCCCGGGCCAGGTCGTCCAGGCCCGCTGACGTCGCCACCGAGAACGCGACGACGTCGAAGTTGGTCTCGGCTACCCGATCCGAGGTGGCATAGGGAAGGAACGGCGGACCCATCTCCACCCCCCAACCGTCGAGACGGAAGAAGTGGGAGGTGATGAGGAGTCCCAGGGTGTGTTGCTGTCCCGGAAGAGCCGCCAGGATGATCTGGCTTCGATCGGACACGCCGTTGTCGGCGCGGTTCGGGATTCTCTGCAATGTGGAGCGAACCAGGCGCTGGAGCCGTCCCAGCACCAACGTCACCTCCACGAAATCGCAGGAGTCGTCTTCCCACCAGTCGCCCAGGCGATGGGCTGTAGGTGGGATGAGGGAGGAGAGGATCCCCTCCGCCGTGAGGCCATCCCGGATGAGTTCGGAAACAAAGCGGTCCACGGCATCATCGTCATGGGTCCGCACCACACGGATGAACTCCTCGATGTCGTTGTCTCGCACCTCCCGGGATAGTCCCGGGAAGCTTCTAGAACCCTCAGGCATAGGCATCAGCAAGCCTCCGGGGAACCCCCCCCCGGGTTCATTTGACAGCAGGTGTTGGATCCGGTTGGTTATCCGGAACCTTCTGGAACGGGCCTTGGATGGGGGCCCGGCCGAGGATGGCCGAACTCCCTTACGCGGGGAAGTCGAGAGGTGCTGGAGCATGAAGCGCTGATCCTCACGGTTCGTGTGACAGGCCCGTTTTCGCCGGAGATGTTCCGTGGGTCATCGTTTCCTGACCCGGTGCCGGTGATGTCCCCGACCCCGGACACACGGGACTCCCGCCGGTCCATCCCTCCCCCCTTGAATAATGTCCAGAATGCTCGACGTCAATATTTCTTGACAGCCCGCGTTCCCCGGCCTTATCATCTCGCCAGATGCAGCTTCGCCCCTCCGTCGATGGGGAGCCCGGGTCGACACCCTTCTGACCGGAGCCAGATGTGACCAGCGCAAAGCGCCGTCCTCTCTACACACCGGAGGAACGGCTCCGGCGGGATCGTTCGATCTGGACCACGGTTCAGGGCGTTCTGGCCCCGCTCCAGTTCCTCGTCATGATCGTCAGCGCCGTCCTGTTGGTCCGGTACCTGGCTACCGGCCTCGGCGGCGAAGCGGCGGTCATTTCCGTTGTCATCAAGACCGCTCTCCTCTACCTGATCATGGTCACCGGCTCCATCTGGGAGAAGGAAGTGTTCGGGAAGTGGCTCTTCGCCCCCGCATTCTTCTGGGAAGATGTGGTGAGCATGGGCGTCATGGCGCTGCACACCGCCTATCTGGTGGGTCTGGTGGTCCCGTTCCTCTCCAGTACCGGATTGGCCTGGTTGGCGCTGGTGGCGTATGCGGTCTACACGGTGAATGCTGTGCAATTCGTTCTGAAGCTCAAGGCGGCTCGTCGGCAGGAAGCCGCCGGTCGCGAGGAGAATCGCGGGGACGGCGGTCTGGCCAAGGTGACGTCGTGAGTGGATCCAGCGCCTCCACCGTGGACCGGTCCGCCTCCGGGTGCCGGGATCTTCCCGTCCTGAAGGAGCGTGGGCAGCGGGAGGTCTTCTGTGGCCTCACCGGGATCATCTGGCTCCACCGCAAGATGCAGGACGCCTTCTTCCTTATCGTGGGGTCGCGGACCTGCGCTCACCTCATGCAGTCGGCGGCCGGCGTCATGATCTTCGCCGAACCCCGCTTCGGCACCGCCATCATGGAGGAGAAGGATCTGGCGGGGATGGCCGACGTCCACGAGGAGTTGGACCGGGTCGTGGGCCGACTCCTGTCACGCCGCCCTGACATCCGCACCCTCTTCCTGGTGGGTTCGTGTCCCTCGGAGGTCATCAAGCTGGACCTGTCCAAGGCGGCGGAGCGGCTCGGAGGGATCCACTCTCCCCGGGTGCGCGTCCTTTCCTACACGGGAAGTGGAATCGAGACCACCTTCACCGAAGGGGAAGATACCTGTCTCACCGCACTGGTCCCTGAGCTTCCCGAGGCGCCGGCGGACGAGCGGGCCCTCCTGGTGGTGGGGACCATGGCCGACGTGGTGGAAGATCAGATGCGTCGGGTCTTCGATTCGCTGGAGATGGGACCCGTCCGCTTCTTCCCCCCGCGGCGCACAGATGAACTGCCACCCGTGGGCCCGGGCACCCGGGTCCTCATGGCCCAACCCTGGGTGAATGAGACGGTGGCGGCTCTGGCGAAGCGGGGGGCGACCCGGATTCCGGCGCCGTACCCGTTCGGGGTGGAAGGGACGCTGGCCTGGCTTACCGCCGCGGCAGGAGCCTGGGGGATCGAGGCGGAGCGGGTCCTGGAGGTGACGAAGCGGGCCCGGGAGCGGAGCACCGCGGCCCTGGAGCGCTACCGCCAGGTGCTGGAAGGCAAGCGGATCTTCTTCTTTCCCGATTCGCAGATCGAGATCCCGCTGGCGCGCTTCCTCCGACGCGAACTGGGGATGAGACCGGTAGAGGTGGGGACGCCCTTCCTGCACCGGGAGCACATGGCGGCGGAATTGGACCTTCTCCCCGCCGACGAGGGGCTCGTCCTCTCCGAGGGGCAGGATGTGGAGCGGCAGTTGGATCGGGCCTTCCAGGCGGAACCGGACCTGACGGTGTGCGGCCTCGGGCTCGCCAATCCCCTGGAGGCCAGGGGACTGGCCACCAAGTGGGCCATCGAGTTGGTGTTCACTCCCATCCACGGGTTCGACCAGGCCGGGGATCTGGCGGAGCTCTTCGCCCGCCCCCTTCGTCGCCGCAATCTCCTGGAGGTCTGACCCATGGACCTCACCATCTGGACCTACGAAGGACCGCCCCATGTGGGCGCCATGCGGGTGGCGACGGGGATGCGGGAACTCCACTACGTCCTCCACGCCCCCCAGGGCGATACGTATGCCGATCTCCTCTTCACCATGATCGAACGCCGGGACCACCGGCCACCGGTGACCTACACCACCTTCCAGGCTCAGGATCTGGGCGGTGACACGGCCGGTCTCGTGAAGACGGCCACCCGGCAGGCGTACGAGCGCTTCCGGCCCCAGGCCCTCCTGGTGGGCGCGTCGTGCACGGCGGAGCTGATCCAGGACGATCCCGGCAACCTGGCGGCGAGTCTGGGTCTGCCGGTGCCGGTGATCCCCCTGGAGCTCCCGGCCTATCAGCGGAAGGAGAACTGGGGCGCCGCCGAGACCTTCTACCAGATCGTCCGCACCCTCTGCCTCCCCCACGCTCCGGAGCCCACCTGGCGGCGTCCCCCCCCGGAGGGCCGGCGACCGGTGTGCAACCTGCTTGGGCCCACGGCCCTGGGGTTCCGGCACCGGGACGACATCAAGGAGATCACCGGCCTCCTGGACCGAATCGGGGTGGACGTGGGTGTGGTGGCGCCGCTGGGAGCCTCACCCGCTGAGGTGGCCCGCCTGGGCGACGCCGACTTCAACGTGGTTCTGTACCCCGAGGTGGGGCGGACAGCGGCGAGTTGGCTCAAGCGCACCTTCAAGCAGCCCATGGTTGAGACGGTCCCCATCGGCGTCGGGGCGACCCGGGATTTCGTGCGCGAGGTGGCCGGTGTGGCGGGGCTGGATGTGGATGAGGCTGTGAAGGCGGTGGAGTCCCGCCTCCCCTGGTACTCCCGTTCCGTGGATTCCAACTACCTCACCGACAAGCGGGTCTTCATCTTCGGCGACGCCACCCACGCCGTGGCGGCGGCCCGGGTGGCCTCGGAAGAGATCGGCTTCAAGGTCGTGGGGCTGGGCGCCTACAACCGTGAGTTCGCCCGGGAGGTCCGGGCGGCAGCGCGGAAACTGGACCTGGAGCCCCTCATCACCGACGACTATCTGGAGGTGGAAGAGGCGATCCAGGAGGCCGCCCCCGAGTTGGTGCTGGGTACCCAGATGGAGCGGCACATCGCCAAGCGACTGGGGATCTTCTGCGCCGTCATCTCGGCGCCGGTGCATGTGGAGGACTTCCCGGCCCGCTATTCGCCCCAGATGGGGCCGGAGGGGGCCAATGTCCTCTTCGACACCTGGGTCCATCCCCTGATGATGGGGCTCGAGGAGCACCTCCTTGGGATGTTCCAGGACGACTTCGAGTTCGGAAACGACCGGTCCCCGTCCCATCTCGCCCCGGCCCATGGCTCGGCCTCCAACGGCCGCTCAGCCCCGGCCGAGCCGGCCTCTTCGGCTCCGGCCGAGGACCCGGTGGCGCCGGCGGCCTCAACCCCGGCCCCGGCTCCGACCCCGACCCCGGCCGCCGCCGATCTCCATTGGGACGACGAGGCGCAGGCCGAACTCAGGAAGATCCCCTTCTTCGTCCGGAAGAAGGCCAGACGGAACACCGAAGCCTACGCGCGCGAACAGGGCCTCACCGAGATCTCGGTGGAGACGCTGTACGAGGCGAAGGCCCACTTCGGATCCCGATGAAGATGCCTCCGGTGGTCCGGGCGAATGCCCGCCGGAACGCTCTTCGGGCTCCCGTAGCCTCCACGGCAGCACGGTGGGGGCGGAGCTTCCAAAGGAGATCGAAGCCATGAAGCTGGTCGTTGTGACGTTGAACAGCCACGCCGTGGCAGCATTCCGGGAAGCGCGAACGCGCCTTCTCGACTCCGATGCGAGCGGCAACCTCGAGATCGCCCTTCATGTGGCTGCGGACTGGGACAGCGATCCCTCCTCCGCCCAAGCCTGCCAGGATGATCTGCGGGACGCCGATATCGTGGTGGTGGGACAGATCTTCATGCCCCAGCACTCCTCGGTGATCCTCCCCATCCTGGAGGAGCGGCGGGAGAAGTATCGTGCCCTCATCTGCCTGCTCTCCGAAGCCCCCGTCATCCAACTCACCCGGATGGGTGGGTTCTCCATGCGGGCCGAGGATCGTTCCAGTTGGTCCCCACTCTCGCTCCTGCGCAAGCTGAAGGGTGAGAAGAAGGACGGACAGGGCGGGTCGTCGGGCCGGAAGCAGATGCGGGTCCTCCGTCAGATCCCCCGGCTTCTTCGCTTCATCCCCGGGACCGCCCAGGACGTCCGGGCCTACTTCATGGTCCTGCAGTACTGGCTCTCCGGCTCCCAGGAGAACATGGAGAGCCTACTCCGCTACGTCCTGGCCCGCTACGGCGATGACGGCACGCGGGTTGCCGACGTTCCGGCCCCCAAGCGTTACCCCGAGGTGGGGCTCTATCACCCCGATCTTCCCGGGCTCGGTCTGGCCGAAAGTCTTCGCCAACTCCCTGAGGGGGGCGGAGGAAAGTACGTGGGCATCCTCCTCATGCGATCCTACGTGCTGGCCGGGAACACCGCTCACTACGACGCCATCATCCGGGCCCTGGAGGCCCGGGGATACCGCACCATACCTGCATACGCCGCTGGCCTGGACAACACGGAGCCGGTGGAGGAATTCTTCCTGCGCTGGGAAGGCTCGCCACTGGTTCAGGCTGTAATCTCCCTCACCGGCTTCTCCCTGGTCGGCGGCCCCGCATACAACGATTCCGACTCGGCCCGGACCCTCCTGGGGCGGCTGGACGTGCCCTACATGGCGCTGCAGCCCCTGGAGTTCCAGACCGTGCGGGAGTGGAAGGACGATTCCCGGGGCCTCAGCCCCATGCAGACCGCCCTCATGGTGGCGCTCCCGGAACTGGACGGGGCCATCAGCCCCGCCGTCTTCGGTGGACGTAGCGGCGTGGCCCACGAGCCGGGCGGCGCCAGGTCCGTTCCCGTGACCGAGCGGGTCGAGCGCATCGCGGACCGGGTCCACCGGTGGGTCCAGCTCCGGGAGACGCCTCGTGAAGAACGGAAGGTGGCCGTCACCCTCTTCAACTTCCCACCCAACGCCGGGAAGGTGGGGACCGCCGCCTACCTGGACGTATTCCAGTCCCTCCACGATGTTCTCCGCCGTCTCCGCGACGAAGGGTACACCGTGGATGAGCTCCCCGACACCATGGAAGAGCTCCAGGGGATGATCCTGGCCGGGAATCGCGAAAAGTTCGGAACGCCGGCCAACGTGCACCACCGTATGCCGGCGGATGTCCATGTGGCCCGGCAGCCGTGGCTGGATGAGATCGAAGAGGTGTGGGGGCCGGCGCCGGGCCGGGAGCTCACCGACGGCAGCCACATCCTCATCCAGGGTCGGGCCTTCGGGAACGTGTTCGTGGGGATCCAACCGCCCTTCGGATACGAGGGCGACCCCATGCGTCTCCTCTTCCAGGGAGGCTTCGCCCCCACCCACGCCTTCGCGGCCTATTACCGGTGGATCCGGGAGGAATTCGGCGCCCACGCGGCGCTGCACTTCGGGACCCACGGCGCCATGGAGTTCATGCCCGGCAAGCATGTGGGGATGAGCGGCGCGTGTTGGCCCGAGCGAATGATCGCCGATCTCCCGAACCTCTACCTCTACGCCGCCAACAACCCTTCCGAGGGTACGCTGGCCAAGCGTCGGGGCAGCGCAGTCCTCCTGACCTACCTGACGCCGCCCGTTCTTCGGGCGGGCCTGTACCGGGGACTGCTGGATCTGAAGAATACCCTGGACCGGCTCCGGGGCCTTCCACCGGAGGCCTCCCGGGACGAGGTGGATGGACTCAGGGGCGCCGCCCGGACCCTGGCGGTGGAGCTCGAACTCCTCTCGCCGGAGGCCGCGGAAGAGGACGATGAGCCGGCCGAGGAATGGGCTGGGCATCTCTGGGAGCGGCTCCTGGAGCTGGAGAGTTCCCTCATTCCCCACGGTCTCCACCGTCTGGGTCGTACCCCCGAGGGAGAGGTGCTCCGCGAATTGGTGGTGGCGGCCGGTCTCTGCCCCGCTCCCGGGGAAGATCGGGTCCGGGAGGCGCTGGGCGGAGACGATCCCTCCCAGGAGGCGGCCTTCGAGGAGGAGCTGGATCGGGCTGTATCCATTCTCATGGATGCCGAGCCCTTGCAGCGCGTTTCCGCCGCCGCGGACCACCTGGAGGCGAAGGGGGCGCCGCGAGAAGCCGCCGAGCTCCTTCTCTCCCGCCTGGAGTCGCTGGCCGACGGCCTGAGGGAGAACCACGAGTTGTCGGCGGTGGTTCGGGGTCTGGATGGGCGCTACATCCAGCCCAGCCCCGGGGGCGACCTGTTGCGGTCGCCGCAGATCCTCCCCACGGGCCGGAATATGTTCGCCTTCGATCCGTGGCGGATCCCCTCTCGCGCCGCCATGGCCGAGGGAGCCCGGCAGGCGGAGCGCATCCTGGAGCGGTATACCGCCGCCGGAGCGCCACTTCCCGAGGCGGTGGGCTTCGTCCTCTGGGGAACCGACAACATGAAGCGCGAAGGGGCCCCGGTGGGGCAGGCGCTGGCCCTCATGGGGGCCGAACCCACCTTCGACACCTACGGTCGGCTCTGCGGTGCCCGCCTCATTCCGCTGGAAGAGCTGGGGCGACCCCGGGTCGACGTGGTCATCACCACATCCGGGATCTTCCGGGATCTGCTCCCCCTCCAGATCCAGCTCCTGGCCCGGGCCGCCTACCTGGCGGCCGCCGCCGACGAGCCCGACGAGATGAACCGGATCCGGGCCCATGCCCGGGAGAGGGCCCGGCGCAATGGCGGCGACCTCCGGATGGCCGCCCTCCGGGTGTTCTCCAACGCCGACGGGGCCTACGGCGCCAATGTGAACCAGTTGGTGGATGCCGGAACATGGGAGGAGGAATCGGAGCTGGGCCAGAGCTTCGTGGGGCGCAAGGGCTTCGGATATGACGAGGAGGGTCGACCCCATGCGGCGTCGGAGCTCTTCGAGGACCTGCTGTCCAAGGTGGAGCTCACCTACCAGAACCTGGAGTCGGTGGAGCTGGGAGTGTCGGACCTGGATCAGTATTTCGACTCCCTCGGGGGCCTGGCCCGGGCCGCCCGAACCGCTCGTGGCGGCGGCGATGTGGCCATCTATCTGGGTGACGAGACCCGAGGGGGTGGCCGTGTCCGGACCCTTCAGGAGCAGATCGACCTGGAGACCCGAACCCGTACGCTGAACCCACGGTGGACCGAGGGGATGCTGGCTCACGGCTACCAGGGGGTCAACGAGATCGAGGCCCGGGTCACCAATACCGTGGGCTGGTCCGCCACCACAGGGGTGGTGCCCCAGTGGGTCTACCGGGAGATCGGTGAGACCTACGTGCTGAACGAGGAGATGCGTCGACGTCTCTCCGCCCTGAACCCGGAGGCCGCCGCCCGCATGGGCCAACGTCTTCAGGAAGCCTGCGAACGCGGCTACTGGGAACCCGATGACGACACCCGCGCACGGCTCGACGAGGCTCTGGACGAACTCGACGACCGACTGGAAGGCATTGAAGAGGAGGTGGCTGCATGAGCACGAACGGAACGCTCCCCGTTGTTCCCCCCGTAAGGGGCAAGGACGGAGCCGGAGACGGCGAAGGAAGCCTGCAGGTGCATATGGACGTCCCGGAAGACACGGACGGCGCCATGATCCTGGCCATCTACGGCAAGGGGGGGATCGGGAAGTCCACCACCTCCTCCAACCTCTCGGCGGCGCTGGCGCTGAGCGGGAAACGAGTCCTGCAGGTAGGGTGCGATCCGAAGCACGACTCCACCTTCACCCTCACGCGCACCATGATCCCCACCGTCATCGATACCCTGGCGGAGGTGGACTTCCACGCCGAGGAACTCCGGCCGGAAGACTTCGTCCACGAAGGCTTCGCCGGCGTCATGTGTGTGGAGACGGGCGGCCCCCCCGCCGGGACCGGGTGTGGAGGGTACGTGGTGGGGCAGACCGTGAAGCTCCTGAAGCAGCACCACCTCCTGGAAGACACGGATGTAGTGATCTTCGACGTCCTGGGCGACGTGGTGTGCGGAGGGTTCGCCGCGCCCCTGCAGCATGCGGAACGGGCCTTCATCGTCACCGCCAACGACTTCGACTCCATCTTCGCCATGAACCGCATCGTGGCGGCCATCAAGGCCAAGTCCAAGAACTACAAGGTGCGGGTGGGAGGGGTGGTGGCCAACCGGTCCAACGCAACTGACCAGATCGACAAGTTCACCTCCCGGGTGGGGCTGGAGACGCTGCAGGTGGTGCCGGACCTGGACGTGATCCGTCGCTCCCGCCTGAGCAAGTGCACCCTCTTCGAGATGGAAGGGGATTCTGCGGAGCTGGAGATGGCGCGGAGCAGCTACATGAATCTGGCCAGGGCCGTCCTGGGACGGCCCGGCGGGCAGGATGTGGATCCCATGGGGGATGCCGAGATCTTCAACCTCCTGGGCTTCGACTGATGACCTCCCGTGCTCCCGACGTCCCGCCCTCTCCCCCGACCTCGCCCGGTACGCCGGCCGAGGCTCCGGGGACGTGGGTCCGGCGGAGCCGATCCGTTCGGGAGTATTTCGAGGACCGGGCCGAGAACTGGATCCGCCTCACCTCTGACGCCCCTCTCACCGGAGTCCGGGAGACGGTGCGGGACGGACGGCGGCGGATGCGGGACACCCTGGCGTCATGGGTGCTGGATCCCGCCGGGGTGTCCACCGTGCTGGACGCCGGGTGCGGACCGGGGGAACTCTCCCTCCATCTGGCCCGTTCAGGTCTCAGGGTAACCGGGGTGGACCTTTCGGAGCCGCTGGTGGAGGCCGGGCGGGAGCGGGCCCGGGAGGCCGGTCTCGAGGAGCGGGTCCATCTCCACGCCGGGGATATGCTGGCTCCTCCCGGGGGCCCCTGGGACTGCGTCGTGGCCATGGATTCGTTCCTCTACTACGACGACCAGGAGAGTGTGGAAGGCTTGGTGCTGCTGGCGGGGTGCGCCCGGGATCGTCTTCTGGTGACGGTGGCCCCTCGAACGCTGGTTCTGGGCGCCATGCACCGGGTGGGTGCGCTCTTCCCCCGTCGGGATCGGGCCCCGGGGATCCAGCCGGTCCCCATCGATTCCTTCTTCCGGAGACTCCTGGACGATCCCCGGATGGACGGGTGGGAGCGGGGGCGGGAAGTGCGGGTCAAATCCGGCTTCTACATTTCCCACGCCGTCGAACTGCGTCGGACCCGCCCCGACACCGGCGAGGAGGGCCCATGAAGACCGGCGGATGGGCGGGAATGCTCTCGGAGCTGGGGACGCGCTGGCTGCCCTTCGCGGATGCGGCGACGGACGAACTTCCGCTGGGGCGACTGGCGAGGCTCGCCCTCTTCCAGGTCTCGGTGGGGATGGCCCTGACCCTCCTCCTGGGGGTCCTGAACCGGGTGATGATCGTGGAGTTGGGCGTGGGAGCCGCACTGGTAGCCACCATGGTGGCGATCCCCCTCCTCTTCGCGCCCCTGCGTGCGGTGATCGGTTTCCGTTCCGACGTCCACCGATCGGCCTTCGGATGGCGGCGGGTGCCCTACCTCTGGTTCGGCACGCTTCTGCAGTTTGCGGGATTCGCCGTCATGCCCTTCGGCATCCTCCTTCTGGGAGGAGGCGAGATAGGGCCGGCGTGGGCCGGATACGTGGGGGCCGGACTGGCCTTCCTCATGGTAGGAGCCGGGGCCCACACGGTTCAGACCGCCGGGTTGGCGCTGGCCACGGATCTGGCGAAGGAAGAGGATCGCCCCAGGGTGGTGGCGCTCCTCTATCTCTTCCTCCTGGGCGGGATGCTCATCTCGGCGCTGGTGTACGCACGACTTCTCGCCGACTTCTCGGCCGTCCGCCTCATCCAGGTGGTGCAGGCCGCTGCGGTGGTGACGCTGGTGTTGAATGTGGTGGCCCTCTGGAAGCAGGAGGCGCGCCGGCCGGAGCGAGCCCGGGCCATTCCCCCGGGACAGCCGAAGAGCTTCGGCGAGGCCTGGCAACGGTTCACCCGGGGAGGGCGGGCCACACGGCTTCTCGTGGCGGTGGGGCTCGGTGCCTTTGGGTTCTCCATGCAGGAGGTCCTGCTGGAGCCCTTTGGTGGCGAGGTGCTGGGGATGAGCGTGGCGTCCACCTCGCTCCTCACGGCCATCACCGCCGTGGGGGCTCTGGTGGCCTTCACGTGGAGTGCCCGGGTCCTTGGAAAGGGCGTGGATGCCTGCCGACTCGCCGCCCTGGGAATGCTCCTGGGAGTGGTGGCCTTCGGCTTCATCCTCATGGCCGGACCGGTCCGGTCTCCCTTCCTGCTGCAGATCGGATCCGGTCTGCTGGGAATGGGTGGAGGCTTCTTTCTTGTAGGGACGCTCACGGCGGCCATGGACCTCCAGGATACGGAGGGCAACGGCCTGGCCATGGGTGCGTGGGGGGCGGTGCAGGCGTCGGCCATGGGACTGGCCGTCCTCGGCGGCGGCGTGATCCGGGATCTGACCAGCGGCCTCGCCGAGGCCGGACGGCTGGGACCCGGGGTCACGGGCGCCGATGCAGGATACATGGTGGTGTTTCAACTGGAGATGCTCGCCCTCTTCCTGGCCATGGCGGTTTTGGGACCGCTGGTGGCCGGGGGGCGCCGGATCTCCACGGACTCGCGCCGGTCGCGCTTTGGACTAGCCGAGCTCCCCGGGTAATCCCGAACACGGAGGTGTAGCATGGAAAACGAGTACCTGAATCTAGGCCAGATCAGCATATATGTCTTCTGGGCCTTCTTCGCCCTCCTCATCATCTACCTCAGAAGAGAGGACAAGCGGGAGGGCTATCCGCTGGATACGGCCGATGGACGCCGGGTGACGGTGGAGGGTTTCCCCAAGACGCCGCCCCCGAAGCAGCCGGTCCAGGCAAAGCACCCGGCGCTGCTGGGCAGGTCCGAGGCCGAGATCATCGAACGCACCCGGGCCGGACTTGACGCCGGTCCCGCGAAGGAGGAGAACTGATGTCGCTGAAAGCCAAATCATTCGGAAATCACCCGGGAGCGGCCCTTGAGCCCACCGGTGATCCCATGAAGGACGGTCTCGGTCCGGCCGCCTGGAACCCGGATCGGTCCGATCGGCCCGATTACACCCATGACGGGAAGCCCCGCATCCAGCCAATGAGCAATCTCGAGGGCTGGTCGGTGGAACGACGGGATCCGGATCCCCACGGCATGGTGGTCCGCGGCGCCGACGGTGTAGTGGCCGGAACCGTGGTGGACCTGTGGGTGGATCTGGCGGAGCCGCAGATCCGGTATCTGTCGGTGGAGCTTTCGGAGGGGGAGGGGACGATTCTCCTGCCCATCGCCTACTGCCGGGTGCGGCGCCGGGATCGGTCCGTGAATGTGAAGTCCATCAAGGCCGCTCACTTCAAGGATGTGCCCCGGACCCGTTCGCCGAACCAGATCACCCTTCTGGAAGAAGACCGGATCGTTGCATACTATGCGGGAGGGTACATGTACGCGGACCCCTCCCGGTCCGAGCCCTTCTTCTAGCGCACGTCGGAGGTCTGGATGTCCCCTCGTCCACCTGGCGAGTCAAACCTGGCAGGAACCCCCGGATCGGGGAGCGGGCCGGTCTACATCGATGGGATCAACGAGCCCCTCCCAGAGGGTGAAACGCTCCTCTGGGAGGGGAGACCTGAGTTGATTCCCCTGGCCATGCGCGCCCTGTATCTGCGCTTGTTCATCATCTACTGGGCCGTTCTGGCCCTGGTCTGGTTGGGTCACGGGCTTACCACCGGTCGACCGGGTTCCGCCCTTGCGGCGGATCTGGCCTGGCTTCTGGTGGTGGGGCTGGTGGGGTCGGCCATGGTGCTGGGGCTGGCCTGGGCGGTGCGCCGGAGTACGACCTATGCCCTCACGGACCGCCGCGTCGTCATGCGGATGGGTGTGGCTCTTCCCGCTGTTCTGAACCTGCCCCTGGAGAAGATCCAGGAGGCCAATTTCCGTCAATATGGCGACGGCACAGGGCTCATCACCTTCAGCCTCCCACCCACGGAACGCATGGGGGTGGTCTTCCTCTGGCCCCATCACCGGCCCTGGCGATGGGGTCGACCTGAGCCTGCCTTCCGGGCTCTCCCCGGCGCGCAGGAGGTGGCGAAGCGGGTTGGTGCCGCGGCGCAGGCGGTGTTGGGAGGTGCCGGACCGCCCGTATCGGAGTCCGGGTCCGGGGGTATGAAGCGAAGTCGGAAGGACGTTTCAGGAGGGGATACACCCGCCACCGCCGGAGGATTGGAAAGATGATCCGTTTCGAGGATGACGGTGGGCTCCAGAAGAATCTGGTCCCGCCTCAGGCTCTCTGGGCCATCGCCGCCCTTCTGGCCACGGTGGTGCTCCTGGCCTTCATCGGCCGCAACACCGGTATCGGCGTGACCGGCTTCGACGCGGCGGACCGGGAAGGTGTGGTTCCGGTGGCGGAGCGCCTCATCTCGTTCGGAGCGGAGGATCTGGCCGGCGGCGGGGACGTGCCGGTCAAGGACTGGGAGACCGGTGAGGTGCTGGTGGTGCTGGAGCCGGGGCAGGGGGGATTCCTGCGAGGGGCGATCCGTCCCCTGAGTCGGGAGCGCAGGATTCGCAACGCCGATCCTGCCGAACCCTATCGGCTCACTCGCTGGTCCGATGGCCGGTTGACGCTCCACGATCCCATTTCCGACCTCAGACTGGACCTGGCGGCCTATGGATCCACCAATGCCGCCTCTTTCGCCACCCTGCTTCCGCGGGGTGAGTCACCTGTAGACCCAGCTTCGTCCGGCTCGTCCAGCCCGGACGCAAAGGACTGAGACCGTATGGTAGCCATCCTCCTCCTGGGGGGCGCCACGGCCCTCCTTCTTTTCATCTGGTTCAACTGGCAGCAGAAGGTCACGGTGCCCTGCACCATCGATCTGGAACGGACCCATGAGCACCTCCACGCCCACGTCGACCTGGACGGGGTGTTCGTGGAACCGGGCGACTCCGTTCTGGTGGAGGGTGCCCCGGATAGCATCGAATACGGACAGGTGGAAACCCGGACGGGTCACGCCACGGTGAAACGGGCGAGTCGCCTGCGTCGCTGGTGGGTTCGCCTCATCGGTCCCTTCGAAGTCTACGAACTCTACGACGTCGGGTTCGAATAGCCCTACATTTTCCCGAGGGGTCGTTCCCTCGGGCAGACGGGCCCCGCCTACGGTGACGGCGCCCCTGTTTTCCCTTGTCCAGGAGTCCCGCAGTCATGTATCCAGCCACCACGTCCGCCCCGGTCAACGAGAGCACGCGGCAGGCCCAGGAGAGTGCGACCCTGTCGCCTCGCTTCTACACCACCGACTTCGAAGCCATGGACCGGCTGAATGTGGAGAAGGTGCGGGAAGAGTGGGATCAGCTTCTGGAGGAGTTCCGGAGAGACCCCAACAAGGGACACTTCAAGCGCAACGAGAAGTTCGAGGGCGACTGGTCCGACCTGCCGAACCGGGAGCAGTTCGTGGACTTCCTGGTGAGCTCCATCACCGCCGAGTTCTCCGGCTGCATCCTCTACGCCGAGATCAAGAAGCGGGTCAAGAACCCGGACATCGTGGAGCTGTTCGGGCACATGAGCCGGGATGAGGGACGTCACGCCGGGTTCATCAACGGAACCCTGAAGGATCTGGGTATGGGGGTGGACCTGTCGTTTCTCACCAAGGAGAAGGACTACACCTTCTTCAAGCCCAAATTCATCTTCTACGCCACCTACCTCTCGGAGAAGATCGGCTACGCCCGGTACATCACCATCTACCGGCAGCTTGAGGAGAATCCGGAACTCCGCTTCCACCCCATCTTCGAGTGGTTCAAGGACTGGTGCAACGACGAGTTCCGGCATGGCGAGGCGTTCGCCGCCCTCATGCACTCGAACCCGGAGTACATCTCGGGGCGCAACAAGTACTGGATCCGCTTCTTCCTCCTGGCCGTCTTCTGCACCATGTGGGTCCGGGATCACATCCGCCGCGACTTCTACGCCCAGATGGGCTTCGATGTGAGCGAGTACGACCTGGAAGTGTTCCGGAAGACCTCCGAGATCTCCCGGCAGTGCTTCCCCCTGGTCCTGGACTTCGAGAACCCCAAGTTCATTGCCCGGATGAACCGCATGGTTGAGAACACCCGCAAGATCGATGAAGCCAAGCGGAAGGGCGGGCCATTCCAGGCCATCCGGCGGGCGGGACTCCTGGTCTCCAATGCCGTCCTCTTCGGGCGCCTCTACGGGATGCGGGTCCACAAGAACGAGATCCCCGCCGACTTCCGACTGAGCCCGGCCTACTGAGCCCGGCCCACTGTGAGCCGTCAGGGGTGGGTGGGCTCGGTGTCCTCGTACCCCCACGGGGCCGGTGGGGCCTCCACCGGTGAGCTCAGGTCGAAGTCGAAGCGGACCAGCCACTCCGACCCGTCGTGGTTGCCGTAGGAAAGCCGGTTGTCGTCCGGCACCATTTCGAACATCCAGAAGCCCTGACTCCCGTCGGCGGCACCGTCCCGGGTGAACTCCTGGCGAAGCGGGTCGCCGGCGGTGGATGTCTCGGCACCGTAGCCGGTCACGTCCCCATCGGTGCCGTCGGGATTCCGGTGGTCGTGGCGGAGTTGGAGCCCTCGACCCGGCACCGGGGTGATGATCCAGGTGCGGCTCCGGTCGTCCCCGATGTGGGCTGCGATGCGGATTTCCTCGTCCAGGCACTGGCGGAAATGGGCTACCATGTCCCGATCGGCGTAGAGTTCCTCCCGCCGGGTGTCGCCCTCCCGGATGATGGCGGCAAAGCCCGGATAGGCCTGACCACAGTGTTCCCGCAGGTTGTCCCAGAACTCCTGCTGCTGCCACGCCAGGCCCTGGAGTGCCACCGGTAGGTCATCGCGCACCTCCACCACCTGGTCGGCCAACTCGTCCGGCGGTCCGGCCCGCTCGTCGATGTCGTCGCATGCAGCCGTCCCAAGGGCGAGGGCAGCGATGAAGGGGAGGGCGGCGAGGGGGTGCAGAGGACGCTGGCGCATGGGCGGCTCCTGGGTTCAGGAATCGGGTAGCGGGCGCACGACCGACCCGGGTGGGAATCCACCAGCGGGCCCCGGCCCGTCGCGACGCCTAGGCTTCTCGTAGAATAGACCCGATCTCCGGGCTGAAGGTCCCCCGGGCCACCCTCCGCCCCCCCTCAATCCTGGGAGGCGAGGCGCCGGGCTTCTCCTTCCATGAGATGGCTCCGCAACCGGACGAGTCCGGATGGCGTCCACCCCTCCGGCTCGGCCAGGGCGAGCCACGCGTCCAGATAATGGGTCACGGCGAAGGTGTGCCCGAAACCCGGCGGAGCGTCTCCCACCATCATGTCTGCCGCGAACTGGAGCATGGTCACCACCGGGTACCAGCGGAGTTCAGGGAGCACGTCTGGCCCCCGTGGCTCTTCCAGCCACTCGGGGCGCTGGAAGAAGGAATCCACGCTGAAGAAGGTGATGGGGTCGCTGGCGTACTGGAGGTAGGCGATGCGGAGCGGACCCCACGGGCCGTCGAAATCGTCCAGCCCCCCGTGCTGGTTCATGAAGCGGACCACCCGGCCGTCCCGGTGGCGAGGAAGCCAGGGCGGCGATGCCGGATCCCGGTCCCGGACGGCCCGTTGCCACGCCTCGCTGCGGAAGGGAGGACCGCTCCACAGAACGCCGTGGAAGGGGTCCGCCAGGATGTCCTGCAGGTCGAAGGACAGGCTCGAGTTCAGCGATCCCAGGCTCACACCCTGAAGGTAGAGTCGCGGCCGCTCATGGGGGGAGAGCCCCGTCCAGTATTCGTAGACCTCCAGAAAGAGTGCGCGGGCCATTTCGGCGCCGTAGGCTCCTTCGGCCAGAAGCGCCAGGGGGCTGGACAGATAGGAATACTGAGCTGCCACCGTGGCGATGTCGCCTCGGGTCAGGTACTCCATGGGCTGGATGGCGCCCGGGTCGATCCAGCCGGTGCCGGTGGGGGTCACCAGGAGCAGGACCGAACGCTGGAAGGCGCCGGTGCGATGGAGCTCTTCCATGACCATGCGGGCCCGTTCCGCCGGACTCTCGGCTGCCGCCAGCCCCACGTAGACCCGGATGGGGTCCAGGGCCGGTCCACCGGCAATGGCCTGGATCTCCGTGGCATCGGGGCCCGACGACACGAAGACCCGCCCCTGCCGACCCAGGGCTTCCCAGGCCACCTGCGAGGCCGGGCTGCCGCTGCGGAGGGGCGAGGCCGGACGCACCAGCTCGTCGGTGCCCAGCCGATCCAGCGTCTGGTACGAGCTGTCGGCCAACCGGAGGGCGCCGGATACCACCACCCCTTCCGTGAGGGTCCAGAAGACGCTGGCTGCCAGGAGGATCCCCACGGCGTTGGCAACTCGCCGCGGAATATTCTCCTGAAGGCGCTCCGACACCTGTCGGGCGAATTCCCGGAACAGTCGGCCCAGGAGGATCACGACGCTGAAGATGGCCAGCGTCACGAACCCCACGCTGAATCGCCGGACGCGGGCCTCCTCCTCCATCCCCATGAGCGTTCGCAGGCTCGTCTGCCACTCCGACGCATTCCAGAGGAAGAAGGTCGCCACCAGAAGGCAGACTCCCGCCGA
>REEG01000273.1 GCA_007695195.1 Gemmatimonadales bacterium | reverse complement strand
ATTGAAGGGGAGGGTGTGTTGGAACCGGTGAAGCCCTTCCCCAAACCACCCCCCCCATCGGATCGAACGGGAGTTCAGGGGAGTTTAATGGGTCGCACTTGTATTAAAATTTGTGGGAGAATGTTTTAATCACTGTGGAGGTGACTCAAATCTACCCCATCGCTTGAATGGATCCTGATGGAGGCCCGAGTCGCCCTGGCAGACCTGAACGGAGTTGGACGGCATCTCCCCAATTCCGACCTGCTCCTGCGGCCGCTTCAGAATCGAGAGGCACAGAAGTCCTCCAGTCTGGAGGGTACGTACACGGAGCCCGAAGAGCAGATGCTCTTCGAACTCGAGCCGGAGCTGCCCCAACATGCGGCGGATCCCCGAAACGCCCGGCGAGAGGTCTCCAATTATGCCCGTGCTCTGCGCCTCCGGCGCGAGAAGGAGGGCCTCCCACTCTCCTTGAGGCTCATCAAGGCCCTCCACGGAGTCCTGATGGACGGTGTCCGAGGATCGGATCGCGCACCCGGAGAGTTCCGACGGCTCCAGAACCAGATCGGCCGCCCACCCCGATTCGTCCCTCCTCCAGCGAATCTTGTCCCCCAGCTGTTGGACAACCTGGAGAAGTACCTCCATGTGGACGGCGGACCGGATCCACTCGTGCGTGCTTTCGTCGCGCACTATCAGTTTGAATCCATTCATCCGTTCATGGACGGAAACGGCCGGGTCGGAAGACTGCTCCTTGCCATCTGCATTGAGGAGTGGTGCGAGCTTTCGGCACCCTGGCTCTATATGAGCGACTTCTTCGACAGGAACAAGGATGACTACATCGATCTCATGTTCGCCGTCAGTTCCCAAGGAGACTGGGACGGGTGGATCCGCTTCTGCCTGGAGGGAGTGGTGGTCCAAGCCAAGGACACGTCTGCACGTTGCGAAGGATTGATCGCATTGAATCGGGATTTCCACGAGCGGGTGCACCAGATAGGTGCGAGCACCAGGCTCTCAGCTTTGGTGGACGAACTCTTCTTGAACCCGGTGGTCCGGGTAACGGACGCTCGAGATCGCTTCGGTGTGAGCTACCCTACGGCGCGAAGCGACCTCCAGAAGCTGGAAGAGGCCGGAGTCGTCCGGCTCCTTCAGGGAGCACCCCAGTTGACGTACCTCTCCGTCCCCATCCTCAGGATCATCTATGGCGATTGAGCCGGCCCGCCGGGCAGGCGAGGGGCACGGCCATGGTTCGACCATCGCTCAGGCGTGCCGTCCCTGAAAGAGCGGCGAATATCGCGACCTTACCTTGAGGATGCCCCTCAGCCCTCGTTCCGGGATCGTGTTGGCGGTTGGTCCCCATGGAGCGTCCCCCCCGTGACGATTCCGTCCAGGTTGGGCATATCCGGGATGCATGTGCGCAGATCCGGTCCTACCTTGAAGGCGTGAGCGAAGCCGTACGCGGCAGCGAGCGAAGAGAGCCTGGCCTGGAGGTGCTACATGAAGAAGCGGAGCGCTGCTGGACTACTTCTGGTCCTGAGCCTTGCCGCGTGTGACCCGGGGACGGACAGCGCTTGGTCAGGGGTCGTATCGGATAGTGCGGGCATTCGAGTCGTTGATTTCGCTGGACCCATCGATCTGGCCTTCCGGGAGCTTCATGTGGACGAAGGGTGGGACCCGGGGGAGGGTCTCGACTTCGGCCGGGTGGTTGATCTCGAAGTGCTGGGCCAAGGACGCGTGGCGGTCCTTGATGCCATGAGCGCAGAGGTCTTCCTCCTGGACGGGGAGTCCGGCCTGATCGCGGTCCTTGGGGGACCCGGTGAAGGACCCGGGGAGTTCTCGCCCAACGGCCTCATAAGTGTGACCAGGAGCGATTCGTCCATTGTGGTGCCGGACCTTCAGCTCCAGCGAGTTAGTGAGTTCGGACTGGATGGAGTGTTTCTGGGAGCCACATCGTTGATGGACGAAGCTCGACCTGGAGCCCCTGTGTTCGCGGTGGAGTGGCGTGCCCATCCGAGCGGTGCGGCTGCCTACCGTGAAATGACGCTGGAAGGTGATCTCGTCACCCTCCGTGATGGCGAAGGGTCGGAGGTACTTCTTTCCGTTGAGATGTTGGACCGAGCGCCGAACCTCCTCCTCTCCCCGACCCTGGTGTGGGACATGGACCCGGAAGGCCGGATCATCTGGGGTCGGTCCGATCGCCACGAGATTCGGTTGAAGGATCCGGGAGAAGCGGAGCCCCGCTGGATTTCCCGGTGGGCGGGGGCGGAGGCGCAGCTCTCGGCAGAGGACGAAGCGCACCTTACGAGGGTGTTCCTGAGATCTGCAGAGGATCAGGGGATGGGCCACCTTCCGGAGGCCCGGCGCCGGGAGCTCCTGGATTCCGTGCGGTTCCCGTCCCATCGGCCGGCCATCACCGCGGTGTACGCAGGTCCGTCGGAGACGTATTGGGTCCAACGAGCTCGACCCGTCCGAGATCTGGGAATGGAGGCGATGAGAGTTGCCGGCGGGGCTGGCCTGGGGGGTCGGGAATGGGAGGTCTACGGGCCGGAGGGAGATCTCCTGGAAGGTGTCATCCTGCCGGAGGGTTTCCTTGTCCGACGAGTTCATGAGTCATGTCTTTACGGGATCCTCGAGGGTGAGCTCGGGCTCCAGAGGCCTGCGAGGGTGTGTGTGGACGCGTAGGGATGGATTCGGTGGGCGCACCCTCGGAATGGGACCGACATTGTCGGCTGACGATGTCGGTAAAGGGATCACCGAATCGCCTTGGACTGTCCGCCGTCCACGACCAGTGATGCGCCGTTGACCCAGCCGGCCCGAGGCGAGACCAGCCACACGGCGGCATCGGCGATTTCCTTCGGCGTTCCCAGCCGTCCCGATGGCACGGTCTGGCGGACCATCTCATAGATCTCGGGCTGGTGTTCGCGAATCATCTCCCAGCCACCGCCCGGAAACTCGGTTGAGCCGGGCAGCAGGGCGTTGGTCCTGACGCCGTTCGATCCTTCCACCACCGCCAGCTTCTTGGCATAGGCATTGAGGGCCGCCTTGGCGGCGGTGTAGCCGAAGTCATTCATGGGGACCGCTTCGATCGCCGAGGTCGATGACACCAGGAGAATCGCACCCTCACCCACGTCGCGCATCATGGGCAGTACCGCCTCGACCAGACGAACCGCACCCATCACATCCACATTCAGGCTCGCCTCCCAGCTCGCCCGATCACCGCTGACGGCCAGTGCCGAGGCGTTGCTGATGAGAATGTCGATCCGCCCGAAGTGTTCGCGGGCCTGGTCAACAAGCGCTGTCACGCTGGCGTCATCACCGACATCAGCCGGCACGGCCAATACCTCGGCGCCCGTTGCTTCCAGGGCACGCTGGGCTTCCTCAAGTGCCTCGACTCCCCGGGCCGCGATCACCAGCCGAGCGCCTTCGGCGGCCAAGCCCTCGGCAATGGCCCGCCCGATTCCGCGGCTTGCGCCAGTGACCAGTGCGACCTTGCCGTTCAATTCCATATCCATGATTGT
>REEG01000073.1 GCA_007695195.1 Gemmatimonadales bacterium | reverse complement strand
CAGCCGATGGTGAGGGGTCAGCCGAGGATGAACACGCCCAGGGCGGGGAGCACGATGAATAGCCCCAGCACATAGACGAGCACCAGCGACGTGCGCTTGGTGGCCACGTCGGCCGTCCACACCGCTGCCTTCACCGGAAGGTCACGGATGAAGGGAATCGGGTAGATGATCAGGATGGCCAGGAGGTTGAACAGGGTGTGGACCAGGGCGATGGTCAGCCCTTCGGGCCGGAGCACCGCCAGCGAGGCCAGGAGCGCGGTGATGGTGGTGCCGATGTTCGCACCCAGCGTGACCGGATAGGCGCTGCGCAGCGTGAGCAGCCCTGCGGCCACCATGGGGACCATCATGGCGGTGGTGATGCTCGACGACTGAACGGCGACGGTGACCAGGATCCCCACCAGGATGCCCATGGTCCCACCGCCCTTCCCGATGAGGTTGTTCATCACCTGCTCCACGCCACCGGCCGCCAGCGCCCGCATGTTCTTCGTCAGTGCGCCCAGGGCGGCGAAGATGGCGCCCAGCCCCAGCCCCAGCAGGATCACCGCCACCAGCACCGAACTCAGGGGCAGCGCGCCCAGGAGGTCCTGAACCATACCCACGGGGACCCTCACGGCGCTCCGGATCGGGCTCGTACCGATCTCGCTGACCTCACTGCCCCGGAGGATCCCCGTCAGCCAGGTCGACATGCGCACCAGGATTCCGGTGGCCATCTCCAGCGGCAGCAGGATCGCCACCGACAACAGCTTGAAGTAGTCGTGGAGCGTCGCTGCCGCGAACCCCAGGCGGAACTCATTGGGTCGGCGGATGTTGCCCAGGGCGGCCAGGGTATTGGTGACGGTGGTCCCGATGTTGGCGCCCATGACCATGGGAACCGCGAGCTCCAGCGGAATCGTCCCGGCCCCCACCAGCCCCACGATGGCCGAGGTCGACACCGAGGACGACTGCACCAGCACCGTGAAGAGCAGACCCACGAAGAGCCCGGACAGGGGGTTGGCGACCCGGCCCAGGAGCCGGGTGGTGAAGTCCTCACCGAGCCCGGCGATCCCCACCTCCAGAAGGGCGACCCCCACCAGGAAGATGTAGAGCATCGCCAGCGCCAGGAGCGCCCGCACCCACATGGGAATACTGCTACTCCGGAATGCCCTCTCCGGCGACATGTCAGCAGCCAATGGAGACCTTGATTCCCAGGAGTTTCAGCTCCGAGGACCCTTCGTGGCAGGGTATGAGGGAGGAATTCTGTGACCGGAATGTTTCAGGAAAGATACGAACCGGCCACAAGGTAGGAGGGGTGTTTTGGTCGTGCAAGGAGGGGTTGATCTCGGGGGCGGAGAGGACCGCCGCAGACCATGGTGGGGCGGGTCGTGGTGGTTCCGTGAACTCCCGTGCGATCGCGCTGGCACAAACTCCGGCGGGGCGTAACTTCCCATGATTCGGTTTGAAGATCGCCGCTCCGTCCCGCGCCCCACCACAGAGAAGGGTGATGGGCGTGACCGGGGATACCCCCAGAGAGCCCCCGAGCCCCGGCCTCGGTGCCAGGAGATGACCATGACCGCTGCTACCCTTGGACTGCTCATTATCCTTATCGGAGTGATCCCCGACACCGGGTCCTATGAGGCCCATGCCTACTATCCGGCCCAGATCGGCGATTCCTGGCTCTACGAGTCTTCGGTCCGGGGAGTCTTCACCAACGAGGTCGTGGATTCCATCGCGGTGGATGGATCGACGGTGTTCCGGATCAGGAGCACGGATGCCGCAGGCCGGGTTCAGACGTTGGCCGTCCGGTATGACGGCCCGCGGGTGTATGTGGGCCCCGAGACTGGCCCGGAGATGCTCTTGGCCGACTTCGGGATGGAGGAAGGGGTGTCCGTGGTGGACCGGTCCCGGGGCGTTACCGTCACGCTGAAGGCCCGCCATGAGACCATGGAGGTGTTCGGCCGCCGGTTCTCGGATCTGGTGGAGGTGGAGCACACCGGACCCACCGGTGGCAAGGTCACCCACTTCTTCGCCCGGGGGATTGGCTCCGTAGGGAATGAGTCCACCCAACCCCCCGCCCGGGTGCGCCTGCTGGAGGCCACCGTTGGCGGCCAGGCGGTGGAGCCCGGGAGCGAGTGAGGGGGGTGCCGTGTCTCGATTGACCTCGGGTGCTTCGCGGGGCGGGTCCCGTCTGCGCGCTGCGCTCCTCGTGGGTGGCGTCCTCGTCCTGGGGAGTGTCCTGGCGGTAGCCGCGAGCTTCCGAAGCACGGTGAAGGCCGATCTGGCGCGGGTGGAAGGGCGGGCCGCCATCCTTCCTTCCCCCTGGGGCGACCTGGAGTATCTGACGGGAGGGGAGGAGGGGCCCTGGGTGCTTCTGGTGCACGGCGCCGGCGGCGGCTATGACCTGGGAGAGCTCATGGCCGAGATCCTACTGGGGGAGGGGGTCCGGTGGATCGCCCCATCCCGCTTCGGCTACCTGGGTTCGGCGGTGCCTGAGGGGGGGACCCCCGATACTCAGGCCCACGCCTACGCCTGGCTCCTGGACGAGCTTGGGGTGGAAGAGGTGGCGGTGGTGGCGCTCTCCGCCGGGGGGGCGTCGGGGCTCCTCTTTGCGCTCCTCCACCCGGAGCGGGTCTCTTCTCTCACCCTGGTCTCCGCAGGGGTGACCCGGGTGGGCTCCCTGGAGCAGGACGACGCCGACTGGAAGGGGCGGATGCTGGTGCGCCTCTTCTCCCACGACTTCCCCTACTGGGCCGTGACAAGCCTCTTCCAGGGTCGGTTCATCGAGCTCATGGGCGCGGACCGGGACGTGGCCCAGCGGCTCACCCCCCAGGAGGCCCGGTGGTTGGAGCGCCTCGTGGAGAGCATGCGCCCGGCTTCCCTTCGCTCGAAGGGGGCCCTCTTCGACAACCTGGCACCCCCGGCGGGCCATCGGATCGGAGGGATCCAGGCCCCCACCCTGGTGATCCACGCCGAGGACGACCGCCTCCAGCTCTTCGAAAACGCCCGCTTCGCCGAAGCCACCATCCCCGGGGCGCGCCTCCTCTCCTTCGAGACCGGCGGGCACCTGGTGGCCATCACCGAGCAGCCCACCGTGCGGGAGGCGGTGCGGCGGCATGTCGTGGAACACCGGCGGGTGAAGGAGGGGAGTTCGGGTTCCGAATCGCCTGTGGGCCTTCGCTGATGGCAGAAGTTTCCGTTGGCGCGTTTCGGCGCCTCTCGCGTTGGCCCATTCGGTCCCTTACCCGTCTTCCCGGCGTGCCCCCACCAGGTCAGTCCGCCGACTTCCGCACCGCTTCGCCCGCCTTTCGCTGAACCTTGCCGGCGGCTTCCTTCACGGTGCCCTTCGCCTGCTGCGAGCGATCACCGGTAACCTTTCCCGCCGTCTTCTCGAGCTTCCCCTTGAGTTCCTTGCCGGCGCCCTTCAACTCGTGCTTGGCGCCCTTCCGCTTCAGCTTGCTCTTCTTGTCGGCCATTCTGATACCCTCCAGTCGAATGTGATGGGGCCCGCCGCGATCGGCGTGCCGAATAGCAAGTGCACATATCGCGCCGAGAA
>REEG01000037.1 GCA_007695195.1 Gemmatimonadales bacterium | reverse complement strand
GGGGCCGGGACCAGCAGCTCGAGCGGGCGGTGGACGAGCTGCTGCGGCTGGTGGACGATAGATAGGCGCCGGGGGTCCCGGTTGAGCCGGTGGGGATGGGGAGGGCGTGAGCGCGGCGCGTCCAGGCCGTCCCTCTTCCGGGACGCTTCCCTTCGCGTGCTTCTTCTTCTGGGGGCGGGGGCCGTCTCCGCGCCGATGACGGCCCCTGCGGCGGCCCAGGTTTCCGGAGAGGGGTCGGAGCGATTCACCGTGTGGGTGGAGGGTGGTCCGGTGTGGCAGAGCCGGAACGAGGTTCGGGTTCCCAATGAACCGGAGGCCACCCTCTTCTCACTCCGCTCCCTCGCCGGCTCCGGACCCTGGCCCGCGGCACGGCTCACCGTGGGCTGGCGCTTCCGGGATCGGCAGGAGGTGCGTCTTCTCCTCGCTCCCCTGAGCATCACCGAAACTGCCGGGAGCGGGGAGGCGATCCGCTTCGCCGGACAGGACTTGGAACCTCAGCTCCCCATCACCGCCACCTACACCTTCAACTCGTGGCGCGCTTCCTGGCGGTACCGCCTCCACGAAGGGGGCTCCACCGCGGGCTGGATCGGGTTCACCGCCAAGGTCCGGGATGCGGTGGTTTCGCTGGAACAGGAGGTGGAGCCTCCGTCGGAGGGCAGAGGCGATCTCCGCAGAGGACGAACCACGGACGTTGGGTTCGTTCCTCTCCTCCACCTCTCCGGCGTCTGGCGCATCGCTCCGGTGTGGACCCTCATGGGGGAATTCGATGGACTGGCAGGAGGCCCGGGGAGGGCGTTCGACGTCTCGGCTCAGGTGGAACGCCGGATAGGCGACCGGTGGTGGATCCGGGGAGGATACCGGACGGTGGAGGGCGGGGCCGATGTGGACCAGGTCAGGAACTTCGCCTGGCTCCACTACCTGGTGGTGGGGGGCGAGTGGCGGCGGTGAGTAAGCACGCCTGGTCACTCACGCCTGAGCCCTCCCCTACCCCGCCACCGCCACCGCCAACCGGAAGGTGATCCCTGTCACGGCTCCCGTGCGGTCCAGCACCGCTGCGGCAGTGCCGTCATCCGTCACACGGCCGGGGATCACCTGGACTGCGCCGTCCGTAGCATGAACCTCGATCTCGTCGGTGTCTGCTCGTTCGATGCGCACCGGGGTCCCGCAGACCGTGACCTGGAAGGCGGATGTGGCCCCGTCATCCAGCCAGAGCTCCTCGGCAGGGAGGAGCGGGCTGCCCCAGGCGAGCCGTCCGTCCATAAACCGTAGACCCAGTTCGCCCCCACGAGTCAGGACCTCTTCCTTCACCTGACCGGTCATGCCGGGCTGCTGCGCTCCCGCATGGGCTGGAGTATGGGAGTAGCAGTCGGTGGGGAATGCGCCAAACTCCGCCGGATCCTTACGGAAGCCGAGCCCGTCCCGGACCCGGCGGTAGACGGTGATGAGACGCTTCAAGAGCGCCGGGTCGTCGCCGGCGAGTTCAACCTCCATGGCACGCTCCTGCACAGCGAGCAACAGCTTGGCCACCATGTGCCAGTAGATTGAGCCGATCCCCTCGTAGCCGTGCATCCCTCCGGAGCGCCCCGTGAAGGCGTGGTGCTGGAACATGGTCTCGTAGGCCTCCTGCACCGCTGCACGGTCAATGGCCCGCATCCCCACCTCGTCCAGTGCCCGCTCGAGAGCAGCGGCGTTCACCAGATCGGCGCGGAAGTGAAGTCCTCCGTCACCATCTCGTTCGAGTACGCCGGCCCGGCCGGTTCCCACCAGCACGTCCAGTGCCGGGATGCGGGCGACCAACTCGTCGGGCACACGGTTCCGATCCAGGAAGGGTTCAAGCTCCGGCACCGGGTACAGCACAAAGGAATCCTGATCCCTTCGGTATAGCTCCGAGTCATAGAGCTTTTCCACCAGTTCGGCGACCTCATCGTCTGTGAGCGCCGTGGCACCCAGCACCGCCACCTGGCCCTCCAGCATCAGCGGGAGGTGGTGGACTTCAGCCACTTCTCCGTCGGGGACCGACAGCAGATTGTAGGCGTGATAGAGCCCGTCACCCCGACGTCCGGCACGCACGGTGGCCCGGATGTGAGCGAGGGCAGAAGAGAGCACCTCCGCCAGCCGATGGCGATCCACCTTGACCCCCGCGACATCGAAGCCCTCCTCGACGGTGGCGCGATAGTCGGCTCCGGCCGTACCCAGTGCGTCCAGGAGCACCCGGCGGAGCGCCGGATCGGTGGTGGCCACCTCGGGATCGTGGTTGGCCAGGACCCGGCCCATGGCGTCGAGCCAACGGGCCACCGACCCACTGAGTGTGACGGCCTCCTGGCGGTTCTCCACCAGATGCCGCATCAGGAAGGCCAGGTAGCGCTCCAACTGGTAGAGGGTCACCATGGACAGCCCCCAACCGGCCAGGGCATTGTTGGCGTCGTTCCACTCGGGGCGCTGGGTGGTCAGCCAGATGCCCCCACCCGCGACATAGGCGGACAGCTTCGCCAGCGCCGGCACCAACAGCTTCTCCGCGAAGGTCACGCGGACCAGCTCGCCGCCAGCGACGACGAGCCGGCCGTCAGCACCGATAGCCGCGATCCGCTCATCCACCGCCGCGGCACGGGCGGCGTCGTAGGTGATGGTATCCCGCGG
This sequence comes from Gemmatimonadales bacterium, assembly GCA_007695195.1. GTDB lineage: Bacteria > Gemmatimonadota > Gemmatimonadetes > Longimicrobiales > Gaopeijiaceae > PWLA01. Next base: position 900 of record REEG01000037.1, on the reverse strand, counting down.
ATCGGCGAGCATCGATGCGTGGTCGGCGAGGCGGTAGGGCACGTCGGCGTAGGTGAACCAGGCCTTGTCGAACCAGGCCTCCAGTCCGCCGGGCTCCACCTCATCCCAGGCCTCCAGCAGCCGCAGGAGATAGACGATCTGGTGGTCTCCCCAGTAGCCGATGTTGCTCCAGGGATCGTCGGGGTCGGGAACCTCCCAGTCGATGCCGTCCCGGGTGATCCGGTAGGGGTTGTACCCGTCCACGGTGCTGGCGTTGACGAAGGTGGCCACCACGTTGGGCAGGAACCGGGGGTAGGAGCGGAGCAGTGCCTCCCAGTTCTGGAAGATGTCGCGCCAGTTGCCCTCGTGGTACCGCAGCTCCGAGCCATCCTGGGCGGTGACCCGGATGGAGAACCGGTTCCAGGGCCGGCTCGGGTCGCCGTGCCGACGCGAGAAGGAGAGCGGCAGATACTCGAGCACCAACCGGATCAGGTCCGGGTCGCCGGTCTCTTCCGCGACGCCGCGAACCGTGGCGAGGGGCGCCCGGGGTCCCAGGTCCTTGAGGCGGTGGGCGTGGGCGTCGTGGATACGCCGGTTCCGGACCCGGAGGAAGGCGAGGAGGTCGTGAATCTCCAGGTCGTAGCCATCGGCCAGAATGCCGCCCCGCATGCTGTTGAAGAGCACATTGGAGAGGTGATGGGCGTCGGCGACCTCATCTGCCGTGCGCTGCACGCCGTCCGCAGCGGCCAGGAGCCGGGCGAGGTGGTCCCGCCCCCGGACGATATCGGCGACGACACGGTCTCGCACCGAAGGGTCGGCTGCGGCCGCCACCCGGTCGTGTAGCGCCGCGTGCCCGAGCCCCACATCGGCGACCATGACCCAGTCGGCGCTACCGTCGGCGGGCACCGAGACCCTCCCCCG
>REEG01000190.1 GCA_007695195.1 Gemmatimonadales bacterium | reverse complement strand
AAAGAGCCTCACCCTCCCTCCCCCGCCACGTTCCGGAGTAACTTCACCACGGCTTCCCGGGGATCCGGTGCCGCCATCACGGCCCCTACCACCGCAACCCCCGCAGCCCCGGTGCCGGCAAGCTCCCGGCTCCGATCCGGCGTGATGCCCCCGATGCCCAGCACGGGGATGGTGACAGCACCGGCGACCCGCGCCAAACCCTCCGGGCCAATCACGGCCCCGGCATCCTGCTTCGAGCTGGTGGGCCAGACCGTCCCGCACCCCACGTAATCGGCTCCTTCGCCCTCCGCCACCAACGCTCGCGCCGGGTCGTCGGTGGAATACCCCAGGAGCAGGGATTCCCCCACATACCGGCGAACCTCCCCCAAGGGAAGGTCGTCCGGGCCCAGATGAACGCCATCGGCCTCCACGGCCAGGGCCAGATCAACCCGATCGTTCACAATGAAGAGGGCGCCGGCCGCTCGGGTCATCTCTCGAAGCCGCTGAGCCAGGGGGAGGACGTCGGCCGCGCCCCACGCCTTCTCCCGGAGCTGAATGGCCGGAGCCCCGGCCTCCAGCGCCAGCTCCACCACCCGTTCCACCCCTCGCGTGCCGGCCAATCGTCGGTCGGTGATGACCATGAGTCGGAGTCGGTCGGGATCGACCGGGCGGGGTGACGTCATGGCAAACCTCCCGGAGGGCGGTGGATGGGGGTATGGAGGAGGGTGCGATCAGGGGGTCTGAAGCGCGTTCCACTCCCGGCGGGCCTGCACCCGGGCCCGGTTGTGCTCCTGGAGCGTCCGGGTGAAGATGTGGGTCCCATCGGGACGGGCCACGAAGTAGAGGTACCGTGTGTCTTCCGGGAAGAGGGTGGCCTCCACGGCGGCTTCTCCTGCGGCGCCGATGGGTCCCGGCGGCAAGCCCGGCTGAGTGTACGTGTTGTAGGGATGATCCGCTACTGCGTCGATATCGGCGTAGAGAAGGCGGCTGCGACGCTCCCCCAGGGCGAACTGGATGGTGGGATCGGCCTGCAGGAGGTATCCGATGCGCAGGCGATGGTGGAAGACTCCGGCGATTCGAGGCATCTCTTCCACCCGCCGGGCCTCTCCCTGGACGATGGAGGCCAGGGTCATGACCTCCTGTTCCGTCATCCCCATCTCTTCGGCTCGCTCCCGACGTTCAGGTGTCCAGATCCGCTGATACCGACGCACCATGGACTCCACCACCGAGTCGAGGGAGAGCCCCGGGGCGAAGAGGTAGGTGTCCGGGAAGAGGTATCCCTCAAGCCCGGGGCCGGGGACGTTCCAGCGGTCCTCTTCCGCCAACCGTTGGAGTTCGGCCAGAACGTCGTCGGGATCCATCTCGGTGACCTGGGCGATCCTGGGCGCCATCTGCCGGAGGGTGAAGCCTTCCGGAATGGTCATGGGGATGGTGACCATGCGCCCTTCCACCAGAATGTCCAGGAGCGGACCCATTCCGATGCCTTCGGGGACGGAGTACTGACCAGCGCGGAGGTTGCGGTCGTCTCCCCGGAATCGGGCCAGCGCCCGGAAACCGATCCGGTTCCGGATCAGATCTCTCGCCCAGAGGGTGTCCATGACCTGCACAAAGGTGGCGCCGGGGGGGACGGTGAACTGGACGGTCTCGCCCTCCTTCGGCCCGGAACAGGCAGAGGCAAGGGCGCCCACCACCGCAAGTGCCGTGATGAGAAGCCCGACCAGGATGGGACGGCGTGGCAGGAGGGGACGGCGTGGCTCGATGGGACGGCGTGGCAGTAGGGGACGGCGTGGAACGACGCTGGAGCGGCTCATGACCCGGCCCTCCCGTCGAGCCAGCGCTGCAGGATCAGGGTGGCGGCTTCGGCATCGATGCGCTCCTTCTTCTCCCGCTCCGAGCGACGAAGCCCGCTGCCCCGCACCCGGCGTTCGGCCTCCACCGAGGTCATGCGTTCATCGATGAAGTGGACCGGGACGTCAAGGCGTCGACCCAGATCGTCGCCCACCCGCCGCACCTCCTTGGTCCACTCCGACTCGGATCCGTCCAGCTCCAGCGGAAGACCGAAGACCACGGCCTCCACCCCCTTCTCCCGACCCACCTCTTCCATGGCCTTGAGAGGGGGGCGCTTGCCGCGCCGCCGACGGAGTGTGGGCAGGGGCGAGGCCAGAGTACCCGTTTCGTCCGATAGCGCGAGGCCCACCCGGACCTCGCCGAAATCCACGCCCAGAATTCGCATCGAAGGGTCCGGCTCAGAGCCGTGCCAATGCCTCGTCCAGGGGGGTGTCGTCCAGCAACAGGCCGTAGACTTCGTGCACGGCCGCTTCGGACCCGTAGAGGAAGCTGCACCGCTCATCTCCGGCGCTTCGGCACTCCACCTCGAGAACGGCGATGGCCTGACCGGCCAGCTGGCTCAGGATGTGGGAGAAGAAGCCCGCCGTGAAATGGCAGCCGGGTTGATCGTCTTCACCGGCGGCGTCCGACTCGGCCCAGTCATAGGCGTGAAGGACGGCGAGGCCGGGGTGGACCCGCTCCGACTCGATCCGGCCCCATCCCCTGGCCCCGAGGAAGCGGTTCATGCTGAACCAGAATCTCGCCTCGTCCAGGTCCCGGGGGCTCGCCGCTGCCTCAGCCCCTGGATCCACATCGGACTCGGATCCGGGAAGCTCCTCGAGAAATTCCCGGTAGAGGACCTCTCCGGTGGCGAAACCTGCGTTCTGAAGGATTCGGGTGGCGCTCAGGTCACCGACCTCTTCCCGGATGGAACGGCGAAGGAGGGTGAGGGCGGCCGGCGGCAGGATCAACCCGGCCGTACCGGAGGATCCCCCGTGACGCGGGGGGCGGATGGAGAGAGGGAGTGAAGGCATTCGTTTGCGATGAGGCCGAGGGAGGGAGGGTGGGGCCGCCGCGTCCCATGAGCGGGCCCGCGACCGTGCGCCACGGGCCGTGCGGGAACATATAGTGGTCGAGGCGAACCTTCCAGCAGTCGGCCCGGGGCCCTCCCTTCGACACCGGCGACCACCTGTTATATTTCCCGAACGGGCTGACGGGTCCCCCGCCACCCAACTGACCACGAATGCCAAGGAGGAATCCATGGAATACGAGAACGACAATGGCGCCCTGAACTTCCTGACCGGCCTCGTCTGCGGCGCGGCCATCGGAGCCGGCATCGCCATTCTCATGGCCCCCGAGTCGGGCAAGCGGACGCGCCGACGGATCACGCGAGCGGCGGAGGACCTTCGATTCAACGCCGGCGACCGGTGGGAAGACATCGCCGACGAGGTGCGGGACAAGGTGGAAGAGGCGCTGGACGGCGCCCGGAAGCGATTCAACGACAAGTGAACCCGGTTCGGGTCATCGAGGCCGTCCGGGACGGGGACTCCCTGGATCCCGACGACCTCACACGCTTCCTGGAGGGGTACCTGGCCGGGGAGGTGGAAGAGTACCAGATGTCGGCCTTCCTCATGGCCGTGGTCCTGAAGGGCCTGGCTCCGGAGGCGCTGGAGCGTCTGGTGGGGACCATGCTCCACTCGGGAGCGGTCCTGGATCTCTCCCACCTCCCCGGTCCTCGTGTGGACAAGCACTCCAC
>REEG01000038.1 GCA_007695195.1 Gemmatimonadales bacterium | reverse complement strand
ATGATCCTGTTGTTTCTGTTTCTGGTTTGGAGGATCAGGTTGTTTCTTGGTATACGGTAGATCGTGATATTCCTTTTGTGTTGTCCATGCAGCATAATGCTTTTATTGGTACTCCTGCTGGTGAGTCGATTATTACTGATGGTGGTTTTGTGACGTTTGATCCTCGTCTTCCTCGTACGAATGTGTTGTTTACTCCTTCTTCTCGTGTGCGGTCTCCTTTTGAGGCTGATCCTTTGTCTTCTGAGCAGGTTGGTTTTTTTCTTTCTTATCAGTCTATTATTGAGCGGGTGTTTTCTACTCCTGCTTTGGGTGCTGGTCTTCGTCCTTATCCTGATGGTTTTTTTGGTGTTCGTGTCGAGTCTGATTTGGATTCTTTTTTGAGTCTTGTTGATAGGATCGGTTATGTTGAGAATGAACCTGCCCGTCTTGATCCTAAGGATGGGTATGATTTGGTGCATCGTTGGGGTCGTCCTCGTGGCGCTTTGCGTACTCGTCTAGTTGATGGCGGCTTGTTTATGCTTGCCTCTGATTTTAAGGTTCCTTTTGGTAATGTTGGTCAGTTGTTGTCTGAGTCTTCTCATATGGGTTATCAGGATTCTCGTTTGTCTTTGGATGCTGTTCCTGGTCAGCTTAATTGTACTACGAAGACGCGTGCTCCTCGTCCTTGTTATGAATTTAATTCTCTTGTTCCTCTTCCTGAGTTTGCTGATCCTTTTGTTCCTGAGCTTGCGCAGTCTCATGTTGAGTCGTTGTTATTAGCTCACGTGTTTGGCGTTGCTGGTTGGGAGGCGTATGGGCGTCCTTTTAGGCCTTTTCCGTCGTCTGATCAGTCTTGGCGTCGCCCGCAGGAGTATGCTGAGACGCAGGTTGAGCCGCTTGACGCTGGGGTCACACCCGGAGCAGCGGATGGAACCGTGCCCCTGCCTGTGACCCAGTGGGAGGGCCACGCTCGAGCTGGGGGTGGTCCAAAGTATGCCCCGGGATGGCCTGCCGGTCGCGGACATCATGTCTACTCGACCTTGGGATACGTTGACCACCAGCTGGCTGGTGCAGCGGGAGGTCTTGGCCCCCATGGATCCGTCCGCCCAGGACATCCGGACCGAGCCCGTTAAAGTAGCGCCACCCCTTGCGCGGTTCGCGCCAGCAGTCGCACCGTTTGTAATACAATCCCTCGTATCGTAGGTGGTGTTACATGGCTATGCTGAAGCCAAGCCAGGATGTCCAAATGGCACGAGTCCTCGGTGCGAGAGGTCTTCCACCAGCCTTACCGGATCATCTACGAAGTCACTGAGGATCGAATCGAGATCCTTACCCTCAGCCACTTCCGCCAGGAGCTTCCCCCTGAGCCTCCCGGCGGCTCTTCTGTGCCGGCCTCGTTGAGCAGATCTTCCCAGTCATCAGGCGGCGAGCCCCCCTCCAGCATCTTCCCGAAGACTCCGTACGCATCGCTCTTCTTCCCGTAGGAACGGAGCGAATTCTCGTCGTTCACCGAGGCGTAGACGATGATTCCGGCGGCTAAGTCATAGCGGTAGAAGAGTCGATAGCGTCCATCAAAGAGCCGTGACCCCGTCGATTGGGGCTTCGTGATCGATCTCGACATCGCTGGTCACGGCTTGGATCCGCTGAAGGAGGGCGTCTGGGAAGAGCTCCACACGTCCCGGGTTCTCCTCGAGGTCCGCGGCAATCAGGCCCAGAATCCCCGGGACGACAGGATCCTCATGCTCCTGGCTGGCAGGGCAATGCAATTGCAACCCCCTACCCCCTCACCACCCTCACCCCGCCCTCCACCACCGCCTGCACCGCCGCATCATCCCGCATCCGCCGCACCACCACCCGCTCGGCGGCGGACTCAGGGAGGGCCTCGGCGAACTTGAGGCGCTCCACGGCGCCTGCGGCCACCTTGGCGCCCAGGGTGAGGGTGGAAGGGCGAAGCGCCCGGAGCGCCGCCGCCAGTTCGTCCGGGTCCGCGGCGGGATCCAGCCGGATCTCCAGGTCGCCGGGGGAGGCCTGGTCCACGAACCGGCCCAGCGAGCCGGCGAGCCAGAGGTTGGCGTGCATCCCGGCGAAGGTCCACCAGTGGGTCTGTCCGTCGGCCTCGGTGACCACCACGCTCCCGTCTTCGGGGCGGATCCACGAGAACCGGGCCCGGAGCTGGTCCAGCTTCTCCCCGGCCCGCCGGCTCAGCACGGTACCTTCCACCTCCTCGCCCCCGAGCACCCGCCGGATCCCCTGGCAGAGCTCCCGGGACAGGGCCCGGCCGTCTCCGATCCACCGGGCTCGCCCCCGCTCGTCGGTGGGCTCCACCTGCACCACCCCGCGCTGCCAGTCCACCTGCCGGACGGCCCAGTTCCGCCCGGCCAGGAGCACGATGTGCCCATCCGGCGCCTCCAGGCTCAGGAGCTGCGAGGGGATCTGCCCGATCTCGGTGCGCCCCGCCAGCACCTTCAGCATGGGCGGCTCGCTGAACACGGCCATGAGCTCCAGGAAGTTCCTGAACCCGAACACCTTCCGCCCCTGGTCCCCGATCCCCAGGATCCCCCCGTCCTGGAAGAGGAAGTCCCGGGCCAGGAGGTGGGTGGTGAGCCCCTCCACCGCCGCCTCCACCTCGGGCCCCAGCACGAAGGGCCGGCCGAGCCACTCGGGCCAGGTGTGTCGCCCCACCCCCCGCTCCTGAAGGACCAGCGCCAGGAGCTGCTGCACCGCCAGGTGAAGGGGGAGGGGCGCCGGCTCCAGGGGCTCCACGAACCCGTCGGCCCAGCACCGCAGAAGCCCCGTGGCCCGGAGGAAGGCGTCTTCCCGGGTGGCCAGGAAGAGCATGTTGGAGGGCGCATCTCCCCGCCGGCCGGTCCGCCCCAGCCGCTGGAGGAAGCTCGCCACCGTGGCCGGGGCATCGATCTGGATGACCCGGTCCAGGTCTCCCACATCGATGCCCAGCTCCAGGGTGCTGGTGGCCACAATGACGCAGTCCCGGGAGCCGGCGAAGGCCTCTTCCGCCGCCCGGCGCTCTTCTCGCCCCAGCGAGCCGTGGGAGACGTAGGTGGTCACGTTCCGGTCCCGGAGCGCCACCGCCAACTCCTCGGACCGGGCCCGGCTGTCCACGAAGACCAGGCGCTTCTCACCTCGGTGGAGGCGGGCGATGACGGTGGCGGCGTTGGCCAGGTTCCCCACCCAGTCCAGGGTGATCTCGGGGCTTCGCACCTCCCCCGACGCCATCACCACCGTTCGCGGCGCCGTGGTGGTGGGGCTCACCCAGGCCAGGATCTCCTCCGGGTTCCCCACCGTGGCCGATAGCCCGATCCGCTGCAGCTCCCGCCCCGCCAACCGCTGCAGCCGCTCGGCCACCGCCACCAGGTGCCACCCCCGATCATCGCCGGCGAAGGCGTGGATCTCGTCCACCACCACGGCCCGGAGATTCCGGAAGAGGAAGGCGTGATCCGTCTTCCTCGAGATGAGCATGGCCTCGATGGACTCAGGGGTGGTGAGGAGGAGGTCCGGCGGATCGGACCGCACCGCCTCCCGGGCACTCGCACCCACATCCCCATGCCAGAGCCCGGCCCGCCGCCCCAC
>REEG01000039.1 GCA_007695195.1 Gemmatimonadales bacterium | reverse complement strand
CGTCCGACGTGCGATATCCGAAGACCACCCGCCCGACCCACTCGAAGTCGGGAATATGGATGAGCTGCAGGTCCAGGACGGGACTGCGGATGCGCCGGTCCGGCCAGGAGTCGTCGCAGCTCCACCCGGCAAGTCCAAGCCGATCCGCTTCGTGGAATGTCCGATCCACCACGGAGAAGATGGCTTCGCGCTGCTCGGCGACCTTCCGACCGAAGTCGGACCATGTCGATGCCTCGAATCCCTTCATCGCACCCTCCAACCGGCGACGGCGTAGAGGCCGGGCCCCAACCGCATGGGCACGGCCGTATGATCCTGTAATTGACGCTTCCCCCTGCCGGAGAGATTCGCCTGGGGGAAGCGTCGGGGCAACCCGTTGAGGTTACTGGCTGCGGGCCCCCCGGTGCGAAAACCTGCCGGGCTTGCATGCACATTGAGGGCTTGGACCCACTGATGGGTCCAGAGACTCCTTGCCATCCCACCTGAACCCACATTCACTCAAGCAGAACGGCCAGAAACCAGTATTTCTCATCGCTGCGGATACCGCGTTTGCCTGCGGATGCCCCGTTTGCTTGCGGATACTTCGTCTGCGGCGTGGGCGGTGTACGCTGTGTTCCCGACAGAGTAGGGTCGTAAGGGGACTTGATCACGGAACGAAGGTGGATTGTTCGGTGTTTCACGTGACAGATGGTTCGGCGTTTCAAAACTGTTGCCATCGGTCGCTATGTGGCGCTCAAAGGTAATGGTTTGTACAGTGATCGACTATTTGTACACATCGATATGATTGCCTTGTGTCCTTGAAGAATATGGGGGTTGTTCAATCCTCGAACCCACCAAGCCTCCGTCCCTGACCCGGCTTCCCCGACGAATCTGGCGCGGGTTCCGAAGACTCCTGCGCGTGGTCTCCCGGCCGGTGCGTCGGGACCGGGGCCTCCGGGGTGTGGTGATCCAGCCCTACCGCGGATACGGAACGTCGGACGAGATCTACCTCATGGGCCGTGTCTTTCGGCAGCCACGTCTGGGAGCCGGATTACCCATGGGGTCGGTCCTGAAGGAGGTGGGTGATGTGGCCCGTCGGCTTGGTCGCTGGGGACTGGGTCGGGTGAAGGTGAAGGCGCGTATGGCCGGGACCTCGGCCACCTTACTGACCGACCGCGACGGATACTTCCACATTGAGCTTACGCCGCGCCAGATGCTCGATCCCACTCAGCACTGGCACTCCGTTGAGCTCGAGGTGACCTGGAAGGGTGAGACGGCCACGGCTACGGGATTGGTTTACGTCCCCCCTCCGTCGGCCCGTCGGGTTGTCATCAGCGACATCGACGACACCGTCATGCACACGGGGGTGGCCAACAAGGCCAAGATGCTCTGGCGACTCTTCGTCCAGGGCGCCGAGAGCCGCACCGCCTTTCCCGGCGTCGCCGAGTTCTATCAGGCTCTCCACGAGGGGGCTTCCGGAGGCGAGGGGAACCCCATGCTCTACGTGTCCCGCGCCCCGTGGAGCATCTACGAAGTGCTCGAGTCCTTCTTCCGTCTGAACAAGATCCCCGAGGGTCCGGTCCTCTTCCTCCGGGAGTGGGGGCTCACTCTCCAGCGACCCCTTCCGCGGCGGGCCCGGCATCACAAGCACGACCTCATCGAGGACATGCTGGCCCGGTATCCCCATCTTCCCTTCGTCCTCATCGGGGATAGTGGGCAGCACGATCCGGAGGTCTACGCCGACATCGTCCGCCGCCATCCGGACCGGGTCGAGGCCGTGTACATCCGCGATGTGAGCGACACCGAGGCGAGAGCCGGGGAGATCCGGCAGTTGTGGCGAGAGACCCGGATGGCTGGGAGCCCTCTGGTCTTGACGGACAACAGCGCCGCTATGGCCGAGCATGCGGCGCACATCGGCCTTGTCCCGACGAACCCGCCTACCGGAGCACCCACCACTAGGGAGAGGGTCTCCGTGAAACGGTAGCATTTGGAAACCCCGAGAATCCTTGAACCCAGGAGTCAGTCCATGCAGGTCGAACCAGAGATCGCCTTTCGCGATGTCCCCGCTACCGAGGAGTACAAGAACCTAATCCTCGAGGGGATCGACAAGTTGGAGAACGTCTATCCGCACCTCATCTCGTGCCGGACGGTGGTGACCGACACAACGCCGGACCGGCGAACCGGGAACGTTCACCGCGTTCGGGTGGAAGTCGCCATCCCCGGGAGCACCATCGTCGTCGATCCCACCGATTCGGCGCCGGGCGAGAGTCGGAACGTGGCGCAGGCCATCAGCCACGCCTTCGATCTGGCGCGGCGGCGACTCCAGAAGGCCAAGGAGCTCCAGGCCGGCGATGTGAAGACCCGCGGGCTCCCGCCCCATGGCCGTGTGACTCGCCTCCTCACGGACGACTTCGGCGTGCGCTACGGCTTCCTCCACTCCAGGGAAGGTCGGCAGGTCTACTTTCATGAAGAGGCGCTGGTGGGTCTGGATTACGACGACCTGGAGGTGGGCGATGAGGTCCGATTCGCGGCGGCGGAAGGAGACGAAGGGCTCCAGGCCAGCACGGTGGCGCCCCTGGACCCAGGTGACGTCGGTCCGCGGCAGGAGCGGAGTATCCCCCTTGTGTAGCAGGGCCCGGGTCTGTCCTTTCTCGGACATATGCGTCTTCCGAACGCGGGGGACGGCCTACCCCTGACCGGGTGGCCCATACGGCCTACCCCTGACCCGATGGCCCATGAAAAGAGAGCGGTGGAAGCTGAGTCGACGGGTAGTGGATCACCTGATCCAGGCGGTCCTGATTTTCGCCAGCGTATTCCTCGCCTTCTGGCTGAATGACTACAGGATCGCCGTGTCTGAGCGGCAGGCCACGGAACGGGCGGTGGAAGCCGTCATCAGCGAGGTGACCGCCAACCGGGAAATCCTTCGGCGATGGGCTCCCTACCACGGAGAGATGGCGGAGCGGGTTCTGGCCTGGCTGGAGAATGAGGACCGAGGCGACGCTCCCTTCAGCCCCTACGACTACATCGATGAGCGTGGCATCTTCCGGGAGATCCTCACCTACGACAGTTGGGACTACCTCCGCCAGGGGGATGTACGACTGGACCTGGACGTTCGCCTTTCGGCCAACCGCGTGTTCCGACAACAGGAGTACGTGGACCGGGCGGTCCGGGCCACGGTGGAGTTCCTTGGAAGCCGCGAACTCTACGATGCCGATCGGTCCTACGAGAACGCTGTGATCTTCTACCGTCACATCGCCGACCTCCACGGACAGCAGGTGGCCATGTTGGAGTCGTACAACCGGTTCCTCGAAGAGGTACGAGCCCGCTGACAGCGTTGCCGGGGGCCTACGGATCCTGGCCCGGTGATTCCGGATGTGGGGACTCTCCAGATTGTAGCTCGCTCGGATCCCCGGGCGACCGCTCATCCCCGGCGGCGACCCAACCGCTCATTCCCTGGCGGCGACCCAGAGGAGGTGGGCCAGGCCCGCGGCCAGGCCGGCCACGGCCAGCCACTGCCAGAAGGCGAAGCTCAGGTAGAGGGGAATGCCCATCTCCCTCCATTCGGTGTCGACCCACCCCAGGTCCCGCTGGTCGAAGT
>REEG01000040.1 GCA_007695195.1 Gemmatimonadales bacterium | reverse complement strand
GCACCTGTGCGGCGGCGTCAGGGGAGACGAATTCCCGGGGATAGGCCCAGAGCACCGTGGGAAGGCGCGTCTCTCCGTCCCACCCGGGCGGGGTATAGACCACCCCAGCCAGCCGGATGCCGTCTTCCCGCTCGTAGGTGAGGACCCGGCGCTCCACACCCTGAAGCTGAGGGGCGGGATCGGGGATGTCCGTGAGGGCGGTGGTGGCCCCCTGGGTCCGGTCCGCCAGGTGGTAATTGGGCGGATCGGCCGGGGACTCGCTCCGGATCACCATCCGATCCGAAGAGCCCGCCAGGAGCCCAACCGGCACCTCGTAGCGATCCGGGTCACTCTCCCAGATCCGTTCGGTTTCCAGGGTGGCCAGGTTCATCCGGTCCAGGAAGGGACGCTCCCCATCCGGCGTGACCCCGTCGCCCTGCAGGTAGATCCAGTCCCCTGAGCCCAGGAGGGTGTTGCCTCGGGTCATGGGGGTCCCCGGGGCTCCGAATCGTTCCTCTGCGCTCCGGTCTTCCACCAGATGTGCGTCCCAGGTCGCACCATTTTCCGTCACCAACCAACTCCGGGTCCAACTGGCGGCGCGGCGGGGGAAGCGGTCGATCTCGCTCACCAGTCCCCGGCCGTCCCGGGTCCAGGCCATGCGGTCGAATCGGTCTTCCAGCTCCAGGATGACCTGGGGCTCAGCCGAAGGATCCTCCAGGCGGAGGATCCGGTCACGGACACCGGGAACCTGGCCTTCCACATCTTCCGCCCACACCATGGCCGCCTCGGAACCGGGCTGCCACATGAGGCCGCGGGGCCCCGAGCGGAAGTCGTCCACCGCTACCTCCTCCTCCAGCGGAAGGGAGGCCAGGGTCCGGACCCGCTCCCCGTCCCGGGTCCAGATCTCCATCTCGCGAGGGAACCAGTCGTTGGTGCGCCAGCGATCCGGGACCACGAAGGAGAATGGGCGCACGGTACGAACCACGTAGAGGAAGCGGCCGTCGGGGGAGGGCGCCAGTTGGTCCAAGATGGCGGGGTCCCCCACGGGAGTGACCAGGCCCGTGGAGAGCTCGACGCGGGCGAGCTGCGAGGTGAAGTAGTACTCGAAGAGGTTGGCGTCGTGGCCATCCAGGAGCAGATCCTGGAAGGTTCGAGCCGGGGCCGGCTCACCGGCCCGGGCGTCCTGGATGCGGGGCTCCTCCGGAACCGGAGGCCGAGCCGGCGCCTCACCACGATCCGTTGGAATGGTTCGGCACACCACTTCGTCCCCGGATAGCCAGCGGCAAGGCGCCCCGTGGGCGGCGTTGAGGAGGACCGTTCCCACCCGCCGGGCCCTGGGATCGCTGGGCGTGGTCCACCAGAGCTCATACCCCCCGTCGGACGGGCGTGTGAAGAGAAGTCCATCGCCTGTCGGGGACCACCCGGCGTATTCAACCCCGGCCCCCTCCGGAAGCAAGACGGGGATCCTTGTTTCGTTCCCCATGTCCAGGAACTCGATCCCCTGTACCGGTGCACGGTTGGAGACGGAGGGGCCGTTGGTGCGCGGGTTCAGGCGGTAGCCGGCCAGATGGAGGCGCGGTTCCGCGATGTCCCTGAGCGCCACCATGGAGGGACGCTCCAGGAGGGCGGCCCAGCGCCCGTCGGGCGAGGCCGCGAACTCGGGCAGGGTGGGCGCCTCGAGGATCTCGACGATCTCGTCGGAGGGCGTCCGGTATCCCTCCTGGGCACCCAGTGCCGGAGCGCCCACCACGAGGGCCAGTCCGACCAGGAGGAAGGTGGAGGAGGGAGGGCGACGCGTGGAGCTGGATGGCGACGTTCGGCTCATGGATCCGGGAGCTGATGGGGTTGCCGTCTGGACCTGCGGCAATGGGAACTCCCCGTTGGGTGGAATGCTCCCGACCCCCCAGGGATCCCGACTCTCCCGGGAGAAGGTATGGGTCATTACCCCGCCGGACAAAGTCCGTCGCCTGCCCAGGGGAGCTCAGTCGGGTTTGCTACCTGGCCCCAGAAGCTCTTCTACCATCTTCCGGACCCGCGGGGGCTCGACGCCCACGCTCCGCCCCACCTCCTCTCCGTCGGCCCAGAGAATCACGGTGGGAACGCTGCCGATGCGGAAGCGCTCAGCGGCCTGGGGGTCGGCGTCCACATCCACCTTCACCACTGCGAGACGGTCTCCGTACTCTTCGGCAAGAGTTCGAAGTGTCGGGACGATCCAGGCACACGGACCGCACCAGGCGGCGAAGAAGTCCAGGAGGACGGGCCGGGTCGGATCGGAAAGAAGACCCTCCAGCTCCCCGCCGCCTGCCACGGGGAGCTGGAATGGATCCGGCGGAAGGGAGGTCATCCTCCCGACTCAGAACTGGTAGCGAAGGCGGAGAAGGGCCATCCGTCCCACCTCGGGCGTACCTGGGAAGCTCCGGAACGCCGTATCGAAGACGTTCTGGACGGAGAGCTGCGCCGTCGTGTTGGCGAGCCCCGGGAGCCGGTACGATAGGTTCATGTCGACGAGGGTGGAGCTCTCGACACACGGACCGGAGGTGGCCGGGGCTTCCGGCAGACAGGCCAGCCCCTCGTAGACGCCGGAGCTGGCGGGGAACCCCGCCGCCACACGGGCCCGGGCCTCGGCGCCAAGGCCCGACCCACGATTCCGATACGCGGCAGAGACCGATCCCTTCCGGCGGGGGGCATTCAGCGTGACCACCTCACCCCGGCTCGTGGTGAACGAGTCGTCGTTCACCAGGGAGACGGACCCGGCGAAGGACCAACGGTCGTTCATCAGGAAGCGGGCCGACAGGTCAACCCCCCAGAGGTCGAAGTCATCGTCCACATTGGTGTAGGTGGAGAGGAGTTGGGCCCCGTTGGCATTGATGTCCGGTGAAGAGATGGCACCCATGGGCACCGAGGCCAGTCCCTCGGCCAACTGCGCCACCGTGGCCTGGGCCGCCTCGGGAGAAAGTCCCAACTGCTGGAGTACACCCAGGAGGTTGTTGGCCGCCAGATACTCGAAGATCTCCGGTCCGTTCATGGTGACGAAGGGGGTGCGAACCGTAAGCGGGGTCACGAGCTGGCTACGCCGGGAGTACCAGACGTCGGCCGCCAGAAGCGCCCGGCCCCCGATGAGCCCAGTATACCCGAGTTCGAAGGTGGACTGGAGCGACTCCCGGATGGGGTCCACGTCCGGGAGATCCAGCGCCGAGAGGCTCCCGACCTGGCCGGTAACCGGATTGAAGAAGTTGGAGCTGATGTCCTGAGCCGTGGGCTGAAGCGACTGGAGGAAGGCCACAAGCTGCGGCGGCAGGTCGGGGTTCTGGGCCGCCGCCACCTGTACCGCAGCCTGCCAGAAGGCGGTGGCATTGGCGGGGAGGAGCTGCTCCGGGCCGCCCAACTGTTCCGGCGTGAAGGGCGAGCGCATGAGATAGTCGCCGGTCTGCCGGAAGCGGAATCCGTCGGTTCCCGTTCCCTGCACCCGCACACTGTACCCGAGCTGGGCCAGGGCGGCGTTGGGGAAGGCCGTTCCCAGGTCCAGGAACTGGTTCAGGGAAGACGGTGTGGAGAAGGCACGGTTGTAGGTGGCCCGGAACGCCTGCCCCTCCACCGGCTCGTAGACCAGGGCG
>REEG01000113.1 GCA_007695195.1 Gemmatimonadales bacterium | reverse complement strand
CCGGGTCCGCCGCCGGGGACCCGGGGCCGGACGAAGCGACTCCCCCCGTCCTCATCCTGGCCTCGCCGGCGGATCCGGCGTGGTCGGACCTTCCCACCTCGGTGGGGATGCTCCCCTTTGTCTCAGGCGCCCTGGATCTCCTGGCCGGTGGGGCGGCCGTTCCCGAGGTAGCCGCCGGGGCGCCCCTGGTCCTTCCTGGGGGAACGGCGGAGGTGGAAGGCCCCGAGGGAACCCGCCGGGTGGCCGACGGTACCGGTGGGTTTGCGGAGACGGGACGACCCGGGATCTACCGATTCCGGGACGGAAACGGTGCCCTCGTGGGAAAGGCGGTGGTGAACGCCGTCGCCCCCACATCGGAGCCCGCCCTCACGCCGGCCGAAGCGGCCGAGCGCTGGGGACCGGAAGCCAGGGGGGCGCCTGATCGTCGTGCGTGGATGCGGGGCGTGACCGATGACCGGCGAGGCCGGGAGGTCTGGCGTCCGCTCCTTGCGACGGCGTTCCTTCTCCTCCTCATGGAAGGGTGGGTTGCGGCCCGGAACGATCCGGACAGCCCCACTCCCAACGCCATTGATGGAAACCCGTGACTTCTCGCATCCACCCGGTTCTGGAAGGGATCCGCTCCACGCCCGCCTTCCGTGCGGTTTCAGACTCCCTTCCCATGGAAGGCCGTCACGCCGCCGCCGGAGGGTTGCTGGGTTCGGCATCCGGCGCCCTCGTGGCGGGGCTCCACCTGGATCACCCTCGGCGGAACCTGGTGGTGGTGGCGCGGGACCCGGACGGGGCGGCTCGGATGGAGGCGGACCTCCTTTCCCTCCTCGGTGACGGCGCCGTTCACCTCTACCCCCAGGGGGAAGCCCGCTTCTACGGGACCGAAGACGACCCCCGCATCGGCGGTCTGCGGGTGGAGGCCGTGGAGGCGCTCCTGGCGGGCGAATCCCGGATCCTGGTGACCACGCCCCGTGCCCTTCAGGAACGGGTGGACATGCCCGACCGGCTGGCCACCCTCCGCCTGGAGTTGGAGGTGGGAGACGAGGTGGGCCTCTCCCTTCTTCTGGAAGAATTGGAGGTCATGGGGTTCCAGCGAACCCCATTGGTGGAGGAGGTGGGGCAGCTGGCCGTCCGGGGGGGCATCGTGGACGTCTTCTCCCTGGGACACCCGGATCCGCTCCGCATCGAATTCTGGGGAGACGAGATCTCGTCCATCCGCCTCTTCGACGTCTCGAACCAGCGCTCCCGCCAGGAACTCACCACGGTCCAGATCCTCCCGGCGTCCTTCCGGAGCGCGGCTGAGGCAGCCGGAGGGAGCGCCGAGGGCGCCGTGGGGGCCGCCCCCAGCGCTGATGGGGCGATGGCCGGCGCTGATGGGTCCGGCACCGGAGCCGGATCCCTCCGCAGTCTCCTGGAGATCCTGCCGGACGAGAGCCTCCTGGTGGGGCTCGAGCAGGGCCACTGGGAAGAGATCTTCCAGACCTACTGGACCGAAGCCCGTCGGATCCGCGCCGATCGGGAGGAAGGGGGGGAGACCCTTCCCCCTCCGGACCGGATCCTTACGCCCCCGGACGAGGCGGCCCGCCGCCTGCGCCGCCTCCCCGTCCTCCGTCTCACCTCGGAGCCGGGTACGGAGCCGTCCTTCTCCGCCTCCACGCCCCCGGACATCGAACGGAAGATGGACCGGCTGGAGGCCTTCCTCCGGGAGGGTGAGGCCCGGGGCGCCCGCACCGTGATCCTCTGCGACAATCACGGTCAGGTGGAGCGGCTCGAGGAGATCCTGCAGCAACGGGGCGCCACCTTCTCCGGCGTACATCTGGGGGTGGGATCGCTGGAGGCCGGCTTCGTCCTTCCCGACGCCGTGCCGGTCCTCCGGGTGCTGACGGATCACGAGATCTTCAAGCGGTCGCGCCGGGTCCGGTCCGGGCGCAGCTTCCGGGGTGCGGTGGCGCTGGAGAGCATGGCCCAGCTGAGTCCCGGCGACTACCTGGTCCACATGGACCACGGGATCGGTCGGTTCAAGGGACTGGAGCAGATCGAGGTGGGGGGCGAGGCGCTGGAGGTCCTGGCCGTGGAGTACGCCGGTGGCGAGATCCTCCGGGTCCCGGTCTACCGCCTGGACCTCCTGGAGCGGTGGATCGGCGGCGAGGAGGGAGGCGAACCCCCCTCGGTGCACCGCATCGGCGGGAAGCGTTGGAAAACGCTCAAGCGCAAGACCGAAGAGGCGGTGGAGCGCATGACCCAGGAGCTGGTGGAGCTCTATGCCGAGCGGGAGCTGGGTGAGGGCTTCGCCTTCTCGGCAGATACCCACTGGCAGCGGGAGATGGAGTCGTCCTTCCTCTACGAAGACACGCCGGACCAGGCCCGGGTCACGAAGGAAGTGAAGCGGGACATGGAAAAGTCCCAGCCCATGGACCGCCTCATCTGCGGCGATGTGGGGTTCGGTAAGACCGAGGTGGCCGTGCGTGCCGCCTTCAAGGCCGTCCAGGACGGCAAGCAGGTGGCGGTCCTGGCTCCCACCACCATCCTGGTGGAGCAGCACCGCCGCACCTTCGAGGAACGCCTCGCCGATTTCCCGGTGAAGGTGGCGGGCCTCTCCCGCTTCCGGAGTCGCAAGGAGCAGGAAGAGATGATCCTGGGGATCGAGCGCGGTGAGGTGGACATCGTGGTGGGGACCCACCGGCTCCTCTCCAAGGACATCCGCTTCCGCGAGCTCGGCCTCCTCATCGTGGACGAGGAGCAGCGCTTCGGGGTCAAGCACAAGGAGCGCCTGAAGAAGATGCGGGCGTCGGTGGACGTCCTCACCCTCACCGCCACCCCCATCCCCCGAACCCTGCAGCTCTCGCTGGGGGGGCTCCGGGACCTCTCCCTCATCCGGACGCCGCCCCGGGACCGGCTGGCGGTGTCGACGCAGGCCATCCCCTGGAGCGATGCCATCCTCTCGGAGGTCATGGCCCGGGAGCTGGACCGGGGTGGTCAGGTCTACTTCCTCCACAACCGGGTGGAGACCATCCACACCACAGCCGAGCGGGTTCGCCGCATCACCCCTCCCGGGACCCGTATCGAGGTGGCCCACGGCCAGATGAAGCCCGGCCCCCTGGAAGATGTGATGGCGGCCTTCATCGAGGGGAAGATCGACGTCCTGGTGTGCTCGTCCATCATCGAGAACGGCCTGGACGTTCCCAACGCCAACACCCTCGTGGTGGACCGGGCCGACCACTTCGGCCTCGCCCAGCTCTACCAGATCCGGGGTCGGGTAGGGCGCTCCGATCGGCGCGCCTACTGCTATCTGGTGGTGCCCGAGTCCATGACCGAAGACGCCAGGACCCGCATCCGTGTCCTGGAGCGGCACACGGAGCTGGGGAGCGGCTACGAGGTGGCGCTCCGGGACCTGGAGATCCGGGGAGCCGGCAACCTGTTGGGTGCCAACCAGTCCGGATTCGCCCACGCCGTGGGAATGGACACCTACCTGCGCCTCCTGGAGGATGCGGTGCGACGGCTGCGGCGCGGTGCCGGTCAGGCGGAGGAGTTTCCCGAGCCCGACGTGTCGCTGGCGGGGTCGGCCTTCATCCCCGACGAGTACGTGTCCGACTCGTCCCAGAAGCTCCATCTCTACCGTCGCCTGTCCCGCCTGGAGTCGCGTCCGGAGGTGGAGGCGCTTCGGGACGAAATGGTGGACCGCTACGGCCCCATGCCCGAGAGTGTGGAGCGACTCCTGGATGCCCACATCCTCCGCCTCCTGGGCCGGAAGCTGGGACTGGAGCGGATCTTCGTCCGGGACCGGAGCGGGCGCCTCACCTTCCGGGCTGCGGCCAACCCCCGGCTCACGGTCCTCCAGGCCCCCTTCCGGGACCGGCAGGTGGAGGTGGGAGTCCGCCGCATGATGCCCCTCTCCCTCTCATTGACCCGGGTGGGGCCCGAACCCCTGACCCGAACCCTGATCCGCTCCCTGGACCTTCTTGTGTCGGAAGAGGCCCAGGCCGCCTGAGGCCTTGCCCCTTCTGAAAGCTCCCGCCTTCGCTACATTTCGGCCTACCCCAAGCGATCCCTTTTGCCGCGATCCCTTTTGCCGCGATCCCATTTTCAGAACCGAGGTTTCCGCATGTCCCGCGTCACCCGCTTCGCCCTTCTCGCCCTCCTCCCCCTCGTCCTCGTCGCCTGCGGCGATGGTCAGCGGGCCCTTGGACCCGACACCCTGGCCATGGCCGCCGGATTCGAACTGGGGGTCGAGGAGACCGCCGAGATGGTCGCTCCCGTTGCCGACCTGCCCCCGGATCCCGGTGTGGTGGAAGCGCTCACGGACTTCTGGGTCGACTACTCCCTCCTGGCCCTGACGGTGAATCGGGAGGGGGGCGTGGAAGCCCTGGACCTGTCACCCCTGACCCGTCAGCAGTTGAACCAGGAGTTGATCCTCCTCCTCCGCGAGGAGGTCATCGACGATGATGTGGAGGTCACCGAGGAAGAGCTCCGGGAGATCTTCGAACTGGACCGCCCCGGGGAACGAGTTCGGGCCCGGCACATCCTCCTGGGGTTCGGTGATGATCGGGCTCCGGCCCGGGTCGATTCCCTCCGTGGTCTGGCCGAAGAGCTGCGGGACCGGGCCCGGGCCGGCGAGGACTTCGCCGCCATGGCGGAAGAGTACTCCGACGATCCGGGGAGCGCGGCCCGGGGAGGGGACCTGAGCTTCTTCGAGCGAGGCGTCATGGTCCCGCCCTTCGAAGAGGCGGCCTTCGCCCTGGAGCCGGGCGAGATCAGCGACGTGGTGGAGACCCAGTTCGGCTTCCACATCATCCGAGTTGAGGAGCGGGAGACCCCGTCCTTCGACGACATCCGGGAGGGTCTGCGCCAGGAGGTTGTCATGCGGCGGACCACCGAGGCTGAGTCCATCTATGTGGCCGGCATCGAGGAGCCTGCGAACCTGCGGGTGGAGGACGGCGCCGCCGAGCGCGTTCGGGAGCTGGCGGACTCGCCGGAGAGCCCCCTCCAGGGACGTGCCCGCAACGAAGCACTGGTCCGCTTCCAGGGCGGCAGCTACACCGCCGGGGATTTCCGCCTCTTTCTCCTGAACCAGCCGCCCCAGATGCGGATGCAGCTCTCCGGGGCCACCGACGAGCAGTTGGATGACATGCTCCTGTCGCTGGCGCGGGGTGAGCTCCTGGTGCAGGAGGCCGAGCGGCTGGGGCTGGCGTTGGACGCAGGCGAGGTAGCGGAGCTGGAGGAAGAGATCCGCTCCCAGCTCCGGCAGGTAGCGGACCTACTGGGCCTCAGCGGGATCACGCCGGAAGAGGGTGAGACCCTGGAGCAGGCCATATCCCGTGAGGTGGGAGAGCTGCTGCCACGCCTGGTTCGTGGAGAGCAGGACGTATACCCCCTGGGCCCCCTGGCGGTGGTGCTCCGGGAGGCCCACACGGTGCAGATCGTGAGGGAGAACATGGACCGGGTGGCGGAGCGGATCACCGAGATCCGCAGCGAGCGGGGAATTCAGGAGCCGGCCACCCCGGGGCTTGAAGATCTGGACCCCGATCAACTGGAAGAGCTTCTCCGGGACGCCCTGCCGGACGGCGGAACGGAGTTCTGACCGGGGGTTTACCACGAGTATGCTCGCCACCAGTGAACGCGCAGGCAGCGCCACCCGAACCCAGCTCTTCCCATGATCCGACGTCTCGCGCTCCTCGGCCTTCTCGTCCTTCCCCTGACGGCCCCGCTTCCGGCCCAGGGCCAGGTGGGTCCTGACGGCCTCACCTTCGATCCGTCGTCCGATGAGTTGGTGGACCGGATCGTGGCGGTGGTGGGCGACTCCATCATCCTCTACAGCGAGATCATGGAGCAGATGGGTCGGATGCAGGCGGCCGGTTTCGAGGTTCCCCTGGATGATCCCGCGGCGCTGAGTCAGATCGAACGACAGGTCCTGACGGAGATGGTGGACCAGTTGGTCATGCTCCAGGCAGCGGCGCGAGATACGCTCATGGCCGTGCCCGACGAGCAGGTGGAGATGACCTTCGACGACGCCTGGGAAGATCAACTCCGGCGCTTCGGCGGCTCCGAGGACGAGCTTCGCGAGGCCGTGGAGCAGATGGGAATGAGTGTGGCCCAGTACCGGGGCAATATGCGCGACGAGATCCGTCGGAGTCTTCTCCTCCAGCGATTCATGCAGGACCAACGGCGGCAGTCGCGCCCGGTTCTCGTGGAGGAATCGGAGATCCGTGAGGTCTTCGAGCAGGAACGGCAGCGCTTCGGTCAGCGGCCGGCCACCCTCACCTTCCGCCAGGTCTTCCTCCAGCCCACCGCCTCCGAAGAGGCCCGGGAGGCCGCGCGGGAGCGAGCCGAGGAGATTCTCCAGATGATCCGGGACGGTGACCGGTTCTCGGAACTGGCGCAGCGCTTCTCCGACGATCCCGGGTCGCGGCAACAGGGGGGCGACCTGGGGTGGTACCGCCGAGGCGATGGGCTCGTGGAAGAGTTCGAGGACGCCGCCTTCGGCCTCCGGGAAGGTCAGACCAGCGGGGTGGTCATGTCTCCGTTCGGGGCCCACATCATCCGCATTGAACGGGTGAGGGGGGCCGAACGGAAGATCCACCACATCCTGGTGGCGGCGGAGCCCATGGAGGGCGACGAGGATCGGGCCCGTGAGCGCGCCCGGGAGATCGCCCAGGAGATCCGGGGCGGCGCCTCCTTCGAGGAATTCGAATCCGAATCCGCCCGATTTGGACTCCCCGACTCCATCACGGTGGCCAGGGATCAGCTCGAGCAGTTCCCCCAGGCGCTGGCCTCGGCCCTCCGGGGTGCCCTGGAGGGTGAGGTGGTGGGACCGGTGGAGTTTCCCCTGGGACAGGGCGTGGTCTTTGCCGTGGCCCGAATGGACGAGATCCGGGACGCCGGTGAGTTCCGCTTCGAGGATGTCCGGGACCAGATCCGAGCCAACCTGCAGGAGCAGCGCATCGAAGAGCGCATCGTGGCCCGGCTTCGGGAAACGACCTTCATCGACATCCGGTTGTGACCTCCCGGCCGGGACTCGCCGTGACCCTGGGTGACCCCCGGGGGATCGGACCGGAGCTGACCCGGCGGGCGCTCCCCCAACTCCGGGCGTCCCACCCCGACCTCACCGTCCTCCTTCTCGGTGATGAAGTGGCGCTGAGGGGCGATTGGGGGCCCGGGGTGGAGACGCAGCCGGTGGGTCGTTTCGACGGGTCACCGGAGTCGGCGGGCCGACTCTCGGTGGAGGCCATCCGCACCGGCGTCGATCTCTGTCTGGCCGGGACCACTGCAGCGCTTGTGACCGGGCCCGTCCACAAGCCGTCCCTCCACGCCGCCGGCACCTTCGTGCCCGGCCAGACCGAACTCCTCCAGGAGCTCACCGGCGCGGCTGATGTGGGGATGCTCATGAACGCCGAGAGCACCCGGCTCGGTCCCCACGCCCTGCGGATTCTCCTGGCCACCACGCACCTGCCGCTACGGGAGGTCCCGGAGTTCCTGACTGTGGAGCGGCTCGAAGCCCAGATCCTTCTGCTGGATCGATCGCTTCGGGGCCACTGGGGCATGGAGCGCCCCCGACTCGCCCTTTGCGGCATGAATCCCCACGCCTCCGACGGAGGCCTCTTCGGCGACGAAGAGGAGAGGGTCATGGGTCCTGCGCTGGAGCGGGCCCGGGCCCGGGGGGTGAGTGTAGCAGGGCCGCTACCCGCCGATACTATCTTCCTGAAGGCGGTGGCGGGTGAACTGGATGCCGTGATCTCGCCCACGCATGATGTGGGGATGGCGGTCTTCAAGACCCTTGCCTTCGGTCGGGGCGTGAATGTGACGCTGGGGCTGCCCTTTCTCAGGACCTCCCCGGATCATGGAACCGCCTTCGATCTGGTGGGAACCGGTCGAGCCGACCCGGGCTCCACCGTGGAAGCCATGCGATTGGCGGCGGGATTTTGACACTGGAATCCATCTCCGGGTAGATTTCGGCGCCATATGTTTCCTCCCAGAAGCCTCGTGATCCGGTCCCTGGGGCCCGGATCGGGGGGATCGACAGGTTGCCGTGATCGAGCTCTCCCATGTGACCAAGGAATACGCCGGCCGGGGGAAGGCGCTGAATCGCCTTTCCCTTCGGCTGGACAAAGGGGAGTTTGCCTTCCTCACGGGTCATTCCGGGTCGGGGAAATCCACCACATTGCGGCTGATCCACATGGCCGAGTCCCCCTCCTCGGGGGAGGTGGTGGTGTGCGGGTTCTCGTCCGGAGGCCTCGGGTCCCACGAGGTCTGGAAACTCCGTCGCAAGGTGAGCCACGTGTTCCAGGACTTTCGCCTCCTCCCCGGTCGGACGGCGCTCGAGAATGTAGCCTTCGCCCTCGAGGTGACCGGGGCACCCCGGCACGAGGTGGAGCCCCGGAGCACTCGTCTCCTGGCTCAGGTGGGGTTGGCGGCCAAGTCCAGCCTTCCTGTCCATGAACTCTCAGGGGGTGAGCGTCAGCGTGTCGCCATCGCCCGGGCCATGTCCAATGAACCCCTGGTTCTCCTGGCCGATGAACCCACCGGAAACCTGGACGAGCGGGCCTCCCGGGGGATCATGGAGCTCTTCCGGGACCTGCATGCCCAGGGAGTGACCATCCTCATGGCCACCCACGACCTGGAGCTGGTCCGGGCCTATCCGGACCTCCGGCATCTCGAGCTCAACCAGGGCGAGCTCGTCTTCGATTCCCACGCCGTCGTGGCGGGGGAGGCCTGAGCATGTACACCATCCGGGAAGCGTTGGCGGGCATCCGGCGAGCTCCGGTCCTCACGGGCCTCTCCGCCGCCATGGTGGCGCTGGCCCTCTTCGTGGTGGGCCTCTTCGCCGTGGCCACCTACAACCTCCATCAGGCGCTCTCCCGGGTCGAGGAGCGGGTGGAGGTGGTGATCTACATCCAGGACGACGTCCGGGAAGCGGAACTGCGACTCCTGGAAGAAGACATGTTGGGGCTCCCGGAGGTCCGGGGGGTCCGGCACGTGAGCAAGGACGAGGCTCTCGTCCGGGCCCGGACCGACCTACCCGAGTTCGAGGAGCTGTTCCTGAGCATGGATGTGAACCCCCTCCCCGCTTCGCTCGAGGTGGAGTTGGCTCCGGGATTCCGGGATCCGGCGTCGGTGGAGCGCGTCGCCGACCGAACGGCCATCTATCCCTTCGTGGACGAGGTGCGGTTCGGGCGGGAGTGGATCGACCGCCTCCACCTGCTGCGGCAGATCGGCGGCATTGCCACGGGAATCCTGGGAACCGCCTTCGCGGTGGTGGCCGGCCTCATCATCGCCACGGCGGTACGCATCGCCATCTTCGCCCGTCGGGATGAGATCCAGATCATGCGGCTGGTGGGCGCCACCAACGGCTTCATCCGCCGGCCCTTCCTCCTGGAGGGAGCCCTCACCGGCATCCTGGGCGGATTTCTGGCCCTCCTCCTCACCTATCTGGCCACCGTCGCCGTATCCCGAACCATCTTCCCCCTGGACTGGATTCCGGCGGAGTGGACCGTGGGCGGAGTGGCTGCCGGAGGACTCTTCGGCCTGGTGGCCAGCGCCTTCGCCATCCGGCGGTACCTGAGGGAGGTGTGACGTGCACCGGCCCTCGGTTGCCGCGCTCCCCCTGGGAATCGTCCTCTTCACCCTGGCCCTCTCCGGCGCCGCAGGGCTCGAGGCGCAGACCCCGACCCAGGCCGAGATCCGACGGGAGATCCAGGAGAGCCAGCGTCGCCTGGAAGAGATCCGCGAGGAACGGTCCAGGCTCCAGGACGAGATGCGGGGGCTACGCTCCCGTATGCAGGACGCCTCCACCGAACTGCGCAACATCGAACAACAGCTTTCCGCCTCCCGCTCCGTCCTGGGCGAGATCGAGTTCCAGCTCGACGCCACCGGGAACCGGGTGGACGAGATCACGGCCGAGCTGGGCCGGACCCGGCAGGAGTTGTGGGGAAGGCAGGATCTCCTGCGGGGCCGGCTCCGGAGTATCTACGTTCGGGGGCCGCTCCACACGGTGCGCGTGCTCCTGGGTGCCGACTCCTTTACGGATCTGCTGAACCGCTACCGATACCTCCAGTTGGTGGCGAGCTACGACCGCTCTCTCCTCACCAGCGTCCAGGAAATGGAGATGGCACTGCAGAGTCAGGCCCGGGAGATGACCGAGTCCCTTGCCGAACTCGACCGACTGCGGCAGGAGCAGGTCCGGGAGGTGGCCCAACTCCGTGAGGTGGAGGCGGACCGGCAGCGGGCCCTGGAGCAGTTCCGGGGCCAGGAAGCCCGGACCGCCACCCGGGTGGATGAGCTGGAGGCGCAGGAGGGGCGGATGGCGGGGCTGGTGGCGGACCTGGAACGAAGGCGGCTGGAAACGGAACGCCGGGCTGCGGGAAGCGGGGGCACTCCCATGGCCACCACCCTATCGGTGGCCGACATGGGGGCGCTGGCCTGGCCCGTCGAGGGAGACCTGGTCTACCGCTTCGGTCTGGATCACCGCCCCAACGGCACGGTGCTCCGCTGGAACGGCCTGGGTATACGCGCCCCCCTCGGCGAACCGGTACGGGCGGTCCGGGACGGCGTCGTGGTCCTGGCAGGCCCCTTCGAAGGGTACGGACCCACCGTGATCGTGAGTCACGGAGATGGGTTCTACACCCTCTACCTCTACCTGGAAGAGGTTGGGGTGGTGGAAGGTCGACCGGTGGCCACCGGCCAGGTGGTGGGAACGGTGGGAGGCGGGAGTGCCGCCGACGGACCGCACATGGAGTTCCAGCTTCGGGCGCCTGTGGGCGGAGCCGGCCCCCGAGCCCAGGATCCAATTGAATGGCTCCGGCCGAGAGGGGACGATTCTTGAGCCTACATGAACTGGTGGGACACCGGGAGGCGCGGCTGGCCGTGGGCCGGGCCTTCACGGCGGGGCGGCTCCCGCAGGCCCTTCTCCTGCATGGAGTGCCCGGGGTGGGCAAGCAGCGCTTCGGACTCTGGGTGGCCCAGCTCCTGCTCTGCGAGCGGCCCACCGAAGGAGCTCCCTGCGGAACGTGTCAGGGGTGCCGCCTCTCGACTCGGGTCGAGCACCCCGACCTGCACTGGTTCGTCCCCGTCAAGAAACCACCCTCCAGGGGATCTCCCCAGCGCGATGACGAGGCGCTGGAAGATGCCCGCCGGGAACGGATCGAGGAGCTCCGAGCCCGGCCTCTCCAACCCACCCACAGCGCCGACCCGCTGGGGCTCCACCTGGGGACCATCCGGAACCTCCGGCGACGGGCGGCAAGCCGTCCGTCCATGGCGAGCCGGCAGGTCTTTCTGGTGGCCAATGCCGAGGAACTGGTTTCCCAGGAGGCCAGCCCCGAGGCGGCCAACGCCCTCCTGAAGCTCCTGGAAGAACCTCCCGCCAGCCTCTACTTCATCCTGACCTCGGCCGAGCCCGGCCGACTCCTGCCCACCATCCGGTCCAGGACCTCGTCCCTCCACCTGCCGGGACTCACCAGCGAGATGGTGTCCGTCTTCCTGCAGGAACAGCGGGGGGTGGACGTGGATCAGGCCGATGCGCTGGCCCGCCTCTCTTCGGGATCCATCGGCCGCGCCCTGGGATACCTCCCCGGCGAGGATGAGGAGGAGGGGCCGCTGGAGGCGCTTCGCAAGGAATCCTTCCGCCTCCTTCGCGATGCTCTGAGCGACGACCCGGCGCACCGCTTCTCCCGAGCTCTCCAGTACGCGCCATCGGGCGCCCGGGGGCTTCGGGAGCTTCTACTGGGGCTGGAGGTGTGGCTCAGGGACCTGGCCGCCGCCAGGGAGGCGCCGGAAGCGCTGCTGAACCGGGATGCGGGAGACTGGCTGGTGAGAACGGTGGAGGAGTTGGGCATCGATCCCGCCGCCGTGGCCAGAAGCATGGAGGCGCTTCACGATGCCCGGGCCCAGGCCGCCGGCAATGTGAACCCCCAGCTACTCCTGTCCGGGCTCATGATCCGCTTGAACCGGACCCTGGTCTCGCCCCGGCCCACCTCCCTGAAGGGCGTCGAGGATCAGCTCAGGGAATCCGGAGTTCCTCGCCGACCCGGATGACGTCGGAGGTGGTCCGCCCGTTGGCGCGCGCCAGATCGGCGGATGAAACACCGTACTGCCGAGCCAGTCCGCCCCAGGTATCGCCGCGCCCCACCGTGTGAACCCGGTTGGCTCCACGCACGGTCAACCGCTGTCCGGGCTGGATGGTGGCGGCACTGCCCAGGCCGTTCATACGCTGCAGGTCGGCCACGGACATGCCGTACCGACGGGCGATGGACCAGAGGCTCTCTCCTGAGGATACCACGTGGGTAACGGTGGCGGCGGAAGAGGATCCACCGCCGTTCCCGTATCCGTTCCCATTTCCATTCCCGTAGTCTCCCGACGACCCCGCGGAAGGGGCCTGGGCCACCTGCGAAGCGGCGGCAGGCCGGGCACCCCCAACGGGAATGATGAGGGCCTGACCGACCTGGAGACGCCGGGGATCCACATTTCCGTTGGAGCCGGTCAACTCGGCGAGGCTGATACCATACCGCCGCGCGATGTGGGAGAGGGTCTCACCCCGGGCCACCCGGTGCTCCATAAAGGAGATTCTCTCGGAGGGCGGAATCTGCGCATACCGAACCTCGAAGGTCTCCGCTGTGCCCGGGGGTACCCGCACGACCCGCTGCTGCCCGGGGGGGGTGAAGCCCCGCTGGAAGTGGGGGTTCAGACCTTCAATCACATCCTCATCCACCCCGGCGGCCCGCGCCACCACATCCAACGACGTGGCGTCCGGCACCACAACTTCCTCGAAGGCGATCCGCCGCGCCCCGTTGACCGGGGGCAGGTCGTAGGTCTCCGGTGAGGAGGCCAGCGCCGCCGCAGCGAAGAAGCGTGGAACGAATTCCCGTGTCTCCGCAGGGAAGTGGGCGCGGGCACGGAGGAAGCGCTCGTCGGCGGGCATGGCTGGATCCGGGGCATGGACGTCGAGAATCCGGGAAATCCGACCCTGACCGGCGTTGTAGGCCGAAAGTGCCAGGAACCAGGACCCGAACTGGAGGTGGAGCGCCTCCAGGTAGTCCAGCGCAGCTCGCGTCGACGCCACAGGATCCCGGCGATCATCGATGATTCCGTCCACGGAGAGGCCCAGCCCCCGAGCCGTCGCCGGCATCAACTGCCACATCCCGGTGGCGCCCGCACGGCTCCGGATGGAGTGGTGGTAGCCGCTCTCCACGATGGGGAGGTACCGGAGACTCGCGGGCATGCCCCGCCGCGCCAGTTCCTGATCTACATAGTCCTGCCAGACTCCCATGCGGTCCAGGTATCGCTCGAAGTGCCCTCGGGACCGGGTGGTCCAGAACTCCTTCCAGAACTCGGTCCGCTCCCGGAGCCAGGGGTCCTCGGCGGCGCGAGCGTGCAGGATGGGGTCCAGGGCGCCCAGATCCAGGTCCGGGGCCGAGAGCCGCCCCTCCCGCACCTGCAGCGGCCTCATGGATACCGCTGTATCCGGTCCCAGGGCGCCGTCCCGAGGCGTCTCCGTGGCCACATCCGCCGCGTCTCCAGCCGGCGGAGGCGCGGCCGGCGGCGGGCTTCCGAGACCCTCCATCCCAACGCGATGACATCCGTTCAGCGCCAGAAGCGACAAGGCCGCGAAGATCCAGAGTCCTGGCCGGGGAAGGCGAAGGGGCGAAGCTGGATCCATGGAGTCCTGGAGGGGCGGGGGGAGAACAGGCGTAAGGCGAGCGAGGGCCGTCGAAAGAGAAAGCCCAGCCTGATAACTTACCCGTTGTGGACCATCAGGCAAGCATGGGGCGGAACCGGGGCGGTCCGCCCTGCCCCCCCGCCGGCGGATCAGAGACGGTAATTCGGAGCTTCCCGGGTAATGGTCACGTCGTGGGGATGAGACTCCCTGAGCCCCCCCGTCGTCACCCGATAGAAGCGGGCCTTCTCCCGGAGCTCTTCCAGATCGGCGGCCCCGCAGTAGCCCATCCCGCTCTGCAGGCCACCCACGAGTTGGAAGACGGTGTCGCCCACCGGGCCCTTGTAGGGTACGCGGGCTTCGATGCCCTCGGGAACCAGCTTCCGCACGTCGGGCTGGCCGTCCTGGAAGTATCGGTCGGCCGATCCCTCCTCCATGGCCGAGAGCGAACCCATCCCCCTCACCAGCTTGAACCGCCGCCCTTCCAGGAGGAAGCTCTCCCCGGGGGCCTCCTCGGTACCGGCGAACATGGACCCCATCATGACGCAATCGGCGCCGGCCGCCAGGGCCTTCACCAGGTCTCCTGAGTAGCGGATCCCGCCGTCGGCGATGACCGGGACACGCCCCTCCACTCCCTGAACGGCATCCATCACCGCCGTGAGCTGCGGGACGCCGACCCCGGTCACCACCCGGGTCGTACAGATGGAGCCGGGACCGACGCCCACCTTCACGGCATCCACACCGCGCTCCACCAGAGCCGCCGCACCCGAAGCAGTGGCCACGTTACCCGCCACCACCTGCGCATCCGGGAACGCCTCCCGGAACGAGGCCACCATGCGGAGGACTCCCTCGGAGTGGCCGTGGGCCGTATCGATCACCAGCACGTCGACCCCGGCGTCGATGAGGGCCCGAGCCCGGTCCCGGTCCGAGGCCGAAGCGCCCACAGCGGCACCCACCAGGAGCCGGCCCCGCTCATCCTTGGAGGCGTTGGGGTGCTGGCGGCGCTTCACGATGTCCTTCACGGTGATGAGCCCGGCCAGCGTGCCGTCCTCATTGACCACGGGGAGCTTCTCGATGCGGTGCCGGTGAAGGATCCGCTCCGCTTCGCTCAGGGTGGTCCCAATGGGTGCCGTGACCAGTTCTTCATCGGTCATCACCTCGCCCACCGATCGGTCCAGTTCGCGCTCGAACTGCAGGTCCCGATTGGTGATGATTCCCACCAGCTTGTTGTCGGTCCCCACGATGGGGACGCCGGAGATGGAGAACCGGCCCATGAGTTCGTGGGCGTCGCGAAGGGTGGCCTCGGGCCCCAGGGTGATGGGGTTCTGGATCATTCCACTTTCGGACCGCTTCACCCGGTCCACCTCCGCCGCCTGGCGATCCACGGACATATTCTTGTGGATGATGCCGAGCCCACCCTCCCGCGCCAGCGCAATGGCCATCCGCGACTCGGTCACCGTATCCATGGCGGCGCTGAGAAGGGGAATCTGGAGCCGGATTTTCCGGGTCAGGTAGGTAGCAACCCGGGTGTCGCGGGGGTGGACCGTGGAATGCCCCGGAATCAGAAGGACGTCGTCGAAGGTCAGTCCTTCTCCCACGATGATGTCGTGGGGTCGGGGAGCGTCTGCCATGGGGTCCTCGCCGGTTTGGGGTGGGAAGGTGGCGAAGTCTGACGAGCCGGAGCCGGAAGTGTCAACCCTCCGGCGATGCATCCGGCTTCCGACGCGCCCCCTCCTGCAGCGCATCCGGTTCGTGGCGTGTTCGCTCCGGCCTGTCTGAGGAGGGTCGGTCTCCCTGGGGCCGGGACGAGTCGGGACCCCCGCCCCCGGTGCGATGGGCTCCGTCCGGTGGCGCTCCCATCTCTTCCGGGTACTGGAAGTCTTCCAGGAACTGCCGCCCCGCCTCGGACACCGAATTCAGGACCCGGTCGGCCACCGAGATGAGTTGGAAGGCCTCCCGGAGGTTGCCCGGGTTGACGGTGCGCTTCCGCAAGCTGTCTTCCAGGCGCTCGGCCCAGCGCTGAAGGCCGCCTGGATCCTGGGGGGCGCGGTTGGCGTAGCGGGACTCCAGGAATTCGATGTAATCCAGGATCTGGTAGAGTTGGGCCTCGGGGAGCGTCTCCAGCCGTCGCAGGATCCGACTCCGCAATGTGTCGTGCATGGTTCCTCCCGACCTCTTATCGGGGTCGACAGGACCCCGGCGTGATCTCTTGAATGGCCGGTCCGGACCTTCCATCGCCCGGCCGCCCCTGGCATCTTCCATCACTTCAGACCGACCCTGTGCAGTAGACCGACCCTTTCCAGTAGACCGACCCTATCCACATCACCGCCGGTCCCATGCGCCACTACCCCCTCCGAGAGGTTCCCCTCCCCGAAGCGACCCGGGCCGTCTACGACGACTGGCTCCGCACCCTGGACCAGGCTCTGGACGATCCGTCGTGCGACCGGTACGACCTCTGTCGGCGCATACTCACGGAAATCTACTACCCGGAGTTGGCTGGACGGGACCCGGACACCCTGCCCCCGGCGACCCGGGTGGCGCTCCTTCAGATGGACGCCGCCAACGTCACGCTGGAGCCCGAATACTACTACGAGATCGACCGGGAAAAGTGGCGGCGGGTGAAGCCGCTCATCTGGCTGTGGGAGATGTTCGACAAGAGCCCACTGGGCGAGAACGTGGAGCTCGGCGTGCGATTCCGTCGGATCCTGGCGCGGCGCATCTTCCGGAAGTGCGGGAAGAACTTCAAGGCCTTCCACTTCGTGAAGTTCTCCTTCGGGTACAACATGGAGGTGGGCGACGACGTGGTGGTCCACCGGCACGTCCTCCTGGACGATCGGGGCGGGATCCGTCTGGGCGACCGGGTGTCCATCTCCGATTACGCCAACATCTATTCCCACACCCACGATATCGTGGATCCCAAGCTCGTGGCTACGCCCCCCACGGTACTGGAGGAAGGCGTCCGGATCACCTACCACGCCACGGTTCTGGCCGGGGCCCGGATCGCCCGGGACTCCATGGTGGGTGCGCTGGCCCTGGCCAACCGCGACACCTCTCCCTCCACCGTCCACGTGGGAATCCCGGCAAGGCCCGTCCGTGAGAAGCCGAAGGATCGGACGCGGGCACCGGGACGGGATCCCCTGGCGGGGGGATGAGCCGCCAGGGGATGGGGTCCGGCCTCAGCCGCCCTTCCCCGACTCCTCGTACCGACGTTTGAGACGCTCCACCACGTTGGGATCCGCCAGGGTGGTGGTATCGCCCAGCGCCTTGCCCTCGGCGATGTCCCGGAGCAGCCGACGCATGATCTTCCCGGAACGGGTCTTGGGAAGATCGGCCGAGAAGAGGATCTGCTGGGGCCGGGCAATGGCGCCGATGACCTCGGCCACATGGGTCTGGAGCGCCACCACCAGTTCGGCGGAGGGCTCCTTCCCTTCCCTCAGGGTGACGAAGGCGGCCACTGCCTGCCCCTTGATGGGGTCCGTCTTCCCCACCACGGCCGCCTCGGCCACGGCGGGGTGTTCCACCAGGGCGCTCTCCACCTCGGAGGTGCCGATGCGGTGTCCCGCCACGTTGAGGACGTCGTCGACGCGCCCCAGGACCCAGTAGTAGCCGTCCGAATCCACCTTGGCCCCGTCTCCGGCGAAGTAGATCCCCTTGTCGTCCCACTTGGACCAGTAGGTCTGCCGGAAGCGCTCCTCATCGCCCCAGATCCCTCGGAGCATGGACGGCCAGGGGCGGGTGATGGCCAGGTACCCGGAGCGGGTTTCCTCGCCGGCCTCGTTCAGGAGGGTGGCGCGGATCCCCGGGAAGGGGCGGGTGGCACTCCCCGGAGTCGTCTCGGTCACCCCCGGCAGCGGGGTGATCATGATGGCGCCCGTTTCCGTCTGCCACCACGTGTCCACGATGGGGCACCGGTCCCCACCGATGTGACGGTGGTACCAGACCCAGGCCTCGGGATTGATGGGCTCTCCCACGCTTCCCAGGAGGCGGAGTTGGCTCAGGTCGTGCCGGGCCGGATACTCCTCTCCCCACTTCATGAAGGCCCGAACGGCGGTGGGGGCCGTGTAGAACACCGTCACCCCGTACTTCTCGCAGATCTCCCAGAACCGGGCCCTGTGGGGGAAGTCCGGCGCCCCCTCGTACATCACCATGGTGGCGCCGTTGGCCAGGGGGCCGTACACGATGTACGAGTGCCCCGTGATCCACCCCACGTCGGCGGTGCACCAGTAGACGTCGTCTTCCTTCAGATCGAACACCCATTTGGTGGTTGCGTAGGCCTGCGTCAGGTATCCAGCGGTGGAGTGGACGATCCCCTTGGGCTTCCCCGTCGTCCCCGAGGTGTACAGGACGAAGAGATGGTCCTCGGCGTCCATGGGCTCGGCGGGACACC
>REEG01000041.1 GCA_007695195.1 Gemmatimonadales bacterium | reverse complement strand
GGGCGGCGGGGGCCTCGCGGGGGCTGATGTGACCGCCGGCGCCATCCCACTGGTGGACGACGGGGTCACCCGTGACGTGGTGGTGAGGCCCCGGGCCGGCTAACGCCCGGCATTTGCACCTGGCCCACCGGTCAAAATTCGCCCTTCGGTGCCGGTGGAGGGGGCGCGGTTGAGGTTTTGCCCGCTCAGCGGTGAAGATTCGGCACTCGCTGGCGGAAGAGCTCTCGAGGTTCGAATACTGTTCGCTGAGCGGGCACAATTCGAATCTCGGCCATGGTGAAGAGCTCGCGGTTCGATTTTTCACCGCTCAGGAGCAGGGTTCACCCACCCAGGATGCAGAGGAACCCTTTTTTCCTTGACACGAGAGTGGAACAGGGCAAGGTTGGAGACGGCGATGAGAATCGTTCTCATCCTCACAGCACGACGTACAGACGCAGCACGACGTACGGACGCAGCACGACCCTCGGACACAGCTCGACGTACCGACTTCCTCGGCCCGGCCGACCTTACCAGAATCCCCATCGGAGTCTCGACCCGATGCGTGGATATACCTCTTCTGCCAAGCTCCCCGCCCTGTTGGCGGGCGCAAGTCTTCTCTTTCTTCCCCTTCTCGCGACGCCGGCGGTAGCCCAGTCCGGCAGCCCCGACTCCGGGCAGGCCACCGAACGCCCCGGCGTACTCCCCGCCGTCCAGGCCGACCTCCGGCCCGTCGTCGCCGGCGATAGCCTCTCCCAGCCGCCCATCCTGCTGCAGGAGATTGTGGTCTCGGCCACCGGGTTCGAGCAGACGCAACGGCGGGCGCCCGTCACCATCAGCCGGATCTCCCGCCAGGAGCTCTCGCTGGCGCCCATCCGCAGCTTCTCCGAGGCCATCCAGGACCTCACGGGCGTGGACATCGACGGCACCGACGCCCGGAGCAACAAGACCGGGAACCGGACGGTGAGCCTCCGGGGGCTCCCGTCGGAGTACACCCTGATCCTCATCGACGGACGCCGGCAGAATGTGCCGGGCACCGTGGCGCCCAATGCCTTCAACGATTCGGGGGCGGCCTTCTTCCCACCACTGGCCGCCATCGAGCGCATCGAGGTGATCCGGGGACCCATGTCGACGCTGTACGGGTCCGACGCGCTGGGCGGGGTCGTGAACATCATCACCCGGCGCCCGGGCGATGGCTGGGAGGGTGAGGTGGCCCTGGACGGGACGCTTCAGACCGACAGCGACTTCGGGAACAGCGGAACGGCGGAGCTCTGGATGAACGGACCATTGGTCCCGGGAGTCCTGTCGCTTCAGCTCCAGGGCCGACTCTTCGAGCGGGACGAGACCACCGCCCAGTTCCCGGGTCAGGACACCAGCATCGACCGCCAGCGAACCATGGGGCAGCTCCCCACACGCGGGTCCATCCATACGGGAGGGGCGCAGCTCGCCTGGACCCTGGCTCCCGGGCACGAACTCCGCGGGGGCGTGGACCTCACCCGCCAGAGCTACGACAACACCTTCGGCCAGCTCGGTCAGATCAACCGGGCCGCCGAGCCTGGGACCAGCGCCTTCCCGGACCGTCTCCAGGGGTATGATCAGGAGCTTGGCTTCAACCGGGAGCAGCTCTATCTCATGCACCAGAGCCAGGTCGGACCAGGCGTCTGGCAGTCGTCGCTCTCACGGAACACCACCGAGACCACCGGGCGCACGATCCCGGCCGGCGCGGCCACCGAGGAATCCGGGCGGCGCGGACTGCCGCGGACGCTAGAGTCCCGCACCCTCTCCCTGGACACC
The DNA here is from genome assembly GCA_007695195.1 of Gemmatimonadales bacterium. Taxonomy (GTDB): domain Bacteria; phylum Gemmatimonadota; class Gemmatimonadetes; order Longimicrobiales; family Gaopeijiaceae; genus PWLA01. The sequence continues at coordinate 1,829 of REEG01000041.1, read as the reverse complement.
CGCTTCGTCACCTTCATCGGGGCCAACACCCTGAGCATCGGCGGCGAGTTCCTGGACGCCTCCCTCACCGACGGCATCCCGAACCGGACCTTCGAGAGCACCCAGGTCGGGCTCTTCGCCGAAAACGAGTGGCGCGCCACCGACCGCCTCTTCCTCACCGGGGGGGTGCGGATGGACCGGCACTCGGGCTTCGGGTCCCAGCTATCGCCCCGGGCCTACCTGGTCTACGAGGCGTCGGATGTGTGGACCGTGCGGGGAGGCGTGGCCCAGGGCTACCGGGCCCCGGCGCTGGAGCAGCTGGAGGATGGGATCATCGGCTTCGGAAACAACGGGCGCGACCCCCTCTTCGGAAACCCGGACCTCCGCCCTGAGCTCAGCACGAACTGGGAAGCCGGGATCCTCATGGACCGGGGCGCAGGGCTCCAGGGATCGGCCACCCTCTTCCGGACGAACCTCACCGACCGGATCGAGCGGCCCGTCGCCGCCACCGGCGGGGAGACCGCCAACATCGGCGAGGCGCTGCTCCAGGGGCTCGAGTTCTGGATCGACAGTCGCTTTGCCCAGGACTGGCGCCTTCGCATGGACTACACCTTCACCCACAGCGAGGTGACCACAGGCGCCGCCGCCGGCCTGGTTGAGGGGGATCCTCTCTTCGGAGTGCCGAGCCACATGCTGAACGCTCGGCTGGGATGGCAGGTCAGCCCCAGCTTCGAGGCACGGCTCGGCGGACAGTACCGGAGTTCCCGCCACCGCCCGGCATCCTTCCACGAGCCGCACCTGGGGGGAAGTGCCCAGGGTGCCTATGAAGCACTGGGCAACTTCGAGGGCTACGGTCTAATGGACCTGGGCGCGTCCTGGCGAATGAACTCCCGGATCACGGTGAACGCCGCCATCCAGAACCTGCTGGATCAGAGCTTCATCGATTACCGCCCCTATCCCCTCCGGAACAACCCGGACGTCACCGCCTTCTCCAACGTCTACAACAACATCCTGGAGCCCCGTCGGCTCTCCCTGTCGGTGCGCGCCGGATTCTGAGGCCGGATTCTGAGGCCGGATTCTGAGGCCGGATTCTGAGGAAGAGCCGGGCTCCGGGGACTTGGCCGATCTCGAGGGACGCGCCGGATTGCGAGGGCGGGCCCGGCTCCGGGGGACTGGCCGGGTCCTCGGAGCGGGCAGTTTCAGGAAGACTCACCGAGCCCGGGGCGGTGTCCTATGACACCCGAGCCCGGGGCTCGGTGAGGGCGCCGGAGCCTCACGCTTCATACCTCTGAGCGCCCCGGCCTTCAACCCAGTTGAACCAGTGACGGGCCGAGAGACAGGATGTTCTCCCGGATGAAGTCCAGCCTGTCCACCTGGGCGATATGGGTGATGAACTCTTCCTGCATCTTGTAGACGATGACGAAGATCCAGATGTACCATTTGTATTTCTGGTATACGGCATACGCCTTCACCTCTTCCGACCCCTTGAAGAAGAAGATCGCGGAGTAGATCAGGAAGAGGGGCTCGAGGAAGTTGGGAAAGAAGAAGAAGTACGTGGTATCTCCGGTGATGAAGAAGAGAGCCTGCCCCACGGTTCTCAGCGCGAAGAAGGCGTACATCCACTTCCGAAGGCCCCACTGGAAGCGCCAGGCGGCAAGGGCCATCCCCACGTAGGCCAGCCAGTCGAAGAACTTGTCCGTCAGCTGGTACGTTTCCTCTCCCAGCCCCAGCCACTGCAGGATGTCTCCGTCGATGACATCCAGGATGAAGTTGCTCCACCCTGCCACGAATGGAAAGAACATGGTGAGGCCGGCAAGGACGACCCGTAGGATCCATATGATGGCAATGGC
>REEG01000044.1 GCA_007695195.1 Gemmatimonadales bacterium | reverse complement strand
GCCGCCCTGGCCCTGGGGCTGGCGGCCGCCGTTCCCGCCACCGCCCAGGAGAACCCCATCCATGCGGACGGCTATCTGACCCCGGCCTCCGAGATCGCCGATGTGGTGACGGCACCTCGGGAGGAATGGGTCACCCTCGGCAACCTGAGCCCTGATGGGCGGTTCTTCCTCCACCAGGTCGGTGTCGGACTCGTCTCTCTGGCGGACATGGCCCGCCCCCACCGGAATCTGGCGGGGCTGTATGTGGACCATGTGGCCCACCGCAACCGTAATCTCACCATGCGTGGGACGGAGCGGATGGAGCTCATCGACGCCGAGACCGGGGACCGAACGGAGGTCTCCATCCCCACCGGGACCCGGGCCCATGGGGTGAGCTGGTCACCGGACGGGAGCCGCATCGCCTTTCTGGCGAGCTATCCCACCGAGACCCACCTCTATGTGGCGGATGTGGCCACAGGGGCGTCGCAGCGGATCTCCCCCAGGCCGGTGCTGGCTACGCGGGTGACGTCGCCGTCGTGGTCCGGCGACGGTGCCTTCGTCTACACGGTGCTGGTGCCGGAGGGGCGGGGCGCGGAACCCACCGCTCCCGCCGTGCCCACGACTCCCATGGTGCGGGTGACCCGGGACGAGGAGAACCGGCTGCGCACCTATCCCACGCTCCTTCGAGAGCCCCATGAAAAGGATCTGGTGGAGTATCACACCACCGGCCAGCTCGCCCGAATCACCCCGGACGGGCGCATGGAGTCGGTGGGAGCGCCGGCCATGATCGAATCCATCAATCCGGCGCCGGACGGACGCCACGTGCGTGTACGGACCACCCAGAAGCCCTTCTCCTACATCATCCCGGTGAGTGCCTTCGCCTCCGAGGATGAGGTCTGGGACGAATCGGGGGACATGCTGGTGACCCTGGACAGCCAGGAGATGCGGAAGGGTGTGCGGGGCGGGAACAACAACAATAACAACGACCGGCGGGCTCTTCAGTGGAGGCCTGACGGCCAGGGGCTCAGCTTCCTTCAGCGTGAGCCCCGCCCCAGCGGCGACGATGCGGAGGAGGCCGAGGAGGGAGAAGAGGACCGCCCCCGCATGGACCGGGTCATGCAGTGGCTTCCGCCCTTCGGGGACGACGACATGCGGGTGGTCTATGAGAGCGAGACCCGCATTCAGTCGGTGGCGTATTCCGACGACGCGCAGGTTCTCTTCCTCACCGAGCGGGACGGGCGTGAGGAGCATGTCTACGCCGTGTTCCTGGACAACCCGGAGGAGCGGCACACCCTCTACCGGCGCGATACCGACGACCGGCTCGACGATCCGGGCTCGTTGGAGACCCGCCCCGGAAGCCTGGGCGTCCGGGTGGTGCGGATGACCCCGGACGGCGGTTCGGTCTTCCTGTCCGGGATGGTGCGGGATGAGAATCCCCTGGAGGTGGCACCGCGTCCCTTCCTGGACCGGGTGGCAATCCGGACCGGTGAGTCGGAGCGCATCTTCGAGAGCCGGGCCGACGCTTTTGAGCGGGTGACGGCGATCCTGGACGACGACGCGAACCGGGTGGCTGTCACCCGGGAGAGCCCCACTGAGGTCCCCAACGGCTTCATCCGACAGGTGGCCGGCGGGAGCGAGCGCCAACTCACCGAGAACCGCGACCTGACCCCCACCCTGACGGCGGCTCGCCGGGAGCACCACCGGGTGCGCAGGGCCGACGGCATCGAGTTCAATATGCAGGTCACCCTGCCCGCGGACTGGAACGGAGAGCCCCTCCCCGGGATGATCTGGTTCTACCCGCGGGAGCACGAGAACCAGAAGTCGCTGGATGACGCAGCGGCGAACCTGAACATCAACCGCTTCCCGATGGTGGGCACTCGCTCAGCCGAGATCTTCACCCTTGCCGGCTACGCCGTGCTCCAGCCGGAGCACCCCATTGTGGGACCGTCCGGTCGGATGAACGACAGCTTCGTCCCCGACATGATCGCGAACCATCTGGCGGTCATCGATCTGGCGTCGCGGGAGGGATACGTGGACCGGGACCGCATGTCGCTGGGCGGTCACTCCTACGGCGGGTTCGGTACCATCAACGCCATGGTGCGTACGCCCTTCTTCCGGGCCGGCATCGCCGGGGCCCCCAACAACAACCGACTCCTGACCCCCATGGGCTTCCAGCGTGAGCCCCGGCTGCTGTGGGAGTCGCGGGAGACCTACACCGAAATGTCGCCCTTCCTGTGGGCCGAGCGCCTCCATGGCGCGCTTCTGGTGTACCACGGCGACGACGATCAGAACGTGGGAACCTTCCCGGACAATTCGTGGCGCCTCTTCCATGCCCTGAACGGGCTCGGGAAGACCTCTTCGCTGTACATGTACCCCTACGAAGGTCATGGGCAGGTGGCTCGGGAGACGCTCCTGGATATGTGGACGCGGTGGATCGCCTGGCTCGATCACTATGTGAAGGAGGCACGGGACGACGTGCCGCCGCCGCCCACGGCCGACGCGGACGCGTCGCTGGAGCGCTGACGGCAGGATCCGTTTACGGCAACATCAAGCGGGGGGGCGTTCAGCCCCCCCGCAGTCGTTTCCGGGCCAGAAGTCCGAGCCCCACCCCCGCCGCCACCCCGGCGGCGAGCCCCAGGGTTCCCGCCCACCGGAGGGGAATGTCCTTCTGCCCCTGGGGAAGTGGTCCCCGACCTCCCGTGAGGTGCGCCTCCAGGCGATCCAGGCACGGGGTGGGCACCCCGCCGTGGGCCACGCGCATCCGGAAGTCGGCCAGCAACTCCTCGATCTCGTCCCGGGCCACCCGGGCGTGGCCAAGAAGCCCCACCTCGAAGAAGGTGGATGTGATGACGGGCCGCATCCCGGCGGCGAGAAGCGGTTCCGGAATCCAGGTCAGGGCCTTCAGGTACGAAGGTCGGACCGGTATCCCTGCCGCCTCCTGGGCTCGGAAGGCTTCTTCCTGCGCCCGGAGACCCAGTACGATGGCGTCCCGGGTGCGGGCAAAGCGTGTGGGATCCAGCCCGGCGGCGAACAGTCCCATGTTTCCGGCCAGCGCTCCCACATGACTCACCAGATAGGCGTCCATATCGGATCGAACCTGCACCCAGGTGTCCTTCATGGCGCCCAGTACCTCCGCCACGGCCTGAGCACGTTCGGTCCTTCGTCCATCCACTTCCCCGATGGGGAGAGGGGCGTGGGGGACGGCGAGGATGCGCATGACCTCGCCCTCCCGGTACCCGCCTGAGGTGGGGATTCCCACCATGACCCGCTCGGCTCCCAGCGTCTCCACCCACTCGCCCGGGCCGGCTGCGTTGTTCATGAGGAAGAGGATCGTGCCGGAGCCGCGGTGCCCCGCCAGGATGGGGAGTATGTTCCGGGCCATGGACTTGCGCATGGCCACCACGATGAGGTCGTAGGGATCCTCGGGATCGAGGCCTGCGGTGGTGGGGACCTTGTGAGTCTCGCGCCTTCCGCTCATGGCGTCTTCCAGGATCACGCCACGGTTCCGGAGTTGGGCCAGGCGGCTTCCCCGGGCCAGGAGGGTGACATCGGCCCCGGCTTCGTGAAGGCGAGCGGCCATGTGGGACCCCATGGGTCCGGCGCCGTAGATGAGGATCTTCATGGCTTCTCC
>REEG01000080.1 GCA_007695195.1 Gemmatimonadales bacterium | reverse complement strand
GGCCGCACCGTGGGCGCCGGCGTCGTCACCGAGATCATCGAGTAACGAGGCGGGTTACATTCCCCCCGGAGGCCGCCCATGGGGCCGCCCCCGGGGGGATGCCCCCCTCGGTTCTCTTCCAGACCCGCAACCCCCGAAAAGGTCGACATGGTCACCCAGATCAAGCGGGCCAACGAGTTCGTCCAGGAGTGCTGGACCGAACTCCAGCGTGTCACATGGCCCGATTGGCCTCAGCTGAAGAATGCCACCCTGGTGGTCATCGTCTTCTGTCTGATCGTCGCCATGATCATCTGGGGAATGGATGTGGCCTCCCGCTTCTTCATCGATATCATCATGGGAATCTTCGGAGCTTGAGGCTCGATCATGGCGGAGGCTAAGTGGTATGCGGTTCAGAGCTACTCGGGCCACGAGAACAAGGTCCAGCGACTGATCCAACGGAAGATCGAAGAGGAGCCCGGCGAGACACCGGAGGATCGGGAGCTCCAGGAGGTCCTGGTTCCCACGCAGGAAGTGATGGAGATCAAGAACGGGAAGCGCGTGGAGGTCACCAAGCGCCTCTACCCGGGTTACGTTCTGGTCAAGATGGTTCTCAACGACCGCACCCGGCATCTGGTGAACAGTGTGCAGGGTGTCATCAAGTTCGTGGGGAGCGGTCGGGACCCCCAGCCCCTTCGGGAAGAAGAGATCAACAAGATCCTGGGGGTCAAGGTCGAGGGCGAGGAACCGGAGAAGGAGGAGGTGCCGTTCCGTGCCGGTCAGGTTGTGGAGGTGGTCTCCGGACCCTTCACCGACTTCTCGGGCACCATTCAGGAGGTCTACGCCGACAAGGGGAAGGTGAAGGTTGAAGTCTCCTTGTTCGGACGCCCCACCTCGGTGGAGCTCGACTTCTCCCAGTTGAAGGGGTACTGAGCCAGCCGGCGGGGCCGTTCCAGAACGGCCGCCGGATTCCGGTTTTCCAGATTGAAACCATGTCGCGCCCAGAGGCGCACGAGGATGTGAGCGATGGCGAAGAAGGTAACGGGGTTCATCAAGCTGCATGTGACCGGCGGGCAGGCCAATCCTGCGCCTCCGGTGGGGCCGGCGCTGGGCGCCCACGGCGTGAACATCATGGAGTTCTGCAAGCAGTTCAACGCCCGGACCCAGCAGCAGGCCGGGACCACGATCCCCGTGGAGATCACGGTCTTCGCCGATCGGTCCTTCACCTTCATCACCAAGACGCCGCCGGCGCCGGTGCTGCTCAAGAAGGCGGCAGGTCTGGACAAGGGATCGTCCATTCCGAACCGGACCAAGGTGGCTACGGTGACGCGGGATCAGCTCAAGGAGATCGCCGAGGTGAAGATGAACGATCTCAACGCACGGGACGTGGATGCGGCGATCCGGATGATCGCCGGGACGGCCCGGAGCATGGGGATCCAGGTCGCAGATTGACCTGATCCTCCTACCTGTGCCCGCCGACCCCAGTTTCGGGGAGGCGGGCACCTTTGTCCGGTCCACATGGGGCCGGCGTCCGTTGAACCACCCGCTGCGAACCGCCACGGGTGGGAGGATGACACTGGTCGGTTCATCGATGATGCCCAGACAGGGAAAGAAATATCGTGACGCCCGGGAGAAGGTCCCGGTCGGCGTCCGATTCCAGCCCGGTGAGGCGCTGGAACTGGTGAAGGAGCTCTCCTTCGCCCGGTTCGACGAGTCCGTGGAGGTTGCCACGCGACTCTCCGTCGATCCGCGGAAGGCCGATCAGATCGTCCGGGGTACCGTCGTCCTTCCCCACGGCACCGGTAAGACCCAACGGGTCCTGGTGATCGCCGAGGGAGAGAAGGCCAAGGAAGCCGAAGAGGCCGGCGCCGATTTCGTCGGCACCGATTACGTCCAACAGATCCAGCAAGGGTGGCTGGACTTCGATGTGGTGGTGGCAACGCCCGATCAGATGGGGAAGGTCGGTCCGTTGGGCCGCATCCTGGGCCCACGGGGGCTCATGCCGACGCCCAAGGCCGGCACGGTGACCATGGATGTGGGTCGCGCCGTCTCCGAGATCAAGGCCGGTAAGATCGAGTTCCGCGTCGACAAGACCGGAAACGTGCACGCACCCATCGGAAAGATCTCCTTCGACCTGGAGAAGCTCGAGGAGAACCTGGGCGCGTTCATGGAATCCATCATCCGCGCCCGTCCCGCCGCCGCCAAGGGTGGGTACATTCAGAGCGTCACCATCTCCAGCACCATGGGGCCGGGTGTCGCCGTGGAGCCCACCCTCTACCGCCGGAGGCTGTGATGAAGCGCGCTGACAAGGAGTCCTTCGTCGCCGATTTCCGGACCCGGCTGAATGAGGCTCCGGTCCTGTACCTGACCGACTTCAGCGGTCTGGACGTGAAGTCCATCACCGTCCTTCGCGACCGGCTCCACGAGTCGGGAGCCGACTATCTGGTGGTGAAGAACCGGCTCCTCAAGCGGGCGCTTGAGGCGTCCGAGATGGACCTGCCGGATCTTTCGGAGCATTTGAAGGGTCCCACGGCCGTGGTATTGGCCGGGGAGGGGCCGGTGGGACCGGCCAAGGCGCTGACCGAGTTCGCCAAGCAGCACGGCGATCGCCCCGTCTTCAAGGTGGGGATCCTGGATCAGCAGGTGGTGGCGGAGGGCCAGTTCAAGCGCCTCGCCACCCTGCCTTCCCGCGATGAGCTTCTGGCTCAGCTGGCCGGTGCGCTGGAAGCGCCCATGGCGAGCCTGGCCGGAGTGCTGCAGGCGAAGCTGCAGGAGACCGCTGGACTTCTGGACGCCCTTCGCGAGAAGAAGGCGGAAGAGGGGTAATCCGAAACACGGATGCCCCAGTCGTTCCTTCCGCGAGTCCGGGGGCCGGTCGTCGGTCGGACGCAGGTTCGCGGGAAGGTGAGCAAGCCCAACTCCCCGGTTTGAGTCCGGGATCATCAAGGAGACACTGGTAATGGCTACCAAGCAGGAAGAACTGCTCGAGACCATCGGGAACATGACGGTTCTGGAGCTCGCCGAGTTTGTAGACGCGTTCAAGGAGAAGTTCAACGTCACCGCCGTGGCCGCAGCCGCCCCGGCCGCAGCCGCGCCTGGCGCCGAGGCCGCCGAAGAGGAGAAGGACGAGTTCGATGTCGTCCTGACCGCGGTGGGCGGAAAGAAGATCCAGGTCATCAAGGTGGTCCGCGAGGTCACCAGCCTGGGCCTCAAGGAGGCCAAGGAGCTGGTGGACAGCGCTCCGTCCACGGTGAAGGAAGCCGTCACCAAGGACGAGGCCGAGCAGGTCAAGGCCAAGCTGGAGGAGCAGGGCGCCTCCGTCGAGTTGAAGTAAGCCGGGAACGTCAACTCATCCCCGGTGTCCAATAGCGCCGGGGATTGCATGGACGGGTCGGCCGTGGCGTGAGCGCGGCGGCCGGCCCGTCTTCCCGGGTCGATGAACTGGGCCTGTGCGGATCCCCGGCGCCACTGCGTGCGCCGGGGATCTCAGCGCTTGCCCGCTTTTGCGTTTCACCTCTCCGGATCTTCCCGGATCCGGTCCTTCAAGGGGGTCCCAGTTGGAACTTCGGAATACGTCTCGGCCGGTGATGGACTTCGCCAAGCTCCACCCGGTGATGCCGATGCCCAACCTGCTCGATGTTCAGCTCCGCTCCTTCGAAAAGCTCATTGAACAACAGGAAGATCCGGAGCAGCAGTGGGATTTCAGTCTGGATCGGGTTTTTGGGGAGATTTTTCCCATCTCCGACGTCAATGACAACTTCACCCTGGAGTACGTGTCCGCCGAACTGGGCGACCCCAAGTACTCGGTGGAGGAGTGCATCGAGCGCGACATGACGTTCGCGTCGCCCCTCAAGGCGACGCTGCGCCTCATCGTCTGGGAAGAGCTGGAGGAAGGTGAGCGGCGTCCCAAGGACATCATTGAGAAGGAAGTGTACCTGGGGGACCTGCCGCTCCTCACCGAGCTGGGCACCTTCATCATCAACGGCGCCGAGCGCGTTGTGGTGAGCCAGCTCCACCGCTCCCCGGGGGTGGTGTTTGAAGAGAACATCCACCCCAACGGATCCCGGCTGAACAGCGCCCGGATCATCCCCTTCCGCGGGTCGTGGGTCGAGTTCACCATCGACATCAACGACATCTGCTACGTCCACATCGACAAGAAGAAGAAGTTCCCGGCCACCGCGCTGCTCCGGGCCTTCGGGTTCGGCACCGACGCGGACATCTACGGGCTCTTCTTCGGCGCCGATGAGGTGACGATCAACGAGTCCCACCTGCAGGTCGGATCGGAGCTGGAAGGTCTCGTCCTGGCGCGGGAGGTGGTGGATGGGGAGACCGGCGAGATCCTGGTGGATCACGGTACCGAGCTGGATCTGGACGTGCTCAAGCGTCTGCAGCGCGCCGAAGTCGGTGTGATCTCCGTGTACCGCTCCACCGGACCCTCGGAGCGGGGTCAGAGCCCCATCCCCAAGCGGACCATTGCCAAGGATCCAACTTCCACCGAGGAGGAGGCGCTGTACGCCATCTACTCGCTCCTCCGACCCGGAGAGGCGCCCAATGTAGAGACGGCCCGGGAGGCCCTTGAGCGGGTCTTCTTCAATCCGAAGCGGTACGATCTGGGCCGTGTGGGTCGGTACAAGATCAACCAGCGGCTGGGCCTGGACGTCAGCCGGAGCACCACGGTCCTGACCCGGGACGACTTTGTCGCCATCCTGCGCTACCTCATCGAATTGAGCGAGGGACGTGGTTTCACCGACGACATCGACCATCTGGGCAACCGGCGGGTGCGCACGGTGGGTGAGCTCATCGCCAACCAGCTCTCGGTGGGGCTCTCTCGCATGGCGCGTCTGGTTCGGGAGCGGATGTCCATCAACACCGATCCCGAGAAGATCTCCATCGACGATCTGGTGAACGCCCGGACCGTCTCGGCTGTGATCCAGGCCTTCTTCGGGTCGTCGCAGCTCTCCCAGTTCATGGATCAGACGAATCCGCTGGGTGAGATGACCCACAAGCGCCGGGTCTCGGCGCTGGGCCCGGGCGGACTCTCCCGGGAGCGCGCCGGCTTCGAGGTCCGCGACGTGCATTACTCCCATTACGGGCGCCTCTGCCCGGTGGAGACCCCGGAAGGTCCCAACATCGGCCTCATCTCGTCGCTCACCACCAACTCACGGGTGAACGAACTCGGCTTCATCGAGACGCCGTACCGGAAGGTGGTGGACGGGAAGGTCACCGACGACATCGAGTGGCTCTCGGCGAATGAGGAGGAAGAGGTGCGGATCGCCCAGGCCAACGCACCCCTGAACCCCGACGGCAGCTTCGTCAACGAGTTCATCCTGTGCCGGGAGCGGGGTGACTTCCCCCTCCTGGCGCCGGAGCGCATCGACTACATGGACGTGGCCACCGACCAGCTCGTGTCGGTGGCGGCGGCGCTCATCCCCTTCCTGGAGCACGACGACGCCAACCGGGCCCTCATGGGCTCCAACATGCAGCGGCAGGCCGTTCCCCTCCTCTTCACCGACGCGCCCCAGGTGGGCACCGGGCTCGAAGCGAAGGTGGCCCGCGACTCCGGCGCAGTCATCACGGCGCGGCGGGGCGGGGAAGTGATCCGAGTCACCGCCGACGAGATCGTGGTGGACACCGGGACGGTTCAGGCCAAGGAGGCGAATCGGCCGCTGGCGAAGCTGGCCCAGTTCGACCGCTACCGGCTCAAGAAGTTCTGGCGCACCAACCAGGATACCGCCATCAACCAGCGTCCCCTGGTCCGGAAGGGGCAGAAGGTGGACGCCGGGGAGATCCTGGCCGACGGGCCCTCCACCGATCATGGAGAGTTGGCCCTGGGGCGGAATCTGGTGGTGGCCTTCATGCCCTGGTTCGGATACAACTTCGAGGACGCCATCGTCCTGTCGGAGCGTCTGGTGAAGGATGACGTCCTCACCTCCATCCACATCCAGGAGCTGGAGCTTCACGTTCGGGACACGAAGCGGGGGATGGAGGAGATCACCCGCGAGATCCCCAATGTGGCCGAGGACGCCCTCACCGATCTGGACGAACGCGGCATCGTCCGCATCGGAGCCCGGGTCAAGGCCGGGGACATCCTGGCCGGGAAGATCACACCCAAGGGTGAGACCGAGCTCTCTCCCGAAGAGAAGCTGCTCACCGCCATCTTCGGCGAGAAGGCGAAGGACGTGAAGGATTCGTCACTCCGGATTCCTCCGGGGATGAGCGGTGACATCATCGATGTGAAGGTCTTCAGCCGCCGCATCGACGACCCACTTCTCGAGAAGGAGCATGGGGCCCGGATCGGTGAACTCCGGCAGTGGGAGCGCGACGAGATCCAGCGCATCAGCGAGGCCCGGGACGAGGAACTCAGGGAGTTGCTCGACCTCCAGACCGTGGCGCTCTGTCTGAAGCGTGGCACGGTGGAGCCCCTGATCCCCGAGGGCACCAAGCTCACCAAGGGGGATCTGGAAACGTTCAAGCCCCGGGACGCCGACCTGGCCACCCTCAAGGTGGAAAACAAGGAGGTATCGGAGCGCATTCGCCGCCTGGTGGACGAGGCCCAGAGTCGCATCGAGAGCGTCCGGTCCCGCACCGAGGAGCAGATCGACAAGGTCTTCCAGCCCGACGAACTCCCCCCCGGGGTGGTTCAGTTGGTAAAGGTGTACATCGCCGAGAAGCGGAAGATCGCCGTGGGGGACAAGATGGCCGGTCGCCACGGGAACAAGGGCATTATCGCCCGGATCGCGCCGGAAGAGGACATGCCGTTCCTTCCCGATGGATCCTCGGTGGACATCGTCCTGAACCCCCTGGGCGTGCCGTCACGGATGAATGTGGGTCAGGTGCTGGAGACCCACCTGGGCTGGGCCGCCAACGTCCTGGGCTTCGAGGCGAAGACCCCGGTCTTCCAGGGAGCGTCGGAGAACGAGATCGGCCTCCTCATCAAGCTTGCCGGGTTGGCCTGGCTCTCCGATGCCCAGGGGCTCAACACATCGGTTCCGTTCCGGGACATGGATGCGCTCCGGCGCCTCATCTGGGCCTCGCGGAAGGTGGAGGCGAACCCCGCCGCCGGACAGCCGCTCACCAACGGTGCCGATGAGGACCCGTTGGCGGCTCGCGGGCTTGGGGCCTCCCTGGATGCCTACCTCTCCACGGATCTTCCCGACGAGGAGGCGGCTGAGGTACAGGCCGTGGCCGCCTTCGTCCGGAGCGCCGCTGAGGAGTGGGCCAAGCGCGACGGGATCTCGCTGAAAGAGGCCTTCCCGGCGGTGGCGGCCATGAAGGGGGCCAAGGAGGTGAAGGCGGGTCTCGATGAAGCGGTGGTGGAGATCATGCTTCGCTCCGGCGTCCGCCCCGATGGCAAGATCTGGCTCCGCGACGGTCGCAGCGGCCAGCAACTCGACTTCCCCGTTTCGGTGGGGACCATGTACATGCTGAAGCTGGCCCACCTGGTGGACGACAAGATCCACGCCCGGAGCATCGGGCCCTACTCCCTGGTCACGCAGCAGCCGCTGGCCGGGAAGGCCCAGTTCGGCGGGCAGCGTTTCGGGGAGATGGAGGTCTGGGCGCTGGAAGCTTACGGCGCCGCCCATACGCTGCAGGAGATCCTCACTGTCAAGTCCGACGACGTGAGTGGTCGCTCCAAGGTGTACGAGGCCATCGTGAAGGGAGAGAACCTCCCCGATCCCGGCGTGCCGGAATCGTTCAATGTGTTGGTGAAGGAACTCCAGGCCCTCGGCCTTTCCGTCGAGCTGGGGTCGAACGAATAGGCGTGGGGATCGCCCTCCCGGCGGCCCCTGACGGGCCGCCGGTTGCCCCATCGTCTTCGCAGAACGTCACTTCTATTCGGGAATCGAACGCATGATCGACTTTCCCCGGTCCAGGGAATCCCGCGGCTCGGACTTCGACTTCATCCAGCTCCGTATCGCGTCGGCCGACGAGATCCGCAGCTGGTCGTACGGCGAGGTCACCAAGCCCGAGACCATCAACTACCGGTCCTTCAAGCCGGAGAAGGACGGACTCTTCTGTGAGCGCATCTTCGGTCCGGTCAAGGACTGGGAGTGCCACTGCGGAAAGTTCAAGAGGATCCGATTCCGGGGCCACGTCTGTGACCGGTGTGGGGTGGAGGTCACCCTCTCCAAGGTGCGCCGTGAGCGGATGGGCCACATCGAGCTGGCCGTGCCGGTGTGCCACATCTGGTTCTTCAAGACCCTCCCCTCCCAGCTCGGGTACCTGGTGGGGATGTCGCTCCGGGACCTGGAGAAGGTGATCTACTACGCCAACTACGTGGTAACCCACCCGGGGAAGCAGGACCTTGAGTTCCTGGATCTGTTGGATGAGGACGAGTACTACGACCTGCGCGTGAAGGCCCGGGAGGAGGGCGATGAGGACTTCCAGGCAGAGATCGGGGCCGAGGCCGTACGGACCCTCCTGAAGATGCTGGACTCCCCCGAGCGGGGAATGCACTACAAGAACTCCGACGGAAAGGGGCTCGATCGTCTGGCGACCTGGCTCCGGAATGAGATCAAGACCGAGACATCCCAGCACCGGAAGAAGAAGAAGCTCAAGCGCCTCAAGGTGGTGGATGCGCTGCGCAATTCCGGCAAGTCCCCGGACGGTCGCAACCGGCCCGAGTGGATGGTCATGGACGTGGTGCCGGTCATTCCACCGGACCTGCGTCCCCTGGTGCCCCTGGACGGCGGCCGCTTCGCCACCTCGGACCTGAACGACCTCTACCGCCGGGTCATCAACCGGAACAACCGGCTCAAGAAGCTCATCGACATGCGCGCGCCGGAGGTCATCCTGCGCAACGAGAAGCGCATGCTGCAGGAGGCGGTGGATGCCCTCTTCGACAACGGTCGCCGCTCCAAGGCGATCCGGGGTCGGGGAAAGCGTCCCCTCAAGTCGCTGTCCGACATGCTGAAAGGGAAGCAGGGTCGCTTCCGGCAGAACCTCCTGGGGAAGCGGGTGGACTACTCGGGGCGTTCGGTCATCGTGGTGGGTCCGGAGCTCAAGCTCCATCAGTGCGGGCTGCCCAAGGCCATGGCGGTGGAGCTCTTCAAGCCCTTCATCATCCATGAACTGGAGCGGCGGGGCGAAGCCGAGACGGTGAAGCGCGCCAAGAAGATCGTGGAGAAGGAAGAGCCCGCCGTCTACGAGGTGCTCGAAGACATCATCCGGGATCACCCGGTGCTTCTGAACCGGGCGCCCACCCTTCACCGGCTCGGGATCCAGGCCTTCGAGCCGGTCCTGGTGGAGGGGAAGGCGATCCGCGTGCATCCGCTGGTTTGCGCCGCATTCAACGCGGACTTCGACGGCGACCAGATGGCGGTCCACCTGCCCCTCTCCTTCGAGGCGCAGTTGGAGGCACGGGTGCTCATGCTGTCGTCCAACAACATCCTGTTGCCGTCCAACGGTCGGCCGGTGGCGTCTCCGACGCAGGACATGGTCATCGGGTCCTTCTATCTCACCAAGGCCCCAACGAGCATCCAGAACGCCGAGCGCGTGGTTCGGGACGCCAACGCGGGGCGGGCCGCTCGCATCAAGGCGGACGAGGTCCTGGACGAGGCCTTTGCCGACGCACCGCGTTTCGGGAGCTATGCCGACGTGGAGATGGCGCTGGTGCAGGAGCGGGTGACCTTCCACTCCCTGTGCTGGTACTGGTTCCCCCGTCAGCACTTCGACGAGGCCATGCTGGAAGAGGGCGAGGCGGACCGCCGGGCCGGGAAGTGGCTCCGGACCACCGTGGGCCGGGTCCTCTTCAACTCCATCATCCCCGACACCATCGGGTACCGGAATTACACCTTCGGGAAGCGGGAGTTGGGCGATCTGGTGTTCGAGTGCTTCACGGGGGTAGGCCTCAAGGAGACCACCGAGTTCCTGGATAACCTGAAGGACTTCGGTTTCCGCTACGCCACCCTCGGGGGGCTGAGCGTGGGGATTGAGGACATGCAGATCCCGCCGGAGAAGCTGGAGATCCTCCGGGACGCCGAAGAGCAGGTAGCCCGATTCCAGCGGGCGTACGCCTCGGGGTTCATCTCCAACGGCGAGCGCTACAACAAGGTTATCGACACCTGGACCCACGCCAACAATGACGTGGCCGACGCCATGGTGCGGCGCCTCGAGCGTTCCAAGGGTGGATTCAACCCGGTCTACATGATGATGATCTCCGGCGCCCGAGGGAACCGGGATCAGATGAGGCAGCTCGCCGGAATGCGGGGCCTCATGGCCAAGCCGCAGAAGAAGCTCACCGGTGGAATCGGCGAGATCATCGAGAGCCCCATCAAGTCCAACTTCCGGGAGGGGCTCAGTGTGGTGGAGTACTTCATCTCCACCCACGGCGCGCGGAAGGGGCTGGCCGATACGGCCCTCAAGACCGCCGACGCCGGGTACCTGACGCGACGGTTGGTGGATGTGGCGCAGGACGTGACCATCACCGAGGAGGATTGCGGTACGATCCTGGGCCTCGAGATGACGGCGCTGAAGGAGGGCGAGGACATCATCGAGCCGCTCCGCGACCGGATCGTGGGGAATGTGGCGCTGGAAGAGGTGGTGGATCCGCTGGACGGCGAGCTCCTGGTGGAGGCCGGCCAGATGATTGATGAGGTGGCCGCCGACGCCGTGGAGGCCGCCGGGATCCAGGCGGTGAAGATCCGCTCCGTACTCACCTGTGAGTCGCGGCGCGGGGTGTGTCAGATGTGCTACGGACGGAATCTGGCCACCATGGCCCGGGTGGACATCGGAGAGGCCGTGGGCATCCTGGCCGCCCAGTCCATCGGAGAGCCGGGAACCCAGCTTACTCTTCGAACCTTCCACATCGGCGGGACGGCGTCCCGCATCGCCGCCCAGACCCAGCGCAAGTCCAAGATGGACGGGACCATCGCGCTGGAGCGGGTGAGCACCGTGGAGACGGCCGCCGAAGACCGGATCGTCACCTCGCGGGAAGGGAAGATCCTCATGAAGACCGGCAGCGGGCAGGTTCGGAGCCGGTTGTCCGTGCCGTACGGCGCGACTCTCATGGTGAACGAGGGCGACGAGATCGAAGTTGGGGACCTACTCTTCAGCTGGGATCCCTATTCCGAGCCCATCGTGGCCGACGCCCTCGGTGTGGTCCGCTTCATGGACATCGTCGAGGACCAGACCATGCGGGAGGAGTTGGACGAGTCCACCGGGCGTCGTCAGATGGTCATCATCGAAGACCGGAACAAGAAGCTCCACCCCACCATTCAGCTCTGGGACAAGGCGAAGGACGGGGAGAAGGTACGGGAGTACATCGTCCCGGTGGGGGCTCAGGTCATGGTGAAGGACGGCCAGGCCGTGGAGCCGGGTCAGTCGCTGGCCAAGATCAGCCGGGAGGCCTACAAGACCCGGGACATCACCGGGGGGCTGCCCCGGGTGGCCGAGCTCTTCGAGGCACGCCGTCCGAAGGATCCGGCGGTCATCACCGAGATCGATGGACACGTCCGGTTCGGCGACATCAAGCGAGGCAAGCGCGAGGTCATCATCGGACCGGATACGGGCGCTGAGCGCACCTACGAGGTCCCGGTCGGAAAGCACATGCGGGTCCACGAGGGTGACGTGGTGCGGGCAGGGGACCGCCTCTCCGAGGGGCCCATCAACCCCCACGACATCCTGCGCATCAAGGGGCCGCGGGCGGTGCAGGAGTACCTCCTGAATGAGATCCAGGAGGTGTACCGTCTCCAGGGCGTGAAGATAAACGACAAGCACATCGGTGTGATCGTGCGCCAGATGCTTCAGAAGGTCCGGATCAGCGATCCCGGCGACACCGATCTGCTGGAAGGCGAGCATGTGGATCGGGTGGAGTTCCGCGAGGTGAACCAGGCGATTCTGCGGAACGGAGGGAAACCGGCTCGGTCCGAGCCCCTCCTCCTGGGGATCACCAAGGCGAGCCTCACCACCGAGAGCTTCATCTCGGCCGCTTCCTTCCAGGAGACGACCCGTGTCCTTACCGACGCGGCGGTGCGGGGCGCACGGGACGACCTGAAGGGTCTCAAGGAGAACATCATCATCGGGCACCTGATCCCGGCGGGAACGGGGGTGCACCGGTACTCGGACATCGAGTTCATGGTGGACGAGACTTACTACGACGAGGAGATCCTTCCCCTCACAGATCCGGGCGGCCTGATCCCTGGGCTGGAAGAGGCGGCCGGCGTGGACTGACGCCGGAGGCGGGACCGATCCGGCTCATGACTGGTGCCGGGATGGTGGGCAGGACAAGCGGGCCCGGGGGACACAGCGTCCTCCGGGCCCGTGGCTCATACCGGAACGATGGTGCCCATCCCCCCCGTCAATCCACCGGAAGATACACCCGGAACACGCTCCCCCGGCCCGGGGAACTGTCCACCTCGATGCCGCC
The DNA here is from genome assembly GCA_007695195.1 of Gemmatimonadales bacterium. Lineage (GTDB taxonomy): Bacteria > Gemmatimonadota > Gemmatimonadetes > Longimicrobiales > Gaopeijiaceae > PWLA01. Next base: position 5,927 of record REEG01000080.1, on the reverse strand, counting down.
CCCTGCCTGCTGGATCACCCCGAAGGCGGTGGAGAGGCCGAGACCGCGCCCCTCTCCCTTCATCCGGGTTGTGAAGAAGGGCTCGAAGATCCGACTTCGGACGTCGGGACCCATCCCGTGCCCCTGGTCCTCCACTGTGATCACGGCATACTCACCGGCATTGATGGACTGGCCCGGCGAGAGGACGTGGGGATCGCCGAGGTGGATCCGGTGACTTCGTATGTGCATGATGCCTCCCGACTCCGCCATGGCATCGCGGGCGTTGAGGGCCAGATTCATGATGACCTGTTCGAGTTCTTCCCCGTCCATGGCCACCATGGCCACATCGCGACCGGTTTCCACCACCAGTTGGATGTGCTCCGGGAGAAGCCGCCCCAGGATGCGTTCCACTCCTCCGATCAACCAGTTCGCCTCTACCGGCCCGCCCCTGCGGGAACGGGTTCCCACAAAGGAGAGGAGCTTGTTGGTCAGGGCGGCGCCGGAGCGGGCCGCGCCGAGAATCTGCTCCACGTCTTCTTCCCCGTCCGGCCGAACCCCCCCGGTGGCCAGCAGGAGTTCACCATTGGCCTGGATGACGGCGAGCAGGTTGTTGAAATCGTGGGCTATCCCTCCGGCCAGCTTCCCCACCGTTTCAAGGCGCTGGGAGCGGGTCAGCTCCTCTTCCAGCCTCCTGCTAAGTGTCAAATCCCGAAGCGTTCCGGCGATGCGCCGCCCCTCCGAGGGTCGGGTGACCACCTCCCCCCGGATCTCCACGTACCGGACCCGGTCCTCGGATCCGTCGGCAGGGATGAGGCGGCATTCCAGGGTGAAGGGTTGGTCGTCATCGAGGATCCGCAGGATCACCCGGCGGGCCCGGTCACGGTCAGCCAGATGCACCCGCTTGAAGAAGTCGAAGAGGGTGGGGTCCGGGAGATAGCCGGGAAGTCGGAGGATGCGGTGCGCCACCGGCGACCAGAAGGTGTAGCCGCTACCGGGATCGAACTCCCAGACCCCGATCCCTCCCACCTCTTCGAGGCGACTGACCTGCTCGGCCAGGGAGTCGCGCTGGCGGAGAAGCGCTCCGGATTCCAGCCTCCTTGCCAGAAGGTACGCCGATGGAGACACGGCGCGCACTTCCTCGTCGGTCCAGTTCCGACCGCGACCGGTGTGGACGAAGGCCAGGAAACCCACCAGACCCAGCGATGGCCCGGCGAGGGGCAGGGCCAGAATGGCCCGCGCCCCACTTTCCTCCATGAGAGTGTGCTCGGCCGTGGCATCTTCGGGCACATCGGATGGCGCTGAAATCCGGAGCCCCCTCCCCGTCTCCAAAGCCTCTTCCAGGCCATCCATCCACCACGGAAAGGCCTGCAAGGGGAGCCGGCGCGTCTCTGGGAAGGCCGGCCGAAGCCCGGGTGCGTTCCATTCGTACACACCGTCCAGATAGCGTCCATGGTTCACAAATTCGGCCACGTGCACCCGATCCACCCCCAGCCCCCGCCCGAGCGCTTCCAGGAGGCGCAGCACGGGGCGCGACCCGTCTTCCTGACCGAGTATCCCCGCGCTTTCCGACAGGTCCGGAACTGCGGGCCTCCCCGGGGGGTCTGGCTTGGTCATACCACCTCCATGGCACAGTGGGATCCTTCAGGTGGATGAGCCTACCGGCCTGGCCGGGCACGTGCAAGGAATAGGGGCGACAGGGTCGCCGGGCCCCACCCCGCCCCGGCGCCAGTCCCGTTTCCCCGCACGCCCTGCCCCGTTGACACGGCCCGGAGAGTCCTATAGCTTTTCCAGTCTCTACCACGAAGGCTCTCGTGAGCGACTCCCGCCACGTGCCTTCGCACCCGGTGGGACCAGGACTCCCCGCGCTGCGGCAGGTCGGCCGGCGCGGTTTTTTGACCAAAGGGATGTGAGCCGAATGCCAACGATCAGTCAGCTCGTGCGGAAGGGCCGCAAGAAGGTGACGAAGAAGAACAAGACTCCGGCGCTGCAGGGGAACCCCCAGAAGCGCGGTGTCTGTACCCGGGTCTACACAACCACCCCGAAGAAGCCCAACTCGGCGCTCCGTAAGGTGGCTCGTGTCCGGCTCACCAACGGATACGAGGTGACCTCGTACATCCCCGGTGAGGGTCACAATCTGCAGGAGCACTCCATCGTCCTGATTCGCGGTGGCCGGGTCAAGGACCTTCCGGGTGTTCGTTATCACACGATCCGGGGGACGCTGGACGCCTCGGGCGTGAGCGATCGCCGGCAGGGTCGGTCCAAGTACGGTGCGAAGAAGCCCAAGAGCTGACGGGCACAACCGAGTGTTCCCGGGTCCAAGGATTGAGAAGAAATGAGTCGTCGTTCCAGGGGTGGTCAGCACGTCGCGGGGGGTGATGCGCGGTTCGAGTCCCCCACCGTGCTGAAGTTCATAAACAACCTCATGTTGGGCGGAAAGAAGTCCACCGCCGAGTCCATCTTCTACGAAGCCATGGACGTCATCGAGGAGAAGGCGGGTCAGCCTGGCCTGCAGATCTTCAACCAGGCTCTGCAGAACGCCAAGCCCGCTCTGGAGGTCAAGAGCCGGCGGGTCGGTGGTGCCACCTACCAGGTGCCCATGGAGGTTCGGCCTGAGCGCCGCACCGCTCTGGCCATCAAGTGGCTCATCGGGTTTTCCCGGTCCCGCCGCGAGCGCAGCATGGCGGAGCGGCTTGCGCAGGAACTGATGGCAGCGGCCCGCAACGAGGGTTCTACCATCAAGAAGAAGGACGACGTCCACCGGATGGCCGAAGCCAACAAGGCGTTCGCCCACTACCGCTGGTAGTCAACCCCGCACCACCCATCGCGGCGCGCAGGGGGCCTCACCCCTCTGCGCGTTCGTGCGCAGTGGAACTGAAACAAATGGCAACGCAGGGATAGATCGATGCCCAGGCAGACCTCGCTGGACAAGCTCCGGAACATCGGCATCATGGCGCACATCGATGCCGGTAAGACCACGACCACCGAGCGGATCCTCTTCTACACGGGGCGGCTCCATCGGATGGGCGAGGTGCACGATGGCGGTGCCACCATGGACTGGATGGAGCAGGAGCAGGAGCGGGGCATCACCATCACCTCCGCCGCCACCACCGCCTTCTGGAAGCGGTTCGATACCGAGTTCCGGATCAACATCATCGACACCCCCGGGCACGTGGACTTCACCGTCGAGGTGGAGCGGTCCCTGCGGGTCCTCGATGGTGCCGTGGCGGTCTTCTGCGCCGTGGCCGGTGTGGAGCCCCAGTCCGAGACCGTGTGGCGGCAGGCCGATCGGTACGGCGTTCCGCGGGTGGCCTTCGTGAACAAGATGGACCGCATCGGCGCCGACTTCGAGAACGTGGTCGAGATGATGCACGATCGGCTCAAGGCCAACGCCCACCCGGTGCAGTATCCGGTGGGGGGTGGGGAGTCCTTCCGCGGGATCATTGACCTGATCACCCGGCGGGCCGTCATCTTCGACGATGAGCTCGGTAGCACGTTCCACGAGGAGGACATCCCCGAGGACCTTCAGGGTCGATGCGCCGAACTGCGGGAGGCCGTCATCGAGGAGGCCCTGGCCCACGACGACGCCCTCATGGAGAAGTACCTGGAGGGCGAGGAGCTTACCGACGAGGAGATTCGTGGCGCCATCCGGAAGGCCACACTGGCCGGCGACATGTTCCCGGTCTTCTGCGGTTCGGCTTTCAAGAACAAGGGTGTGCAGGCCCTGCTGGACGGTGTCATCGACTACCTGCCTTCGCCCCTGGACGTGGAGGCCATCGAGGGCCACCTGCCCGGCGCCGACGAGGAGGACGAGGAGCCGGCAGTGTTGATTCGGAAGGCCGGTGACAAGGAGCCCTTCGCGGCTCTGGCGTTCAAGATCGCCACCGATCCCTACGTCGGAAAGCTGACCTTCTTCCGGGTGTACTCCGGATCGCTGCCCTCCGGGTCCTACGTTTTCAACGCCACGCAGGACAAGCGTGAGCGGGTGGGTCGGATCCTGCAGATGCACGCCAACAAGCGGGAAGAGCGGAGCGAGGTGTACGCCGGGGACATCGCGGCGGCCATCGGCCTCAAGGATGTACGGACCGGAGACACCCTTTGCGATCCGGATCATCCCATCGTGCTGGAGAGCATGAACTTCCCCGAGCCCGTCATCGCCGTGGCCATTGAGCCCAAGACGAAGGCAGATCAGGACAAGCTCAGCACCGGTCTCGGGAAGCTCGCCGAAGAGGATCCCACCTTCCGCGTCCACACGGACCCGGAGACGAACCAGACCATCATCCAGGGGATGGGCGAGCTACACCTGGAGATCATCGTGGATCGTCTGCGGCGGGAGTTCGGCGTCGAGGCCAACATCGGGCGGCCCCAGGTGGCGTACCGTGAGACGGTGCGAAACACCGTGGAGAAGGTCGAAGGGAAGTTCGTCCGGCAGACTGGTGGGCGGGGTCAGTATGGCCATGTGGTCATCAACCTCTCGCCCGGCGAGCCCGGCTCAGGCTTCGCCTTCGAGAACAAGATCGTGGGTGGTGTTATTCCCCGGGAGTACATCGCTTCGGTGGAAGCCGGCGTCAAGGATGCCATGTCCACCGGTGTGGTGGCCGGGTATCCCATCATCGACCTGGCGGTTCAGCTCATCGACGGGTCGTACCACGATGTGGACTCCAACGAGATGGCGTTCAAGATCGCCGGTTCCATGGCGCTGAAGGAGGCCGTGCGCCGGGCCAAGCCCATCCTGCTGGAGCCCATCATGGAGGTGGAGGTGGTGACCCCCGCCGACTATATGGGGGACATCATCGGCGACCTCTCCTCCCGCCGCGGGAAGGTGGAGGGGATGAACGAACGTGCCGGGGCGCGGGTCATTGCGGCCATGGTTCCCCTGGGCGAGATGTTCGGCTACTCCACCACCCTGCGCTCCATGAGCCAGGGCCGGGCGGCGTACACCATGCAGTTCGCCCACTACGAAGAGGTGCCCAAGTCGGTTTCCGAGGAGATCGCCACGAAGGCGGGCGGCGGCAACTGAATCCTATCGCCCCCGCACTCCTGCGCGGGCTGAATGCGAAGCTACCAGGACCCTGAAAGAGGAAAGAGACCAAGATGGCCAAGGCGAAATTCGAGCGGACGAAGCCCCATGTGAACGTGGGAACCATTGGACACGTGGACCACGGGAAGACGACGCTGACGGCGGCGATCACGGAGATCCAGGCGTTGAAGGGGCTGGGGGAGTATGTCTCGTTCGAGAACATCGACAAGGCGCCGGAAGAGCGGGAGCGGGGGATCACGATTGCGACGTCGCACGTGGAGTATGAGTCGGACAACCGGCACTACGCGCACGTGGACTGCCCGGGCCACGCCGACTACGTGAAGAACATGATCACGGGTGCGGCGCAGATGGACGGGGCGATCCTGGTGGTGAGCGCGGCGGACGGTCCCATGCCGCAGACGCGGGAGCACATCCTGCTGGCGCGCCAGGTGAACGTGCCGCACATCGTCGTGTTCATGAACAAGGTGGACATGGTGGACGACGAGGAGCTGCTGGAGCTGGTGGAGTTGGAGGTTCGGGAGCTTCTGAGCGAGTACGACTTCCCCGGGGACGACATCCCGGTGATCCGGGGCTCGGCGCTGAAGGCGCTGGAGGCGAACGATCCGGAGAATCCGGATGCGGGGTGCATCCAGGAGCTGATGGAGGCGCTGGACGAGCACATTCCGCAGCCGGAGCGGATGACGGACCGTCCGTTCCTGATGCCGGTGGAGGACGTGTTCACCATCACGGGCCGTGGGACGGTGGCGACGGGGCGGATCGAGCGGGGCGTGGTGAAGCCGGGCGAGGAAGTGGAGATGGTGGGGCTGGGCGCGGCGCCTGGGAAGAAGACGGTGGTGACGGGGGTGGAGATGTTCCGGAAGCTGCTGGACGAGGGCCGGGCCGGGGACAACGTGGGTCTGCTGCTGCGGGG
>REEG01000167.1 GCA_007695195.1 Gemmatimonadales bacterium | reverse complement strand
GCCTCGGACTACGTGCTCCGCACCAATGTGGACCGGGCCTGGCATCGGCCCAACACCCCCCTCCCCGAGGTGGTCTGGTCCATCCGCAACAATGTGAACCTGCAGCAGAGCGCCATCCTCATCGCCATGAACGAGGTGGCTGTCGAGCGGCAGTACTACCTCAACAACTTCTGGACCAAGAGCAAGCGGTCGGTGGCCAAGGCCCGGATGGAGGGGCCGGCGGCGTACGTCTTCCCCGGCGACGATCCCCGGCCCGGGCAGCAGGCGCGGGTGCTGGAGCTCCTGCAGCGCCACGGTATGGAGGTGCACCGGCTGAGCTCCGCCGCCACTGTGGAAGAGCAGACCTTCCCGGCGGGGAGCTACGTGGTCCGCATGGATCAGCCCTACTCCCGGGGCGCCGACATGCTCCTGGACCTGCAGCACTACAGCCCCGACGACCCACGCCCCTACGATGACGTGGGCTGGACCTTCGGTCCTCTGTTCAACGCCCAGACCGAGCGAATCGAGGATCCCGAGATCCTGTCGGCTCCCATGAATCTGGTGGCCGAGCGGGTCCATCCGGCAGGGCGGGTGGTGGAGGCCGATGCCGGCGCCACGGCGGCGTACATCATCAACTTCAACGCCGACAACAATCTCACCGCCTTCCGCTTCGCCCACCCGGATCTGGAGATCCACGCGGCCCGGAGCGGCTTCGAGGCGGCGGGGCGCAGCTTCCGTCCGGGGAGTTTCATTGTCCGCACCGATGGCAACAGTCGGGATCTGGGCAGTGTGCTGGAGACGGCGGCCCGGGAATACGGGTTCGAGGCTGTGGCGGTTGAGTCGGTTCCGTCGGTGGGCACCCACCCGGTGGCCTTCCCCCGGGTGGCGGTGGTCCACACCTGGCTCACCACGCAGAACGAAGGGTGGGTCCGGATCGGGCTGGACGAGTACGGCGTGCCCTACGACTACGTGTCGGTCCACGAGGTGCGCGACACCCCGAATCTGGGCTCCCGATGGGATGTGATCATCATGGGACCTTCGGTGACGGACCCCATGGCGCTCCTTCACGGCGTGCAGGGCGATGATCCCATTCCGTGGCAGGCCTCCGAGCACACTCCCCACATCGGGCGCCAGTCGTCGTCCCCGGACATCCGGGGCGGTCTGGAGTTGCAGGGTGTGATGCACCTGAAGCGGTTCGTGGAGGAAGGTGGGACACTCCTCACCATCGGGAGCAGTAACGTGCTTCCCATCCACTTCGGAATCGCCTCCGGTGTGGGACTCCGGGAGCCCCAGAACCTCTGGGCGCCAGGCGGCGTGTTCCGGGCGACCCTGTCGGACACCGGGAGCCCCCTGGCGTGGGGATACGATGAGGAGCTGGGGGTCTACTTCAATGTGGGGCACGGTCCGGTCCTGGATGACCGGCGGCCCCGACCCGGTTCTCGCGTGGCCCAGGAGCCGGACGGGAGCACCACCACCCGCCTTTCCGGGCGGGGTGGGCCCCTGGACCGGGATCAGCCCCAGGTTCGGGGTCGGGATTGGGGTCAGGCCGGCGTACAGGCCTTCCTGGAGGCGCAGGAAGAGGAGGCCGGGGCAGGCGGAGGCTGGTGGCAGGCTTCGGCCGGTGCCGATCACAACGTCCGTACCATCTTCCGTTTCCATCAGGAGCCCACGCAGCTTCTGATCTCCGGTGGGCTCGTGAACCCCCGGGAGTTGGTGAGTAGCCCGGCCATGGTGGATGTACGGGTGGGTGAGGGACACGTGGTGATGTTCACCATGAACCCCATGTGGCGCTCCGGGACGCTGGGCTCCTACAGCCTGGTGTTCAACGCCCTCCTCCACCACGGGAACCTGGATGCAGGCGCGCCGGTGGCCGAAGAGGATGTGGACGACGTGGATCTCTGATCCCGTAGAGGGCCCTGACAAAAGACGAGGGGGAGGCGCCCGGTGCGCCTCCCCCTCGTTTCATGCGGGACTCCCGCTGAACTCGGCTTGAGTCGGAACTCCCGTCGAACTCGCCTCAGCCGGAGCCCGATCCCAGGACGGCCAGAACCCGGATGGAACGAGCCGAAGACCCCTGGGCCGCCTGGATCGCCCGGCGATAGTCGCCGTCGGCCAGATGGGCCCGGGCCGCCAGGAAGAGTTCGTCCGCCTCCTGGAGCCAACGTGCGGCGGGGGGCCGGAGTTCGCCCCCGGCGGCACTGCGGGCCCGTTCCAGGAGGTCGCCGGCGCGGACCACCATAGCCTCCGCCCGCTGGGCGAGGGCGTCGGGTCCGATGCCCACCAGGAGGCGGGCAATGACGGAGCGGGACAGGCCGGCACACTGCGCCGAGCCGGCCACGGCCCGCCGCCACTCCTCAGCCTCCAGCGCCTCCCGGGCACCGCGGCAGGTCTCCCGGGCCCTGTCCAGCGCTCGGGCGATGGGCGGCGTGGGATCGGTCCCGGCCAGTGCGTCGGCTCGCTCCAGGAGAGCTTCCGCCGCCGAAACAGCTCGCCGGGCCGCCACCTCCGCGTCCACACCGCGGATCACGTCGCCGGCCTGTGCCGCCTCGGCGAGGGCCGTTGCCGGATCCCCGGCACCCAGCGCCTGCCGAGCCCGCTCCGCCCCTCGCCGGCCCTCGCGCAGGCCCTCCTGGGCGGCGTTGTCGGCACGATCCATCCCCCGCCAACGGGATTCCAGGTGCGCCAGGGCGGCCTCCAACCGGTCCACCACCCCGGCGGCCTCGGTGGCTCCCAGGGCCATGAGGAGGCCACGGGTCAGTGCGGCTTCCTGAGCCCGCTCCAACCCTTCCGCAGCCGCTTCGTGCCCGATGGCCCGGGCCTCGTCCGCCTCCCAGGCGGCGGCACCGGCATCGAGGAGGAGTCGGCCCACGGCCTCGCCGGGGGGGGTGCGACGGACCGCCTCCAGCCCCTGGATCTCCAGTTCGGCAAGGGAGGTGAGCTGGCCCGACACCGCCTCCAGGTCTGCCTGGAAGTGGAGTTCGTCCTGGGAGACGCCGGTGGGGTCATCCGAACATCCGGTTGCCGCCACGAGGGCACCTCCCAGGATGGCAAGCCAATTCCACCTGCGTGTGAGCCGGCCATCCCTATTCGCTCCACCCGGGCGGGCACCTCCACTTCGATCCGTGAGCACGCGCTCTCCGACCATGATGACGCTACCTCCCACTTGTAAGGGTCCGTGCGCGAAGACGAAGTGAGAAAAGAAGGGGGCGAGTCCGTGCCCCCCGACAATTCCCTCCCGCCTCTTTCAAGTATCTGTGCCGACGAGGGAGTGCAAGCGCGGTGCCAGACCCCATGGTCCATTTCGCCGTCGTGACGCCGTCCGATCCTGCACATAAAACTTGCAATAGGTGTCCAGAATGCACAAATTATGTGTATGAGAGATTCCCTCCCTCCGGTTCTGGTCCATGTGCCTGGTTCGACCCGGGACCTGATGGACGTGCTCCGGCCCCATGCTCAAGTGGTGGAGGTCGCGTCCCGTTCCGAGTTGCTATCGCTTCTCGCTGCCCGGACCCCTCAGGGCCTGGGTTCCCGCGTCCCCGAGGATGGAGTTTCCCGGAAGAATGAACTCGCGGTCGCCGCGCCCGCAGGAAGGAAGGCGCCGTGGCGGGCCGTAGTTCTGGCCATCGAAGGAGGATTCGGCGACGATCTGCCGCTGCTGGCGCGCATGGCCGAGGCCCTTCCCGAGGGCGTATTGGTGGCGACCCACCCCTCGCCCGATCTGGACCGGATCATGGAGGCTGAGGCGAAGGGGGTGGCCTTCCTCATGGACCATCCGCCGGATCCCCAGCGGCTTCTGGACTTCCTCCGGCCCTATCTCGCCGAGGGGGGCGACCACCCCATCCCCCGGACGGTTGGGGGGGACGACCTGGTGGTGGGGTCCACGCCGGCCCTGACCGCAGCGTATCGAACGGTGGTGCGGGTGGCCCGTTCCTCCACCGCCGTCCTTGTTTCCGGGGAGTCGGGTACGGGGAAGGAGGCGGTAGCCCGCACCCTCCACCGGATGAGCAACCGGCGGGATCGACCCTTCGTTCCCGTGAACTGCGCGGCCCTTCCCGAGGGCCTCCTGGAGGCCGAACTCTTCGGGTACGAGCGAGGCGCCTTCACCGGAGCGGTGGGCCGAAGCGACGGACGGTTTGGCCGAGCCCACGGTGGCACACTCTTCCTGGACGAGATCGGTGAGATGTCGCTGGGTCTCCAAGCCAAGCTCCTTCGAGCGCTGGAGACGGGTGAGATTGATCGCCTCGGCGGCGGGTCGACCCATGTGGATGTGCGGATCGTAGCGGCCACGAATCGCCATCTGGAGGGCCGGATCTCCCAGGGGCTCTTCCGGGAAGACCTCTACTACCGCCTGTCGGTGGTGACCATTCCGCTCCCACCACTCCGGGAACGAGGAGGGGATCTCCTTCCCCTGGCCGAGCACTTCGCCGAACTCTTCGCCGGGAGGCACGGACGGAAGATCCGGGCATTCTCGGCAGAGGCCGTGGCCCATCTGCAGAAGCGGGCCTGGCCCGGAAACATCCGTGAGCTGCGGAACATCATGGATCGGGCGGTCCTCCTGGCCCGCGGTGGTGTGATCCGGACAGTGGACCTGGGGGCCTTCGACGAATCGCCCCATACGGCGCCGGCGACTTCCGGGGAGGGCCGGCTCGGGTATCCACCCACCCTATCCCTGGCCGAGGTGGAGGAGCGTCACCTCCGCCGGGTTCTGGCCCATACCGCAGGGCACCTGGGAGAGGCGGCGGAGATCCTGGGGCTCCACCGAAATACGGTGTCGTCCCGGGTGCGGTCCCTGGGCATTGACCCGGCAAATCCCCTGGACCGTCCCGGGTCCTCCGCCTGGGGCACGCTCCCTGCCACCTGACCCGGATCATGACTCCCCCTCGTCGGCCCGATCCACCGCCCACCACGGGCACCGCGGACTCTTCCAGTCACCAGTCGCCCGCCCCCGGGGGAGGGGAGGGGGTGCGCCTGGACGATCTGCTGGCCCTGGTTCCTCACGGCGGCGGATTGGAACCCCTCCGGGCCCTCCTCATTGCCGCCTCCCGACCCGACGCCCTCCATCGTTGGAGCGCGTCGGCGGAGGTGGGGACCCTGGGCTCCCGGCGGGTCGATGTGGACACGGTGCGAGCCCGGTTGCCGGATATGCTGCGCCAGGAGGCCCGCCGCCGGGAAGAGGAGGCGGGCCGGGTGGTGGAGCTGGCTCGGTCGCTGGAGAGAGGAGGAGGGGAGGCCACCATCGATCTCCTCCTCACCGCCGCCGCCACGGCGGAAGGGGAGGGACGCCTCTCCACGGCCGAATCCTGGGCCCTTGCGGCGTGGACCACGGCTCGGACCCTGGGCGATCCCCGGGTTGCCGAGGCTCGCCGGGTGGCCGCCCGATGCGCGCGCCACGGCGGCAGGTTGGGCGATTCGGCTGCGTGGTATGAGGAGGCCCACCGGGAAGCCCTGGATCATGGCCGTCTCCATGACGCCGTGGTAGCCGCCACCGGACGGGGGAACGTGGCGGTGGACCGGGGACGTTGGACCGAGGCGGGGCGATGGTACCGGACGGCGATGGAGATCGTCGACGGCAGAACGGGCGACGGCGAATCGGTGGATGCCAGGATGGGTGGCGCGGCCCCAGGCCATCGCTGGCGCCTCTTCCAGAATCTGGCCATCACCGCCCGGGAAGAGGGACATCTCGAAGAAGCCGAGCGGTATCTCCGGAAGGCGGAGGTATCGGCCAGGACGGCGAGGACGCCGGGGAGGGACCATGACCCGTCCGCCGACGCGGCCCTGGTGGAGTTGGCCAACGGATGGGGGCAGTTGAGTCTGGCCAGGGGCGAGGCCGAGGTGGCCGAACGCCACTTCCGGCGAGCCCTGGCGGCCCTGGACGACAAGGCCGCCCACGAGGCCCAGGTGGTCCTGCGGGTCAACCTGGGTGAGGCGCTCCTGGCCAGGGGCCACCTCCTGGATGCCGGCATCCAGGGCCGGGACGCCGAGGCCCGGGCTCTCCGCCATCATCTCCATCGACGCCTGCCTGAGGTGTATCGCCTCCTGGCGCGGGTGGCGCGGCGGAGGGGAGAACAGGAGGCCTTCGTCCTGCTGGACCGGGCCCTCCACATCATCCGGGAGTTGCGCCTGCCGCCGTACGAGGAAGCTCTGACCCTGCAGGAGTATGCCCGCATCCGGGCGTGGGACGGGGCCCTGGATGAGGCCGCCGCCGCCCGGACCGAGGCGGAGCGGCTTCTTCGAGGCGCCGCGTCCCCCGGAGACATCACTCACGACGAGACCGGACCATGAATCGAGCGACCCGACCTCCCCACCTCCGCGCTCTCCTCGCCTTCCTCTCGGCAGCGGGAGTGGGAATGGCCACGGGTGCGTGCGGCAATCTGACCTCCGGCGGCTTCGGAGAGGTGGAAGTGGTCCTCACCTCCCAGGCGGTGGAGGAGCTGGACGCGGCGCTGCACCGGGCCGCCGCCCTCTCCCTGGCGCCACACGCCGAGGCTCCGAGCCAGGCGTCGAATTCGAATCTCTCACTGGGGCCTCCCCAGTTGGAAGGAACTCTCCTGGTGCGGGTCCGCAGCTTTGCGTTGGACGGTTCGCGGGGAGGGGTGGAGTTGACCAACGGCCTCCAGGAGGTGACCCTCTCCCTGCGGGATCCCGTACCGGTGGAGTTGGCCCGGCGGGAGCTGCCGGAAGGGGAGTACCGAGGCGTCCGTACGGTGCTGGGCCGGGTGGAGGCGGTGGTGGTCCAGGGACTGGACGTGAACGGGGTCCCGGTTACCGGAACGATCCAGGTCGACCTGGGCCCCACGGGAACCCTGGACATCCGAACGGACACGCCTTTCCAGGTCCGCGCCGGAGATGGGACGCAGGTTGCGCTGGAGATGCGCAGCAGGGTCTGGTTGCGGCTGGTGGACGCGGCCCGCAGGGTGGTCCCGGAAGAAGCGTTGCGGAACGCCCTGCGGATCCGGATCGAATCCCGCAGACCCGACTGAGGTGGGAGGGGAGCTTTGGAACAAGGCCCCCGGCCCCACCCGAACCAGGGAGGGTACCCACGGGCAAAACGCCCACACTGGAAACACTCACGTTCGAACAACCAGGAGCTACGAACGCATGGATCTGGAGCTGAAGGGGAAGGTCGCCGTCGTAACGGGAGCGAGCCGGGGCATTGGCCGGGGCATCGCCGGCGCACTGGCTGAGGAAGGGTGCGACCTGGTCATCTGCGCCCGCGGCGAGGAGGCGCTGCAGGAGGCGGCCACCGAATTTCGCGCCAAGGGGGTCCGGGTGGAGGCCCTGGCGCTGGATCTGGTTGAGCCCGACGGCGCCGCCCGCCTCCTGTCCGCCGCCGAGGAGCGGTTTGGTGGGGTGGATGTAGTGGTGAACAATGTGGGCGGAAATCGCCGGAAGCCCTTCGAGGAGACCACCGATACGGACTGGGCCGAACTCTTCGACCTCAACGTGAACACGGCGTTCCGCGTGACCCGGGCCGCCATCCCCCTTCTCCGGAAGCGGGGGGGAGGGTCGGTGATCTTCATCTCTTCCATCTTCGGGCGGGAAACCGGCGGGCCGGGGCTTTCCATCTACAACACCACCAAGTCGGCCATGATCAGCGCTGCCCGCATCATGTCGCTGGAACTGGCTCCCGAGGGGATCCGTGTGAACAGCGTAGCGCCGGGCTCCATCCGCTTCCCCGGCGGGAGTTGGGACCGACGGTGCAAGGAGCAGCCCGAGGCCATGGAGGAGTTCACCCGGCAGAATCTTCCGCTGGGGCGCTTCGGAACGGTGCCGGAAGTGGCCAACGTGGTGGCCTTCCTGGCCTCGCCCCGGTCGAGCCTCCTCACGGGCACCTGCATCCCCGTGGACGGTGCCCAGGGGCGGTCCTTGATCTGATGATGGGCGGCGTGAGGTTCGGCGCGGGCAGTCTTCTGCGTCGCACCTCACGCCTGTTCCGGCCTGTGCCGAAGGGGAGACTCCCGAGGTCAGTGCAGCCGGACGATGTCGGCCCGTAGCCGGCGAACACCGGTTCCGTTCCGGCCCCACTGGAGGAGAATGGGGCTCTGGTAGGTACCCTGCACCACCTGCCCCCCGTCCCCGCCCGGAAGTACCGCCAGGCTCACTTCGCGGCGGACCCGGAGGAGACGGGCGGGGGTGGCCTGGAGCGCCCGCGCCAGAAGCGGATCGTGGCGCTCCGGCGATACGCCCAGCGCTCCCATGGCCCGTTGCAACTGTGACTCGTCCAGGGCGTAACGAAGGGGCTCGTCCAGGATCTCCTTCAGATCACGCTCCATGAGGAGGGCCTCGAACTCGTTCACCGTGATCCCCGAGTCCTTCTCGGCGGAGGCCAGGCTCAGGTCCACCCGTCCGTAGCGGATGCCGTGGCTCCGAACGATCTCGGTGAGCCGCCGGGTGAGACAGGCATCGTCCTGACGGAGGCGCACCGCTCGGTGCTCCCGGGCAGCGTCCACCTCCAGTTCGATGGAGTCCACCACTTCTTCCGACTCATAGCCCACCACCGTGGCATGACGTACCCGCCGGACCGGCTCATTGAGGGAGTCGGTGTAGGCGCCGTCGAAATCCACGAACCAGAGGGGTTCCACCGAGTCGGACCGGTAGACGGCGCAGTTCGTGAAGCCGCCCCCGATGAACGATAGATGGGCGTCCGCATTCAACGGTTCCCGCACCTTCTGCTCTTCCGACAGCTCATCGCGAAGTTCGAGACGGTCGTGGTGGTAGCCGGCATGGGGGGGGAAGATCCCCGCCAAAGCATCCAGGAAGCGTTGGACCCGATCGGGCTCGCCGGCCAGCCGTCGGCGCAGGGGTGGGTCCATGAATCCGGCCGTGGTGTGGTACGAGACGCAGAGGAGACGGGCGAAGCGCGAAAGCTCAGGCACGTCTTCCCGGGCCTCGAGTTCGGCGCGGAGATCCGTCACCTCCGGTCGACGGCTCGACCGGATCTTGATGCTGAAGGCTCGGGGGCTGGTCTTGACAGTCACGCGAAAGGGAGGGCCGATGGGAGTTCGTTGCAGGGCGCGGGAATTCGGCTCAGTACCCGCGGACCTCTCGGATGCTCCGGGGCTCTGACACCCCGCTGTTCCCCGGACGATCCATCGTCAGATGACGCCTTCCTGAACCGGGACAAACCTGAAGAGTACCGCCGCCGACCCATGTGGACAAGGCTGGCGAAGTCTTGGGGGCCGGATCCCCCATGGGACCCGGGGTCGGTCAGGGCAGAGAGACTGTGCCGAGCCATCTTCGCACCTCCGCCAGGAGGCTCGGTGAGGCGGCGGCGGTAACGGCCAGGCCGTCCAGGCCCGGACGAGGGGAGTCCCGGCCATCTCCGCTCCCCAGCCCCTCTTCCAGGTAGGCAGCCCCTCCCGCCTCCGTCAGGATGAGCCACCCCGCCGCCCAGTCCCAGAAGGACTGACTGCCGTGCAGATACAGGTGGCACCGCCCCGCCGCCACCCAGCACCACTCCAGCGCCGACGACCCCAGGTTTCGCTGGGAGCGAAAGGGGTGCTCCACCGCCACCCGCGCCGCCAGGGCCGGGGGGAGGCGCTTGAAGTCCACCAGGGCCATGGCCTGATGGAGTGGAGGGACGGGGCCCGATGCAGACGGGGAGAGGGGGGTATCGTCCAGCCATGCCCCTCCCCCTCGCACCGCGCCGAAGGTCTCCTGCCGGACCGGATCGTGCACGACACCCATCCGGGGCCCCATGTGGTCTACCAACGCCACCGACACGCCGTAGAAGGGGAGGCCGGCCACGAAGTTGGATGTCCCGTCGAGAGGATCCAGGCACCAGTAGGGACCGTCTCCATTGAGCACCGCCTCCTGCTGGTACCGGGGCGATTCCTCGCCCAGGACCGGAATCTCCGGCCACCCCAGGGCCAGCTCTTCCAGCAGGCGGCGCTGGGCCGCCTCGTCCACCGGTGTCCGGAGGCTTCCGTCTTCCTTTCGCTCCGGTCGGGCACGACCCAGGAGGGGCACGATCTCATCTCGTGCCACCTGTGCCGCCACCTTCCCCAGTCGGAGGAGGTCACGGGGTGGAGCCGCCGGCCCCGCGCCGGATGCCGGCTCCGTGGCGGCGGGGAACTCGGGCGGCGGGCGGGCGGGCCCGTTGGAGACGGATTCGTCGGCCCCCGTCTCCGTCATGGCCAGCTCACCAGGGAGTTGAAGAAGAACTTGAGGGTGCCGTGGGTCTGGCCCCGATGCTGGGGACGGAAGCCGATGAGGACGACCCTCCCTTCTCCGTGCTCCACCACCACCATGCCGTACTGCCCCGCCAGGTGCTCCTCTCCCTCGAGCCAGCCGCTCTGCATGATGTCCCGGTCGATGAAGGTCACCACCGGGTGGACCCGCTCATTGTGGTCGTGCATGGCGATGCGGTAGGCCTGGTTGTCGCCCTGCTGGATGCCGAAGAGGACCAGGGGATCCTCGGGCATCCCGTACGCCGCCGGGTGCGAGGTGTCGGTGCGGGTCCGGAGGGTGGTGCCCGGTGCCCAGAACTCGGTGGATGAGAGCCCCTCCAGGACGTTCCGCACCGGGAGGCCGAAGTGGCGGATGGGCAGATCCCCGGCCTCGGCGAAGGTGATGAGGGTCCCGCCCCCCCGCACCCACCCGTCCAGCGCGGCGGCTCCCTCCTCTCCCATGCCGCTCCGGTACTCGGCTGGGTAGTTGGCGCCCAGACCGAAGGGCGGCTCCTCGGGACCCAGGATCATCTGGAGCTGGTCGTTGGCCAGGATCACCACGTCGTAGTTGGCGTCCAGATTCTGCCGCGTCATCCCGGCGTCCAGGATGGAGTCGAAGGGGAAGCCGAAGTCCTCCATCATGAGGCGGGTCCACCCCTCGTCCATGCTCCCGGTGTAGTACCGGTGATAGATGCCGACCCGCTGCCGCTCCACCGGCCGGTGCCCCTGGGAGGGGAGGGTCGCCAGGGGGAGGAAGTGGACCCCGGTCTCGGCCGCCACCCGCTCCAGCACATCCCGGGGCGCATCGGCCGCCACCGCGAAGTCTCCCGGGCGGAGGGTTCCGGCCTGGGTGCCAGGGTCATCGATGCGTCGCACCGTGACCCCGGCGTCGAAGAGGGCGTTCACCGCCTGGAAGGCGTGGTTCAGGCGACCATCGATGCGGAAGCCCGCCGCCCCTGCCTCCACCCCACCGGCGGGGAAGGGGGTACGGCGGTCGTCGGCCAGCTCCCACTGTACCGGCCGGAAGGGGCCGTCGGCGTGGGTCCGGGCCAGCTCCACATCCACACCCATGAACTCGGCCATGGTGTGGGTCGAGAGGTCGTAGGGGCGGATGGGGTTGCCGTCCCGATCCCGGGTGAAACGGTTGTCGGGGTAGACGTTGGAGGCCAGGAGCCAGCGGATCACCCCGCGCTTGGGCTGGGCCATGGTCACGTACCAGCTCCCGGCGGGGTAGGCACGCCCCTCATGCTGGAACGGCGCGGTGGCCTCCTGGACCTCGATCCCCTGCAGGAGGAGGCGGTGGATCATCTTGCGGGTGGTGAGGATGTCGTGCTGGTCCGCCGAGATGACGAAGCCCGCCACCGGACCCTCGGGCCCGTAGGTGATGGGCTCGGCCCGCCGGCCCCGCTCCGTCTGGCGGCTGGCCTTGGTGTAGGCGTTCCGCAGGACCCGCTCCCGGTTCTGGGCCGCCAGGTCCAGGGTGGCGATTCCCGACTCCACCTGCAGCTCCACGATGTCCCGAATCCCCCACCAGCCGCCGGGCCATGGGTTGGGGAAGTTGACCTGGGGTTCGTAGACCTCCAGCCCCCGTCGCCCTCCCTCGAGCTGGTCGGGGTGGATGTAGATGGAGGTGCCGAGTCGCCCGGTCCGGGCTCCTTCGGTGAGCATCCCGGCGATGTTGTGGAAGGGGGTGATCCAGTGCCAACTGAAGTGGCCCCACCCCGAGAAGAGGGAGTAGTTGGTGATCCCCTGGTACCCCTTCTGGTCCATGCGCACTGCCATGTGGTTGCCGTACCACGCCATCTCCCACCACGCCAGCGGATCACCGTCGGGCCGGATGGGCTCGGCGTAGGGGGGGATGTAGAAGCGGGCGGTGGTGCCCCCCATCTCGTGGTGATCGATGAAGGCCTGGGGGAGCCAGTCCCGGAAGATGAGCCGCCCCGCGTACACCGACTCGATGGTGTTCTGCATGAAGGCGTCTCGGTTGTTGTTGTGCCCGGTGTAGGGATGATAGAGCCAGGGCATGGCCGCTCCCTCGTACGGCGTGTCCAATGTCTCCAGGTACCACTCGGTGATCATGATGGCCCCCTCCGGATTGAGGGAGGGCACCAGGATGGCGAGGGTGTTGTCGAGGATCCGGCGCACCTCTTCGTCGTCTCCGGATACCAGGAGCCACGCCATCTCCGCCGCCGCCTGCTTGGCCGCCACCTCGTTGGCGTGGAGCCCGAAGGTCTGGGTCACCACGGCGACCCCGTCCCGGATGGCCCCCTCGATCTCGGCCTCGCTCCGGCCCCGTGGATCCGCCAGAATGGCGTTGAGGGCCTGGAGTTCGTCGAGGCGGGCCAGATTCTCGGGCGACGAGATGAAGAGGGCCAGGAAGGGGGACCCCCAGGTGGCCGGACCCATCTCCACCACCTGGATCCGGTCGCTCTCCCTCTCCAGATGCAGGTAGTACTGGTGGAGATCATCCCAGTGAGCCATGGTGCGATTGGCCCCCATGGCGTGCCCGAAGAACGCCTCGGGGCTCTGGATCTGGGCCTGGGCCGTCGCCGGGAAGGACCCGACGAGGAGAAGGGCGAAGAGGGCGGCGCCGGCTCGGAGGAAGCGGGGTCGGATCACAGGGAGCTCCCGAGGTCTGGGGATCGGAACAGGTTCAGGTCGTCAGAATAGCGTAAGGGACCCGATACATTCAATGTGGGTTGGCATGAGCGCACCGGTCGTCCACCTCGCCCGTACCCCCTCAACTCAAACCTCAGCCCAACGCCGCCATGTACCGCCACTGTCTCTTCTGCGCCTCGGACCTGGGGGACAACCATGTGGTGGAAGCCTTTCCGGTTGGGCGCCGACTGGCCTTCGATCCGGCCCGGGGCCGCCTCTGGGTCATCTGCCGGGCCTGCGAGCGGTGGAACCTCACCCCCCTGGAAGAGCGCTGGGAGGCGGTGGAGGCGGCGGAACGGATCTTCCGGGAGACCCCTCTTCGGGTGTCGGGGGAGCAGATCGGGCTGGCTCGTCACCGGGAGGGCCTGGACCTGGTCCGGATAGGGGAGCCGGTGCGGGGCGAGTTCGCCGCCTGGCGCTACGGGGACCAGTTCGGCCGGCGGCGCCGTCGCTACATACGGAACGGCGTGGTGGGGGGCGGCCTGGCCGTGGGGGTCCTGGCGGGCTCGGTGGGGGTGGTGGGAGGCGTGGTGGCCCTGCAACTGGGGGCCAACGTGCTGCAGGTGGCCGGTTTCGTGAGGCAGGCGGTGACTCCATCCACCCAGGTAAGGCTCACCGATGGTCGGACCCTCAAGGTGAAGCCCAAACACTTCCGTTCCCTGAAAGTCCGCCCCGGGGGGGACGAAGGCGCGGATTGGAGCCTGGTCCTGGATCACGACGGAGGCTCGTCGCTCCTGGTGGGCCCCGACGCCGTTCGGGGCCTTCGCGCCATCCTCCCCCGCATCAACCAGGCCGGGGCGTCGGGTGGGGTGGTGAAGGATGCGGTGAGGGAGCTGGAGGAGGTGGGGACGGCCGAAGCCTACTTCGCCCAGCTGGAGTCCCGTGCCCGGCGCACCGGGCATGGGTACATGCCGGTACAGGGGCACCCGGCGCACCTTCGCCTGGCGCTGGAGATGGCGGCCCATGAAGACGCCGAGCGAGTGGCGCTGGAGGGAGAGCTGGCCTGGCTCGAAGAGGCATGGCGCGAGGCCGAGGAGATCGCCGCCATCTCCGACGAGTTGACCCTTCCGGACCGGGTTCGAGTGCGCTTCCAGGAGCTCAAGGCCCGTTGGGGACGGTGATCCCTTCGACCGCAACCCCAATCGATTTAGATTCAACAGAAAGAATGATTCCAGGGCTCCCGCCCCACCGACCGCCCTTCCAGGAGGACCGCACCATGGCCACGGAGACGGAACAGGTACCCGGCCTCACCACGACCCGGGCGCCGTTCATCGAGAGCGCCCAGAACCGGGGCGAGCTCTTCATTCATCAGCCCTACGAGCAGTATTCGGCGGAGAACCACGAGAGTTGGCGCAACCTCTACGCCCGAATGGAAGATCGTTGGCAACGCTACGCCAACGAGAAGTTCCTGGAGGGTCTGGGATCTCTGGGCCTTCGCGGGGACCGGTTGCCACTCCTGGACGAGGTGAACCAGTTCCTGGCGCCCCTGACCGGCTTCAAGGCCAAGCCCGTGAGCGGATACGTGCCCGCGTACCTCTTCTTCGACTGCCTCGGCCGGCGGGAGTTTCCCACCACCATCACCATCCGGGATGTGGCGACGCCGGACTACCTCCCTGAGCCCGACATCTTCCACGACATCGCCGGTCACGTGCCCATGCACACCGACCGGGCCTTTGCCGATACCCTGGTGCGCTTCGGCGAGGCGGCCAGTTCGGCGGTGGAGCGATTGGCACGGATGCAGGTGAAGGGGGGGCTCAGCGAGGAGGCCCTCCACGACCGGGTCCGGAGCAACCTGCAGGCGCTGGCGCGCTTCTTCTGGTTCACCATCGAGTTCGGGCTCATGCAGAAGCGGGATGCGGCCACCGGCGAGCTCGGGGAACTCCGGGTCTACGGCTCGGGACTTCTCAGCTCCCATGGGGAGATCAAGTACGCCGCCGAAAGCCCCGAGGTGCAGCGCTATCCGCTTCAACTCGAGTGGGTCATCAACCAGAGCTTCCGCATCGATCGCTATCAGCCCCTCCTCTTCATCGTGGAATCCTTCGATCACCTGTTCGACGAGGTGAATCGGCTGGAGGAGTGGATGTGGGAGGGCCGGCTCGACAACGTGGCTCCCGGCGAACCGGGCGTCTCCCAGGAGGAGATCGAAGTCTCGCTGGAGGCGGCCCGCGAGAAGCTCTGAGGCCGAGCCGTCATGGCCTCCCACCCCCTCATCGAGCGGATCCGGATCTATCTGGACCCGGGGGCCGCGGAGCCCCTCTCCCGTCAGGTGTCGGCGTGGATCTGGCGGGAGGTGGTGGAAGGTGGCCTCCCTTCGGGCGAGCGCTTGCCCACCGTTCGTGAGATGGCCATCGGGCTCGAGGTGAGTCCCCGGAGTGTGGAGCGGGCCTACCGGGAGCTGGAACGTATGGGTGTGGCCGCCACCCGACCCGGCGAAGGTACCTTCATCAGCCTGAGCCCGCCGCCGGAAGAGGAGCGGGCTCGCCGCCGGGCTTTCGCCGAGATCTGTCGGGAGGCGGTGGAACGAAGCCGGGAACTGGGGTTCAATGTAGACGAGCTTCTGGATGAGATCCGAGACTGGAGGAGTCCGTCATGAGTCGAGCCCTGCGCCCCCGATCCGACCTGGTATCGCCGTCCAGTGTGGTCCGAAGCACGTCGCCCACCGAGAACCGCTATCCGGTGGCGGCGCTCACGGTGGGGCTGGCAGTCGCCGGTATCCTCGGTGGAGGCCTCTTCCTCACCGGTCTTGTTCCGGCTGCGGTGGCCGGGGTCGTGGGGGGGGTCGTCGGTCTCTTCAGCGCGTCGTCCCTCAAGTACGCCGATCAGTGGGAGCGAGCGGTGGTCCTCCGCCTCGGGAGCTACCGGGGGCTCAGGGGGCCAGGATTCTTCACCGTGATCCCCATCCTGGACCGGGTCGGCTATCACATCGACCAGCGGATCCGCACCACCGCCTTCGGTGCCGAATCGTGCCTCACCCGGGACACGGTCCCGGTGGATGTGGACGCCATTGCCTTCTGGGTCGTCTACGACGCCGAGCGGGCGGCGCTGGAGGTGCAGAACTACGAGCAGGCCGTGATCCTGGCGGCTCAGACGGCGCTCCGGGACGCCATCGGGAAGCACGATCTGGCCGAACTCATCCAGTCCCGGAAGGAGTTGGGGCGGGGGCTCCAGGAGTCTCTGGACCGGAAGATGCACGACTGGGGGATTCAGGTGCAGTCGGTGGAGATCCGGGACGTCATCATCCCCGAGGCGCTGGAAGACGCCATGTCTCGCCAGGCCCAGGCCGAGCGGGAGCGCCAGGCGCGGATCATCCTGGGAACGGCCGAGACGGAGATCGCCTCCAAGTTCGTGGAGGCGGCGGAGAGCTATAAGGACC
Source organism: Gemmatimonadales bacterium (assembly GCA_007695195.1). GTDB lineage: Bacteria > Gemmatimonadota > Gemmatimonadetes > Longimicrobiales > Gaopeijiaceae > PWLA01. The sequence continues at coordinate 2,149 of REEG01000167.1, read as the reverse complement.
ATCCCACAGCCATGAACCTCCGAGCCATGAACATGCTCTACGAAAGCATCGTGAAGCGGGGGTCGCTCATGGTTGTACCGTCGGGGCTGGCCGATTCGCTGAACCTGCCGGGGGTCATGGGGTTGGCGGGGGCAGCGGGGATGAAGGCCCCCAAGGCCGAGTCGGATGGGACGTCGCAAGTGGCTCAGGAGGAGGGCGACGTGGCGTCGTCATGATTTCGTTACAGAGCCTTCCTTGTTTGGTGGGTCGGCTTCCCTTAGCGTCGGGGCGGTCCTGAGGGTGGGACCCCTTCACCAGACACAATTCCCTTCGCCCCGAAGTGACTCCAGGGAGTCCGTCCCGTCCTGTGTCCCCCCCCGCTCCGCCGTACCAGAAGAAGGAACCGCCCGCCGCGCTGAGGGTCGCTCTGGTCCTGATCCTCCTCTACCTGTTCCTGGTGGGGGTCACTCTCCTGGAGGCAGGCATTGCCTCCATGGGCAGCGGGTTCCACGAAGCATTCATCGCCTCGGTCACCAACCCTGTCTCCGGGGTCTTCGCCGGGATCCTCATGACGGTCCTGGTGCAGTCGTCCTCCGTGTCCACCGCCACCATCGTAGGTATGGTGGGTGGGGGCACCCTTCCGGTATCCCTGGCCATCCCCATGATCATGGGGGCCAACATCGGGACCACGGTAACCAACACGCTGGCCTCGCTGGGAAGCATCCGCCGGAGCGATGAGTTCCAGAGAGGGTTCGCCGCCGCCACCGTCCACGACTTCTTCAACCTCATGGCGGTGGCTATCCTCCTCCCCCTGGAGATCCTCACCGGGTTCCTGGGGAAGACGGCCGCGTGGCTCACCGGGATTCTTCGCCGGGCCGACTTCGACGCCACGGCACCGGGGAGCAGCCCCATCCGGGAGGCGGTGAAGGTGCCGGTGGACTTCATCCGGAGCTTCTTCGATCCCGGGGTACTGGCAGGTATCGTCTTCCTTGCGCTGGGACTGGGGCTCATCTTTCTGGCCCTCACCTTCATCACCCGGAACATGCGGATGCTGGTGGCGGGGCAGGTGCAGAAGGCCATGAACCGGTTCATCGGGGGCGGTGGCGGGGCCTTCGGGATTGTGGTGGGAATCCTTGTTACCATCGCCGTGCAGTCGTCCTCCATCACCACGTCGATCCTGGTGCCCTTGGTGGCGGCGGGGGTGCTCACTCTCCGGAGTGCCTATCCCATCACCGTGGGTGCCAACATCGGGACCACAGTGACGGCCCTCATCGCGTCGCTGGCCGTGCTCCTCCCGGCCGGGCTCACCATCGCCCTGGTCCACACCCTCTTCAACCTCGCCGCCATGATCCTGATCTTCCCCGTGAGGAAGATCCGGGATGTTCCCATCCACCTGGCGGAGCGGATGTCGGTGGCGGCCACCAAGAATCATCTTCTGGTCCTGGCCTACGTAGCAGGGATGTTCCTGGTCATTCCCCTCATTGCTATCTTCCTTATTCCATAAGGTTTCTTTCGTCCTTGGAGAAGGTCCCCGAGCCATGTCCCTGTTCAACCGCCTCTTCCGAGCTGAGGAGCCTACCCGCCTCAGTGAGGTGAGCCAGAAGGTCCAGAAGATGCTGGCCAACGACCGTCGGGAGTTCGATCTCGCCATGTCGGCGCTTCTGGGCGATGCGGCCTGGGAAGACGTGTGGGGTGAGCTCCGCTCCCTGGACAGGGAGGTGAACCGGCTGGAACGGGAGATCCGGCGCCACCTCCTGGTGCACGCCTCCGTCTACGGGGCTATCGAGACGCCTGCCGTGCTGGTCTACATGTCCATCGTGAAGGACATCGAGCGGGTGGGTGACTACGCCAAGAACCTTCTGGACCTGGCCCGGGACGGCGCCAGCTTCCAGGGGCTCCCTTCGGAAGAGTTGTGGCGGGAGTTCTGGTGGGAGGGGGTCTCCACCTTCATCGGCGACGCCGCCGAGGCCTTCCGGGCCTGGGACGGCGAGACGGCCCGTCGACTTCTCTCCCAGGGCGATGAATTCCTGAGCCACGCCGACAAGCGGGTGTCTACCATTGTGAGGGGGGACGACCAGTGGGAGCAGCAGGTGGCTCGGGCCCTGGCCCTCCGGTACCTGAAGCGGGTGGTGGCTCACATCATGAACCTCCTCACCGCCCTGGTCATGCC
>REEG01000098.1 GCA_007695195.1 Gemmatimonadales bacterium | reverse complement strand
CCCGCCCCGGACGGCTCGAGTCCCGGGAGATCCACGACAGGATCGGGCCTGGGAGGAAGGCTCCATCGAAGGGGAGGTCCACTCGTCCGTCCACCTCCACCATGGCGGCCCAGCATGGTGCCACCGGGACCCGGGCGACCCGGGCGGCCAGATCCGGTGCCACCGATTCCAGGAGTCGTGCGGTCTGGGGCGGCGGCGCCGTGAAGAGAACGGCGTCGAAGGGGCCTTCTTCCCACTCCACATCCGGGCTGCCCACGTCCGGGGCGGACGCGCCCTTGCCCGCCATCTCGGCTCCCTCATCCCGGATGCGCAGGAACCAGCGGCGGCCGTCCTGGGCCAATCCCACCACGCGCCGGCTCAGGTGCACATTCAGGTCCCGGGCCAGGTGGCCGGGGAGTGCCTGCATCCCCGGCGTCCCGATCCACCGGCGGGACTCCCGGGCAGGCTCACTCTCCAGGACCCCGTCGTCGGTGCGGACGAGTCGGACCACCGTGCCCTTCCACTCGGCCACGACTCCGGCCTCCACCCAGGACGGCAGGTGACGGGCGAAGCGCGGATCCCGGGCTGTGAAGAACTGGGCCCCGTGGTCCGCCATCCACCCCTCCCGGGAGCGGCGCGTGGCCATCCTTCCGCCGGGGCGTCGCCCCTTGTCCAGGATCCGTACATGAAGACCATGGTCCGTCAGCGCCCGGGCCGCCGCCAGCCCCGCCATCCCGGCACCCACCACCGCCACCCGCGGCGCCGGATCCAGCGCCGGACGGGTGGTGTGCCGCGTGTAGGCAGCCACATCCAACCGGCGGGCGTGCCCTTCCACCTCCCGGCCCCGGACCCGACCCAGAATCGGACGAGGTGGGTCGAAGGGACGGTCGAAGGCGCCGAGGCACCAGAGGATTCCGCCCCGGGAGTTGGGATCCCGACCGTCCAGGGCATAGCGGTCGTTCAGCTCCAGGAGGCGCGCAAGTGCCTCGCCGGCGTCACGGCTCCAGGGGAGGAGCGCCTTCCCCCACGTCATGCGCACATTGTTGTGGAGTTCCCCATGGATCAGCAGAGAGCGCTGCGCCGCATCCCACAGGTCCGACCCGGTCCGACCACGCTCAAGCGTCTCCATGGAGTGGATCACCGGCCTGGGATCGCCTCCATGCCTCGTCAGCGTCTCCCTGGCCCACGCCGGAAGCGCCTCCAGTCCGTCGGGGTCGAGTCGGTGGAAGCAGAAGGCATGGGACAGCTCCCTCCAGATCAGCAGTTCGTCCAGGAACTTCTCGGCTCCGTCGCCTCCTTCGGCCGCCGCCTCCCGGGCAACACGGAAGGGTGAGATGTGGCCGTAGTGGAGATAGGGGGAGAGGCGGCTGACCCCGTCCTTCAACGGGTCGTTCCGGCGCCGGTGATAGCTCCGGAGTCCCTTTTCCCGAAACGCCTGCCAACGAGCGTAGCCGGCACGGCTCCCTCCCCGGGTGTGGGGGACCGGCGCCACTGAGTGATCGATCCGACACGACGCTACCAGGGCGGCCAGATCCGCGTCGGCCAGCTCTACCGGGTCGAAGGGGAGGTCATCGGGGATCCACGGGCCTCCCTCCGGGGGTGGAGCATCCCGCCAGTCCCGCTCGATTCGTTCGCGGCGGAGGCGGGCCGTCGCCTGGCGGAAGCGGAAGGCCCGATCCGTGGTGCCGGCGCGGGTGAGGGGCAGGGGGACGATGCAGTCACAGTCCACGGTCCAGAGCGGTCCGGCGGCGGCGGCCCGGACCCGCTCGGTCCAGCGGCGGAGGAAGGGGACCGGCATCTCCTCGGTGACCACTGCGGCCGCCTGCCCCGCCAGCGTCAGGAGGTGCGGGCCGTCATGTCCGGGGCGCGCCAGATGGAAGGCGTATCCGACGCCCCGCCGGGCCAGTTCAGCAGCCACCTCCCGGGCCCCTTCCAGGATGAAGGTGTGGTGCCGGTCCGAGGCGTAGGGGTACTCCTCGTCCAGGGCATGATAAACGAAGACCGGGCGATCCCACCGCCGGCCCAGATGGAGCGCCACATCCAGGGCCGGATTCTCGTGACCCCGCACGGCGGTTCGCATCCAGTAAAGGATGAACTGGCCTGTGGGGGGAGGCGGAGTCGCGGATCCGGCTCCGGAAGCGGGGACGGGGACAACCCGTTCGGCCAGGTGATGGGGAAGGGGGCCCGCCGGGGATGGGGAAGGGGAGTGGGCGTCGGTCACGGGGCCTCAGGAGCCGGAGGAGTCCGGCCGGATCTTTCCCTGGCGGCCGGGGTCGGACCCGAGTACCATCCCCTGACCCGTGAGGTCCAAGCCCCTGACCCGTGAGGTCCAAGGACTTTCACGAAGGCGCCCGAACGGATGGGGCGCCCAACGCGAATGCCACAAAGGGAACCACCACGATGAAGTCCGCTACCCGCCTTGAACTGCAGGGAATGAGCTGCCAGCACTGTGTCCGCCGCGTTCGGGAGACCCTCGAATCGCTGGACGGAGTGACGGTGGAGTCGGTAGACATCGGCTCCGCCGAGATCCAGCTCGAACCGGGTACCGTTCCCATGGAGCAGGTGGAGGAGGCGCTGCGGGACGCGGGGTACGCCCCTCGCTGACCCGGCCCACGGGGTCGCCACGGCCCCGACCCCGGATCCCACTCCCGGGACCGGCGAACGTAGGAAGAGAGAAGGGAAGGGAGGGACCATGAAGATCGGCCGGAATGGAGCCTGGACCCGAGCACTTCCGTTGCTGGGGGTCCTCTGGCTGGTCGGACTCTTCATACTTGTCGGGTCGCCGTCCCTGGTCGGTCAGGAATCCATCGACGGGGACCGCACCCGAGGCCAGGACCGACCCTCATCCGGGATCCTCATCACCGGCGAGGTGGTGGACGTCAACTCGGGGCAGGTGGTTCCCTCCGCCGAGATCCAGCTCATCCCATCCGGTTCGGGCACCCCTTCCCACCGCGCCGTCTCGGCCGGGAACGGACGATTCCGGATGCAGGACGTTCCGGCGGGCGATTACACCCTCACCCTCTCGGCGCTGGGATTCCGGGACCTGGCCGAAGAGGTGCAGGTGGGCACCCAGGGACCGGTGGACATCCGCATCGAGATCGTCCCGGATGCCCTGGAGCTGGACCCCATCATCGTCACGGCCACCGCCCGTGGATACCTGCATCAGACGGGGTTCTACGACCGTCGGCGGACCGGGATCGGCACCTTCTTCGAACGGGAAGAATTCGAGCGCCGCGCCGCGTTCCGGGTCTCCGATGTGTTCCGCTCCATTCCCGGAGCCCGGGTGGTGGAGGGGGGATTCGGAAGTGTGGCCCAGGTCACCTTCCGGGGCGGCTGCCGCCCCGACCTCTATGTGGATGGGGTCCGGACCGGGCCTGGGACGTCGGTGGATGAGATCCTCGCCGTCCACGACGTGGAGGCCATGGAGGTCTACCGTGGCGCGGCCAGCATCCCGGCCCAGTATTCCCGGGGCGGTTGCGCCGCCATCGTGGTCTGGACACGGGAGCCCGGCGGAGGCGATCGTCCCTTCAGTTGGCGGCGCTTGGGCGTGGCGGCTGGATTCGTGTTGGGAGCTCTCTTCCTGACGCGGTAACGGGCTTCTTTTCCTCCATGGACTCCCAGAACTCCATTCCACTCCGTTGGAAGCTGATCCTTGGGCTGGTAACCCGCCTGCCACAGGGTCTCATCAGCCGCTTCACCGGTTCGCTGGCGGCCATCCCCATTCCCGGCCCCTTTCGCCGGCTGGTCCTGGGTGCCTTTGCCCGGGCGGTGGGGATCGATGTGGCCGAAGCGGAGAAGCCCCTGGGCGCGTATCCGTCGGTGTCGCACTTCTTCACCCGCCGCCTGCGCGCCGGAGTCCGTAGCTGGCCCTCCGATCCAACCATGCCGGCCAGTCCGGTGGACGGGCGGGTCGGTGCTGTGGGGCGGATCCGGAACGGAGAGGCGATCCAGGCCAAGGGAATCTCCTACCAGGTGGCCGAGCTGCTGGGGTTCGAGAGCCCCCGGGTCTCTCGACTGGAGGGCGGCACCTTCGTGACCCTCTACCTCAGTCCCCGTGACTACCACCGCATCCATGCTCCGGTGGGCGGGGAGGTGACGTGGGGGCGGATCCTTCCCGGTGCCCTCTTTCCCGTGAATGCTCCGGCGGTGGCGAGCATCCCCAGGCTCTTCCCCCGCAACGAACGGCTGGTGGCCTGGCTGGAGACGATGGGCTCTTCGCCCGAATCAGCCGCCGGATCCGAATCAGCCGCGGGGCCCGAATCAGCCGTCGGGTCCGAATCGGTCGGTGGGCCTGAACCGGTCGATGGGCCTGAACCGGTCGCCGGCCCCTCGGTGCCGGTGGCAGTGGTGGCGGTGGGCGCCTTCAACGTCGGGGGGATCAGTGCGCTGTACGATCCGGCGTGGCACCGGGACGAGGGAGCGGGCCGAAGCCTGACGAATCGCCCAGGGAAGCAGCGGCCCCGGACCAGACGCTACGAATCACCGAAGAGGGTGGCGCGGGGAGACGAATTCATGGCCTTCCACCTGGGCTCCACCGTGGTCCTCCTCTTCGGCCCGGACGATTCCCGGGGCGACCTTGACCCGGGCGTGCGACCGGGAGAGACCATCCGACTGGGTGCGCCCCTGTTCCGGTGAGAGCCGAGGGCTGGCGGGTCGCCAGCCGGGCTTCTGCCGCCAGCCGCCGGAGGTCTAGAGGCGGAGCGTCAGTTGCACTGGTAGGAGGAGGGTGTCGCGTTCCGACAGGCGATGATCTCGGCCATTCCCGATGTGTTGCCGCCGCAAACGCTCTCCTGGGCGGCCTGCATGGCCTCCTCTCGGGTGGGGCCGCTACCTGCCCGGCAGATCTCGCCCTGGGAGAATTGGAGGCAGACCACGCAGTCGTATTGGGCACGCTGAAGGGTGGCCACGACTACGACGCCCATGAAGACGACGACGGCGAGGGTGATGGCAAGGGCAGTGCTGAGCTTCATCTCGGAGGTGGGGCTGCGGGGGAAACCCGGGGAAAGTCGTTGTGTTGGATCCAGCGGTTATGATAACTTACCCATCTCTATCGGTCCGGTGAACGACCGACATGGTGATCCAACAGCAGGAGAATGCAGTCCGTGGCAAATGATGCAATCGAGGTGGAGGGGACCGTCACCGAAGTGCTCCCCAATGCGAATTTCCGGGTGGAGTTGGAGAATGGTCACAACATCCTGGCCTACCTCTCCGGTAAGATGCGCAAGTTCTACATCCGGGTGCTGGAAGGCGACCGGGTGAAGGTGGAGATGTCTCCGTACGATCTGAGTCGAGGTCGAATCACCTACCGATACAAGTAAGCGCCCCGGGAGATCCCCCCTCCCAATCTCCTGGCGCTGGATCCTACGTCGCCCCGGGCCCTGGCACCTTCGCCGGGGGCCGGGGTGTCACGTATGGTCCGACCGGCTTATCTTGTGGCCTGCTTGGACGAAGACACTATAGGGTGAAATCCTGACCAGGAAATGCTACCGGGCTCGGTCCGACCTGACTCCGGTCGGCAAGAACTGAGGTAGAGTACGAACTCCTGGCGAATTCGCAGACCGCATCCCGGAGGAATGTTTTGAGCGCTGACGTACGACCCCACTCGCACGCGCATCACCATGATCACGGCCACGACCACGACGAGCCGCACAACGACATCATCTATCCGGCCATGATCCCCTTCCTCCTGGTCCATGCTGCGGCCTTGGGGGTGTTCTGGACCGGATTCACCACAACGGCCGTGGTGTTGTGCATCTCGCTCTATCTCGTCCGCATGTGGGCGCTCACTGCCGGGTTCCATCGATACTTCTCGCATCGATCGTACAAAACGAGCCGCTGGTTCCAGTTCGTCCTGGCCTTCCTGGGGCAGATGTCGGCGCAGCGTGGAGTGCTCTGGTGGGCCGCGACGCACCGGCATCATCACCGCCACTCGGACACTCCGGAAGACGTGCATTCGCCGAAGCACGCGGGCTTCTGGTTTTCCCATGTGGGGTGGATCTTCTCGCCGCAGAAGAATCAAGCCGATTACTCCACCATCAAGGATTTCACCAAGTATCCGGAACTGCGCTTCCTGAATCGGCACCCGTACTTCCCGGCCTTCCTCCTGGCCGTGGCTTGTTACCTCATCGCCGGGTGGCCCGGGCTGTTCGTGGGCTTCTTCCTCAGCACGGTGATTCTGTACCACGGGGTTTTCGCCATCAATTCGGTGGCCCACGTGGTGGGGAAGCAGCGGTACGTCACCGCCGATGATTCCCGGAACAACTGGTGGCTGGCGCTCCTCACCCTGGGTGAAGGGTGGCACAACAACCATCACCACTACCAGAGCTCGACCCGCCAGGGTTTCTACTGGTGGGAGGTGGACATCTCCTACTACGTCCTCAAGGCCATGTCGTGGGTGGGGCTGGTATGGGACCTTCGGGCTCCGCCCAAGGCCATCGTCGAAGGTGAGCAGCGCCTGGGGCAGAAGGTGGTGGAGCGGGTGGCCGAAGAGGTGGCCGGGTCATTCCAGGTCGAGCAGATCGCTCGGGAGCTTCAGGAGGCGTGGGCTTCGAACCTGGAGGAACTGCGGGAGCGCGCTCAGAAGACCCGAGAGAACGCGGTGGCTCAACTCCGGGAGCTGCAGCCCCCCAACGTGCCCACCATGGAGCAGATCCGAGCCCGCCTCCGCGAGCGGTACCTGGAGAACCCCTCGCTGGACCAGATCGCGGAACGCGCCCAGGAGATCGTGCTCGAGCGGCTGTCCCATGCGCTCAAGTTGGATGCCCCCAGCGACGCCCGTCCCGCCACGGGCTGAGGTCCAGCTACGGGCTTGAGTGCCGCCACGGGCTTGGGCGCCGCCGCGGGCTGAGGCGCCGGGCATTTTCCAAGGACAGAGCCGGTGGATCCGGGAGGCCTCGAGGTCGCCTCCCGGATCCGCCGGTTTCTTTGTATCTAGGGCGCTTCCGGCGTGTGGGGTGGTCGCCTACTCCACGATGTAGGCTACTGCCCGGGCCGCTTGCTCAAGGGTTTCCACGGTCACGTCGGCCAGGGCATCGAGCTCCTTCAAAGCGTGGATGTGCTCTTCGGGTCGCACCAGCACCAGAGGGATCCCTGCGGCCACGGCGGCGCCGGCGTCGGCGGCGGTATTCCACTGCTTGTATTTGTCGGTGAAGCACGCCACAACCAGATCGGCCACCCGAAGGTGGACCCGGGTGCGCAAGGTGTTGACCGACGCACCCATGAGATCCCGGTAGCGGGCGTTGGGCTGCTCGCCCAGGATCAACTCACCGATGTCATCGGAGCGGTCATGGTGGGTCTGGGGACCGAGGAAGTCGGCTTCCACGTCCAGGTCGGCCAGGTGGCGGCGGAATTCTTCCCGCCAGTGGGAATGGATCTCTCCGGCAAGGTAGATGCTGAGGTGCGTCACAGAGGCTCCGGTGTGGAGGTCCATGGATGAAGTTGCCGACGGTCTGCTCACTCAGGCCGCTCGCCTTCACCCGTCAGGAGAAGTTGAGGTTCACAAGGGGAAGGACGCGAAAGGGGTGCGGATTGTTCCCGGCCCGGTTCAGGATTCCCACCTGAACCCCCCGGAGTCGGTCCGTCCAGTTCACAACTCCCACCGCTAGCCCCACGTGCTCGCCGGACCGCTGGAGCCCTCCCACCGAGAGCCCGCGCACCGCCTCGGCCTCGATGCGGAGCAGGGCCGCCGTCACGCCGTGGAGCTGGGGCGCACGCACCCGATACCCGGCGGCGGTGAGGCCCCGTATGGCCCCGCCCTCACAGTCCCGACCGACCTCGGCCACCAGACCGGCCAGTTGAATCCCCTGCATCCGGCACCCCGCTGCCACGGCGAGGCCGGCCACCTGAATCCCTTCCAGGCTGTCACCGCCCACCACGGCCAGGCCTCCGAGTTGAACACCTCGTACCTGGTCGCCGCCCACCACGGCGAGTCCCGCGGCCTGGACTCCCTGGACGTCGCCTCCGCCCACCACGGCGAGTCCCGCGGCCTGGATTCCCCGAACCGACTCGCCGCCGACCGCGACGAGTCCCCCCAGTTGGATTCCCCGGAGTTCGGCCCCGGCGATGGCCGCCAGGCCTCCCATCTGGATGCCGCTCATGCTCTCACCGGCGATGGCGGCGAGCCCACCGGACTGGATGCCGCTCATGCTCTCACCGGCGATGGCGGCGAGCCCGCCGGACTGGATTCCCCGGGTATCCCCCCCGGCGATGGCGGCGAGTCCGCCCAGGTGGATCCCTGAGAGCTCATCCTCTCCCACCACGGCCGCCAGGCCCAGTCCCAGCCCATGGATGGATCCGGCCTGGGGGGCGAGGCCCAGCGCCACTCCATGGATCCGGCCACCCACCTCACCCTCCGATCGGGCCCGCCAGAGGGTGAGGTTCACGCCGTTGACCCGGTCCAGCGATCGGTCCGAGAAGTTCACCCGGAGCCCCGTGACCCGGGGGACGTGGCCGATGGCGAGCCCCACGTCACCGGTCATGAGCCGCAGGGCCGGACCTGCCTCTTCCGTCTCCTGCCCTGCCAGAACGGCGGGGCCGGAGGCCAGGAGAAGAAGGAGGGTAGGGAGGGTCTTCCACGGGCGCCACTGAGGGAGTCGCGGCGGCCTGGGCGGTCGCGGCGGCGACGGCGACAGGAGCTGGTGGTGGTCGGGTCGGGGACGGCGGAGCCAGGGGGGGGACCGGCGAAGCATGGGGGCCTCCGGAGGGGGGGGTGCGTGCCTTCCATGATCCCTACGTCGCGGCGGCCTCGGGGGTTTCGCAGGGGTTGGGCTTGCACGGAGGGTGGGAGCGGCCCCAAGGTGTGGGCTTTCCGTCATCCCGCCGCGTCAGTCAGGACTCCCACCTGAAGGTGCCTGCCCGACCCTCGGTGGTCCCCGCCCGTCACGGGGTGGTAGCCGCCCGGTACGGGGTGGTACCCGCCGGTAGTGGGGGGAGGCTACCCCCGCGGCTCGCCCCCCTTCCTCCCGAATTCGGAGCCCTACATGACCGAATCCCTCCAGCGGTTCGTGGGCCGGCTCGAAGGCTGGGTCTGGGCGTCGGGGATCCAGGTGGGAGACGAGACCATCCCCTTCGTGGTGATCCTCCTGCTGGGGGCCGGGCTCTATTTCACGGTCCGACTGGGCTTCATCCAGATCCGCGCCCTGGGTCACGGGTTCGCCGTGGTCTCCGGCCGGTACTCGCGGGAAGGGGAGACCGGGGACGTGAGCCACTTCCAGGCCCTCTCCACGGCGCTGTCGGCCACGGTGGGGATCGGAAATGTGGCGGGAGTGGCTCTCGCCATCCACTGGGGCGGCCCCGGAGCCCTCTTCTGGATGTGGGTGACGGCCTTCCTGGGGATGGCCACCAAGTTCTCCGAGGTCACCCTGGCCCAGGCGTACCGGGAGGTGCGCACCCAATCGCCCGACGACCCGCTCTGGCAGGGTTCGGTGTCCGGCGGTCCCATGTACTACATCGAACGGGGGCTGGGCCGCCGGTGGGCTCCGGTGGCCATCTTCTTCGCCGCCCTCATGGCGGTGACGGCCTTCCTGGGGGGGAATGGGGTTCAGGCCAATACGGTGGCCGACGTGATGCGTGACGAGTTCGGCGTCCCCGTCTGGATCAGCGGCCTGGTCACCGCCACCCTGGTGGGTCTCGTGATCATCGGGGGCATCAGCCGCATCGGAAAGGTCACGGGGATCCTGGCCCCCGCCATGGCCGCCATCTATGTGGCCGGCGCCCTGGTGATCCTGGGGCTGCACTGGGACCAGATCGTCCCGTCGCTGGCCCTGGTGGTGACGGAGGCCTTCAACCCCTCCGCCGGGGTGGCGGGGGCCGGCGCCGGCGCCTTCCTGGTCACCATGATGGGGGGGGGGCGGCGGGGGCTCTTCTCCAACGAGGCAGGGCAGGGGTCGGCGCCCATCGCCCACGCGGCGGCGCGCACCGACGAGCCGGTGTCGGAAGGGGTTGTGGCGCTCCTGGAGCCCTTCATCGACACCCTGGTGATCTGCACCATGACGGCGCTGGTGATCATCGTCACCTCGGCCTGGGACGACCGCTTCCCCACCGAACTCACCCTGGGTGGCGGCCACATGGGCTTCGTGGAAGAACGTGACGACGGCCGTTTCCGCTTCTTCGTGGCGGCCCCCGATTCCATCGTGATCCGGGGCGGTGTGCCGGTGGAGCAGGGGCCCGGCGTCGCTCGCCTGGCGTGGCACGAGGTGGCGGTGGACAGCTTCTTCACCAATCCGGCACAGACGGAGCCCTTCACCGGAACCATCTTCCCCGGGGAAGGAAGGGCGGTGGGGGAAGGGGGGATGGTCCACTCCTCCCTGTGGGGGCCGGCCCCGCAGAATGGGGCGCCCCTCACCATGGTGGCCTTTCGCCGGGGGCTCCCCGGAGAGTGGGGGCACCTCATCGTTATCCTCACCGTTCTGCTCTTCGCCATCTCCAGCGCCATCGCCTGGAGCTATTACGGAGACCGGTCGGCCCATTATCTTTTCGGGGAACGCGCCGTCCTGCCCTACAAGTTGATGTTCGTCGGCGTCCACTTCCTGGGGGCGGTGGTGCCCCTGGTGGTGGCGTGGACGCTGGGCGACGTGTTCCTGGGTCTCATCATCATCCCGAACCTCATCGCCATCGTGGCGCTGACGCCCCGGGTCAAGGAGATGAGCCGGTCGTACTTCGAGCGCCGACCCTGGGTCGACGACTCATCCAGTCCCGAAGCGGTCCCAACCAACCAAGGGAGAAGCCACTGATGCACGAACCCATGTCCACGACCCCCACCGGCCGGGGTCAGTCCCACCCGGCCCCCACCGGTCGTCCGTCGGCCGGCCGCCGGCTCCGGCGAGCGGCTCTGGCCCCGCTCATGGCCCTTCCCTTCCTGCTTCTGGCGCCCACGCCGGGGGCGGCGCAGCAGACGGATCTGCCCCAGACCGCGGCGGAGCGATCGGGGTGGGAGCGGTCCGGCTCCCACGACGAGGTCATGGAGTTCCTCTTCGAGTTGCAGAGCCGGACGGACCGGATGCTGGTGCAGGAGCTGGCGGTGACGGTGGAAGGCCGGGTCATCCCGGTGGCCTTCCTGGGCGATCCGCCCCAGCCGGAGCCCACCGCCTCCCTTCTTTCGGGGAAGCCCACCATCCTTCTCATTGCCACCAAGCACGGCGGGGAGCGGACCGGGGTGGAAGGCGCTCAGCTCTTCCTGCGGGACGTGCTCCTGGGTGAGGACCAGGACCTCCTCGAGCACGTGAATCTCATCGTGGTTCCCCACATGAACCCGGACGGCGGTGAAGCCAGTCCCCGTCGTCGTCAGACTGCCCTGAACTACGACGCCAACCGCGACTGGGTGGTGGCCGAGACCCGAGAGGTGACGGCGGTGCTGGAGGGGCTCGTGAACCGGTTCGCCCCCGATGTCTTCGTGGACGCCCACAACGGTGGTGCCTACCCCTACCACCTCACCTATCAGGCGACGCTGGATCCCACCGCCGACGCAGCGCTGGTGGAGTATGCCCGGGGACCCATGTACGAGTACATCAAGGGGCATTTCGAGGAGCGGGACATGCTCTTCTACTGGTACTCGGGTCCGGCCTTCGACGAGGAGAATGACACCTGGTTCTGGCGCACCACCGTGCCCTGGCCCCGGAAGCAGCACTCCTATGGCGGGATCCGGAATATGATCACCCTCCTCTACGAAGTGCCGGGACGTCACAACCTGGAAGTGCAGGCCCAGGCCACCCGGGAAGGGATGCGCGGCCTGACCCGCTTCGTGGCCGAGAATGGGGATGAGGTTCGGCAGGTGGTGGTGGATGCCCGCTCCCGCACCGTGGACGGGTCGCTGGACGAGATCTACTTCGATCTGGAGCCCATCGCCTACCCGGACCTGGAAGAGTTCTACGTGGCGCAGCGGGGCGCAGACGGCGAGTGGCTGGAGCCCGAGTTGGTGACGGGTGAGAACCGGACGCTCTACGTACCCGAGCGCACCCGGGCCCTCCCCTGGGGCTACGCCTTCGATTCCCGCTTTGAGGAGATGGCCCAGTTCCTCCGCCGGCATGGGATCCAGGTTGAGACCCTTCGGGAAGAGACCACGGTCCCGGTGGAGCGCTACCGCATCCAGGAGATCTCCTGGGCCGACCGGCCGTATCAGAACCACCTCATGCTGGACATCGAGGTAGAGCTCGTCCCGGACCAGATGACATTCCCGGCGGGAACCCACCTGGTGCGGGTGCGCCAGCATGAGGGCCGCATGGTTCCGCAGCTCCTGGAGCCCGATGCGGTGGACTCGGCGGTGCGCTGGAACTTCCTGGATCACGTGATCCCGCAGCAGGGAGGCGAGAACGCCTTCGTGCCCATCTACCGCCTGACGGACCGGGTGCTGGCGCCGACGCTCCTGGTGCCCTGACGCCCTGAAGCTCTCGCAGTTCCCATCACCCCCGGGCGGCGTCCAGCAGTTGACGGACCCGCCCGGGGTCGATGGGTCCTCCCGGCCGGCCCCCTTCCATGAGGGCCGACCCCACAATGGCCCCCTCGGCCCGGCCCAGGAGTTCCCGGGCATTGGTCGGGGAGAGGCCGCTTCCCACCCACACCGGTGCGTCGGTCACGGCGGCGCGCACCTCGTCCACAACCGCCGGATCGGTGGGGCGCCCGGTCCCGCTCCCCGAGACCACCAGGACATCGGCGAACCCGCGCAGGCGCAGATCCCGGGCCGCATCGGTGCGGGAGACCCCCGGCGGCGGCGCGGCGTGCTTCACCTCCACATCCGCCAGGATCAGGAGGGAGGGGCAGAGGCGTTCTCGTTCCCGAACCGTTTCCCACGCCCGCCCCTCCAGCATTCCCTGGTCGGTGAACATGGTGCCCGTATGGACGTTGATCCGGAGGAAGTCGGCGCCGGTGGCGACGGCGATGCCGACCCCCGAGCGGGCGTCGTTTCTCAGGACGTTCAGCCCCACCGGTAACCCTGCGGCCTCGTCCTGTGCGGCGGACACCGCCAGGGTCAGCGCCGCCACCGTTTCCGGCGGGACGCGCCCCGGGTGGAAGGGTGCGTCGCCGAAGTTCTCCACCAGGATCCCGTCCACACCTTCTTCCACCAGGATCCGCGCATCCCGGCGGACCCGCTCCACGATGCCGGCCAGGGGAGAGCGACCCTCCGACGGTGTGAATCCGGGAGCGCCGGGAAGGGGTGGAAGGTGGATCATGGCCACCACGGGGCGGGCGACGCCGAAGCGGAGGCGGAGTTCGTGGCGGGTGGCGGGGTGGGTCACAGATCGGACTCCGGGTCTGGGGGCGCCACGAGGCGGCCCGGGAGGAGGGCGTCCCGGCCGAACCGGGTGCGGAGTTGGTCGGCGGCTCGGGAGAGGATCCGGTCGCGATCCGACTCGGTCTCCTCGTCACCGCCCAGCAGTGAGAGTTGGCGGCCTTCGGCGCTTCGGGCCTCCAGCGACGAGACACCCATGCCCAGGAGGCGAACCGGCGAGCCCGATCGGGCCCGGAGTTCCGCCAGGAGTTCCTCGGACAGACGCAGGAGGGCCCGGTCCGATTCCAGCGCATCGCCGGGGGTGCGCGAGGCGCTCCGGGTGGTGAAGTCGGCGTCCCGGAGCTTGACGGTGATGGTGCGTGCCATGAGGTCCCGGCTCCGGAGTCCGGTCCCCACCTCCAACACCAGCCGGTTCAGGTGGCGGAGGAGCTCTTCATCACCGGCGGCTCCCACCGGGATGTCCCGGGGGAAGGTACGTTCCGATGAGATGGACTTCCGGGCCGCGTCGGGGTCCACGGGGGAGGGGTCGATCCCCCGGACCCGTTCCCAGAGCCAGCGTCCCCGGGCCTCACCGAGCCAGCGCCGGAGCCAGATCTCGTCCACGGGAAGGAGGTCTTCCACGGTGTGGATGCCCCGGTGGGCGAGCTTCTCCAGGAGCGACGGGCCCACCCCGGGGATCCTGGCCAACTCGTGATCCCGGAGAAAGTCGGCCTCGCCCCCGGGAGGCACCACGTGGACCCCGCCGGGCTTGGCCCGCTCCACCGCCAGCTTGGCCACCAGGCGGACGGTACCCCCACCCACGGAGACGGTGATCCCGGTTCGCTCGCGGACGGTCGTCTGGATCTCCCGGCCCACCTGCTCCAGCGAGGCGTGGCCGTGGAGACGCTCGGTTCCGGTGAGGTCCAGGTAGAACTCGTCGATGGAGGCGGCCTGCACCACGGGAGCGACTTCATCCAGGACCCGGGCGATGGCCCGACTCCGGCGGACGCACGCCTCCCGGGGGACGGGGACGACGGTGGCGTCGGGGCAGAGGCGGAGGGCCTGGGCCACGGGCATCCCGGAGTGGACGCCGTACTCGCGGACGCTGTAATCGGCAGAGGTGACGACTCCCCGTCCGGACGCACTTCCACCCACCATGAGGAGGGGGGCCCGTCCGGCGCCTTCCGGATCTTCCAGGCGAGCCACCTGCACAAAGAACACGTCGCAGTCCAGGAGGAGGATGCGGCGCCGGGAAGGGGCGGGGCCGGTCATGGCGTCCATCCCATCTCTGGAGGTGCGGATACGATGCCTTCCAGAGACCTGGCCGGAGCCCTCTTCCCGGTCCTGGCCGGGAGGTCCACGCAGGTCGCCGACGGAACGCTCCCCCCGCCTTCGGGGTGTCCCAACCCAGGCCCCGGCGCCGGCCTCCGGGCCTTACGTCGGGGCCACGAAATGACCATCATGAATGCACTACGGTAGAACACGTATTCATCTGCGATCCTTCCCATCCACACATCTGGAGGTCCGATTTCATGGCCTATCCCCACAAGCTTCCCGAGCTGGGCTACGACTACGATGCGCTCGAGCCCCACATCGACGCCCGCACCATGGAGATCCACCATACCAAGCATCACAACGGGTACACCACCAAGCTGAATGCGGCGCTGGAGGGGCACGAGGCCTTCCAGGGATATTCGGCGGAGCAGCTCCTGCGCGGGCTCCTCTCCCTTCCCGACGCCATCCGTACCGCAGTACGGAACAATGGAGGCGGCTACCACAACCACGCCCTCTTCTGGGAGATCCTGACTCCGGGCGGGAGCTCTGCGCCCACCGGCGAGTTGGCCGGCGCCATCGATGAGGCCTTCGGCTCCTTCGACGCCTTCAAGGAGGCCTTCCAGTCCGCCGCCGCCGGGCAGTTCGGTTCCGGCTGGGGATGGCTGGTGGTGGATCCCTTCGGCACCCTCAAGGTGGTGGCCACGGCGAACCAGGACTCGCCCCTCATCAACGGGTCCACGCCCATCCTCGGGGTGGACGTGTGGGAGCATGCCTACTACCTGAACTACCAGAACCGCCGGCCCGACTACCTCGGCGCCTTCTGGAACGTGGTGAACTGGGACGTGGTGGGCCAGAAGTACGAGGCGGCCAAGGGCGGCTGGCTCCACGCCGTCTGATCTTCCGGTCGGGTCCGGTCGAAGCTACAGGGGAGGGTCTGGTTCACTACCGGGCCCTCCCCTGTTTTGGTGAGTCCCTGCGTGCGATGCAGGGTCCGATCCGTTCCCAGCGGGGGAAAGTCTGCACGCAGTTTTTTCAGGCAAGGCCCGTGAAGGGTTTCCCCTGGATTTCTGGAGCCAACTCTTCAACGAACATCGCAGTTGGGGTCCGCTGTAGGGTTTCTCCCATGCCGGCGGGTCCCGGCTTCGCAGGAGGTGTCCTGTCTCTCCCGTTTCCCTCGTGCGCGGAGCAGGCGGATGCGCGGAGCAGGCGGATGCGCGGAGCAGGCGGAGTGGAGGTCCATCGCCTTCGACCCATTCTTGGTAGCGGGGAGTCTGTTATTTTCCTTCGGCCCGGGTGTGGCGGCGCCCCCGGCTCCAATGGCCGTGGCCCGGTGGGGCGTTCCCGCTTAGTGGCATGGCGTTCCCTGATGCGGAGGGTCCTTCCCCCCGCGCTTCCTTCGCCCTCCGTACCGGCGCATTCCGCGCCGGCCTACTCCGAATCGGTTCATGGCTTCCACCGACCTGGCTTTCGCGGCTCTGGCCTTCACATCGCTCCTGGCCATCATCAATCCCTTGTCGGCGGCCACCATCTTCCTGGGGCTCACCGCCGGGGCGCCCAGGGACGTGCAGCGCCGCCAGGCCTTTGTGGGTCTCTTCACCGCCCTGGCGGTTCTGGCGGTGTTCGCCCTGGCCGGTGGGGTCATCCTGACCTTCTTCGGGATCACCACCCACGCCTTCAAGATCGCGGGGGGGATCATCTTCTTCGGCATCGGCTGGGATATGCTCCAGGCCCGACGCTCGCGCGGAAAGGCCACCGAGGAGGAGGAGCAGGAGGGAGCTGAACGGGAAGAGGTGGGGATCATTCCGCTGGGTCTTCCCACCATCGCCGGTCCCGGCGCCATTACCACGGTGATTGTTCTGGTGGCCCAGGCCGATACCGTGGTTTCCACCATGGCCGTCTACGGAGCCATCGTGGCGGTGCTGGCCCTGACCGGAGTGGCGCTCATGGTGGCCCCGCTCCTCCTCAAGACGTTCGGCCAGACGGGACTGAACGTCATCACCCGGATCATGGGTCTTCTGGTGATGGTCATCGGGGTCCAGTTCGTGCTGGACGGGGTGGGAACCGCCCTGGACCTTCTCTTCGGCGACGAGAGCCGGGGATAACCGGACGACACCGAGACCCGGGGATGATGACACGGCGACGAGAGTCGGGAGGGGCGGGCCGGCGATTCCGCACGGCGAGCCTGCTGGTTTGCCTCGCCGCCGGAGTGGCGGCATGCGGCGAGGCCGGGGAGGTGGAGGTACGGTTGCCGCCTGTGGATGTGGTGCCCCGGCCGCCCTTCCAACTCATGCAGGTAGCGGACGCCCGGGCCCGGTTCGCCGAGACGCGACTGGGGATGGCGACTCCGGAGGAAGGTGCTGCGGTGGCCCAGGGCGACACGGTCCTGGTGAGCTTCACCCTCTCCGGCTTCGACCTGGGCGTCCCGACGCCAGGCTCCCTGGAGCGGGGCCTCGCTCTGGCGGCGGAGGGGCAGCACATCCGCCTCCTGGTGGGAGACCGGCGGGAGATGGTCGTGACGGACCTGGACGAACCGGTGGTCCTGGCCGACCTGCCGCCGGGGATCCATCACCTTCGGGCCGTGCCGGTCACCGAGTGGTACGAGTCCATCAAGACACCCGGAGCCTTCGTTCACCGGGTCATTCAGGTCGGGGAAGCGGACTCCGCGCCTCGCCAGGACGACGGACCCGTGCTGACGCCCGTTCGCCCTTGGGGAGAGTACCGGGGAGCCGCGGCGGATTCCATCCTGGTGGACGTGCACCTGGCCGGCGTGCGGCTGTCCGAAGACGGGATCCGCCTCCGGTTGACGGTTGAGGGGCTCGGCCGAGCCGAGATGACCCGGTGGACCCCCCACGTCATGGTGGGGCTTCCCGATGGGGTCCACACCATCCGCCTCGAGCTTGTGGATGAACAGGGTCGGAGGCTCCCCGGCTCCCTGGCGCGCGCCGAACGTGTGATCACCGTGGATCGGCGATAGGGTTGGTGAATCCTCGCGGTCCTGCGGCCATGCCGGCGCGGTTGGATCGTGCAGGCGAGGCCGTGGGGCGGGGGACCGGCCTTCTTGCCGGAGTTGCGCCAGATGTTTATCCATAGGAGGAATTGTGGGAAACCGCTTCCCGGAGAACGAGTCCCGAGCGCCCGGACCCGCCATGCCCTTCCGCCAGACCCTGTCCGTCCTTCCCCTGGTTCTTCTGCTGGCGCTCCCGGCGGTCCCGGCGCCCTTCGGCGGGACGGTGGGGGAGGCGGCCGCCCAGTCGCTTCGGGGTTCCCCTGAGTCACTGGATCGTCAGAACGCTCAGGCCCGGGCCCACAACTTCACCTATCTGGAGACGCCGGCGCAGGTCCGTCGGTATGTGGAGTTGGGCTATCTGGTCCCGGTGCGGCCCACGGCCGATATGCAGATCCACAATGTCTCGTTCCCCTACGCCCGTCCCGAGGTCCGGCTCTTCTTGGAGCGGCTCTCGAGCCAGTACCGGGCGGCGTGCGGGGAGCAGTTGGTGGTGACCAGCCTGACCCGCCCCCTCTCGAACCAGCCCCCCAACGCCTCGGCCCGGTCCGTGCACCCCACCGGGATGGCCGTGGATCTGCGCCGAAGCGCCAGCGCCCGTTGTCGGAGTTGGCTCGAAGGCACCCTCCTTTCCCTTGAGGGACGAGGCCTCATCGAAGCCATCGTGGAGCGACGCCCCCCCCACTACCACATTGCCGTCTATCCGCGCCCCTACGCCCAGTACGTGGCGCGGATCACCGGGGAGCGCCCGGTCCTGGCGCAGGCCGGCGACGGCGGTGCCTCGGTCCAGTGGCAGACCCATGAGGTTCGGCCCGGCGAGACCCTCAGCGGCATTGCCGCCAGGCACGGGACCACCGTGACCCGGCTTCGCACGGAGAACAATCTGCGGGGCAACCGGATCCTGGCCGGCCAGCGTCTCCGGGTTCCG
>REEG01000042.1 GCA_007695195.1 Gemmatimonadales bacterium | reverse complement strand
GGGCCCAGAGGATGCGGCTTGATCGTGAGCGGGGCGGAGCTGCCACGGTGCCGCTCGGTCAGGGCTCTCGATGCGGACGGAGCCGTCGACTGAAAACCCGCCGGTCCCCTCCCCAACCCGCCTTTGGCGGGTGCCCGGCATGTCCGCCGCGGTGGCGGGGTCAAGCAGGCCACGCTTGGCGAACCAGCGCAGGACGGGATGTTGCACCGTGCGGGCCAGGGCTTCCGCGTGACGCGCGTCGAGCGCGGTCGCCTCGTGGAAGCGGACCCCGTGCTCGAGGTCGCCGGAGACCACGCCATCGAGGGCCAGCACGTGGTAGTGGTAGTGAGGGTTCAGCGAGTTCCCGAACCGCTGAGGGAACGAGATGGCTCCGAGCTGAGCGTCGCGAAGGGCAGCCGGAGCGCCCGCAGGAAGATGGCGAGCACCGCGCTCGCCACCTCGGGCGTCTCGTGCCGGAAGGGCCGAAGACGCTTGGGGACGGAAAGGACCCACTGCCGGACGGGGAGGTGTGGGATCACCTCGTCGGTCAGGTGGACCGCCACCTCGGCCATGCGTCGGGCCTTGCAGGAGAACGCCAGGAGTCGGCTATGCCCGCAGTCTGTGCAGCGCACCCTCGCGAATCCGTGGGCCAGGATGCCGCACCGCAGATAGGCCCCTAAGATGCCTATTCATCGTGCCTCGCCGGCGGCATGTTGGCGGGATGGCAGGGGTCTTGCCGCTCTTCAGGCGACGTGAACCTTCCCTGAAAGACCCGCGCCCGCTCTTCGCACTCCGCCATCCAGCGCACCCGCGGGTTGCGGAGCAGCGCCGGCTCCGCAGCAAGGGCCGCGCCGAGCGCCTCCTGGTAGTCGTGCGGGCTGTTTCGGACCCACTGGAAGAGCACTGCCGGAAGGTCCGGCCACGCTGGAGGTCCAATTTCCGCGCGGCCCCAGTGCAGGACGGCGTCGCGGGCGGCCGGATCATCGGCCGACCAGCGAATCAGGAGATTCATAGCGTACCCGCGCGCCCCGTCCGTACGACCGGAGGCCACCGCATCGGCCAGGAGTTCGATTGGAAGTGGGCCCAAATCGTCGGCAACCGCGTAGGCTACGGAGAGGCCACCGAGCATCTGTATGGCCACCATCGGATTGTCCGACTGGATCGCATGAGAAAGAAGCTGTCGAGCTTGGTCCCCCAGGTCAGCTTCCGGGGCGAAGCGCGGACAGGGACCCGTCGCGGTGAAGGGAAAACTGACCGCATTAAAAATCGCCGTTGGTCTTGGATCGATCCGGGCTACGGTTGGCGTGGCAGCAATCGAGTCGATCCGTGCGATAATGGCATCTGCATCGCGCACCGGAGGACAGCGGATCTGGTTCTCGGGCGTGGGTTCTTGCGCCAGTAGGCCCCCGGATGCCGAAAGCAGGATCCCTGCCGTCACGAGGATGAGCGGACCGGCTCTACCCGCAACGCAGTGCAGACGCCGGGGGCCGGGGTCTTGGCGGAAACTCGCGAGATCGGTCATGATGGCACCGCGCTGCAGGGGGAAATGAAGGGGTTCCAGGGATCTGGTTCAGTCATCCACCATGCCGATCCCTGAGGTTCGAGCTGGAACGCGGTCGCCTGGTCGTCCCTCCAGATCCATATGTCGGTGGGGATTCCCGGAAAGGACTGCAGCATGCCGCCAAGATGCTGGTGGGTGGCGGCTGCCTTGTGGATGCACTGCGGTACGTTTTCGAGAAAAGCGTTCACCCGCGTCTCAAGGTCTGGCCCCGTGGCACCGACCGCCCTTTCGAGCTTCGCGGGCACATCGAAGGCCGGATGACGATACTGCGCGATGTAGGTGATCACATTGTCCATGTGCGTGGCCTCGTGGGCTCCCGCTGCCGTCATGAACGGCGCCGGATTGACGCCACGGCAGCCGCTGTTGTAATCGTGGAAATTTACATGAACCGTGTCCGGGTTTGACGCGCCACACGCGACGGCATCGCCCCCCGTAGCCGGCCGGGTGACGCCGCCCGGGGAGTAGGCCGGATTCATGATCCCACGCATGAGCACGTCGATCTGTACCCCTGTCACGAAGGCGAAGGTCTGGTTGGGGCCGGAGGCCACGACGCTACTCGAGTAGCCGTTACCATCGGTGTAGTTCGAAGATGGCTGAACGAGCCACGCCGAACATCCTTGGCCGAATCGGCATACCCTCCCGACACTATGCGTGTTGGCAGGCCAGGCCACGCCGCCCATCCCCCTGGAGATACCCGAACCGTCGGCCCAAACCCACTCGGCACCTGTCCGGGGCTCGACCGTCAGGGGCGCGGAAACGGCCGTATCCGTTTGGGCGTTCACATTGAAGTGCACAGTCACTGTCCCTGGGGCCACGATGATCCCACCCCAGGAGGGAGTGGTGTGATGGCTCGTCCTGTAAAGCCCGTTCCCGTCGCTGAATTCCCAACTCAGGATCGTGACCGGGACCCCGGAACCGCCATCGCTGAAGTGACACGTTCCGGGGTTGCCGCGAGTGACTGTCGGACAGGAAAGGCTAACCGTGACCTCGCAGTTTCCGACAATGGCTCCTGGCTGGCAGGGGTTGGATCCTCCGTCTCCAGGTGCCCCACCACCTCCCGGTGGCGGAAAATCAATGGGCGGGAGGTCAGGTGGATCCCAGGGCGGGGGGTCGTTCGGGTCAGGCGGATCACTGGGTCCGCCCCCCGCAACGCCCGTCAAGGTGCAAAGGCAGTAGCCTTCACTTTGGGGATCCGAGGGCGTGAGGTGGTATTCGCAGGTGGGAATCTCGTTGCACTGAGCCTCGGGGTCGCCGAGCCCGGCAAAGAAGAGGGCCGGACCCTCAAGCGAAAGCTGCGCGTCTGCCTTTGTGCCTGCCGTTGGGGAAGCGTGGTCCATGCACGCGGGCAGGAGCACCAGCCCGATCGTCAGGCCGGGAAGCCAGGCACGCAGAGGCAGCAAAAAATGCGGAAGCAGGCCCTGGAGCGAGCTGGGAGAAGGAGCCCCGGACCCGATGCAAGCACGGTCTTTTCCTGAACAGTGGGGGGGCATAAAGCCTCCTGGTGACCAGGGTTACATGCGCTGTGCGACAGCCTGGAAACCCATGAATTCCCGTGACGGTCCCTCCTAGGTCACCCAGACCCGTGAGAGCGTAAACTAGGGCCTGTTCACACTAAGCAGGCCGGAGAGCCTCCGTGATGAGTGCGAAGTGGATGAAGGCGGTGAACATCACGTCCAGCTTGTCGAAACGTGAGAAGATGCGGCGGAAGCCCTTGAGGCGGCGGAACAGGCGTTCGATCTCGTTTCGGCGGCGGTACAGCATCCGATCAAAACTCCAGGGATGCAGCCGCCCGCGCTTCGGTGGGACAACCGGCGTAAAGCCGAGATCCAGGGCGAGCTGTCGGGTGTTCTCCCCTTCGTATGCTCGATCCATGATCATGGAAACGTCTCCTTCGGGAGGCGGGAGACTCCGCAGGAGCTCCCGGCCAGCCGGGGCGTCATGATGTTGTCCGGGCGAAAGCGAGAAGGTCACTGCCCGACGGGCATCCGCGGCAACCATATGAATTTTGGTGGTCCATCCCCCTCGGGACCGGCCGATGGACTGCGGGCCGTTTTTTTTTCCGCGCCCGTCCCATCGGGATGCACCTTTACGATGGTGCTGTCCAACGAGAGGGTATCTACTCGAATTCGGATGATTTCCTCTTCCTGAAG
>REEG01000045.1 GCA_007695195.1 Gemmatimonadales bacterium | reverse complement strand
AGGCGCTGGACGGCGTCCAGGCGGGTGGCCTCGTCGGCGGCCCGGATGTCGGCCTGCACCGATGCGGCGAGCTGGGCCAGCGCCGAGCGCCGGTCACCCCCGGCG
The DNA here is from genome assembly GCA_007695195.1 of Gemmatimonadales bacterium. GTDB lineage: Bacteria > Gemmatimonadota > Gemmatimonadetes > Longimicrobiales > Gaopeijiaceae > PWLA01. The sequence continues at coordinate 3,599 of REEG01000045.1, read as the reverse complement.
GGCATGGCTTCGATGCGGGCGAGCTCCGCCTCGATCTGCCCGGCGCGGGCCGGCGTCACACTCTCATGCCGGACGATCTGGTCCAGGTAGGCGCGGGACACGACGAAGGCCGGGGGCCAGAAGTGCCGGGGCTGGGTCTGGGGATTCAGCTCGTCGAAGCGCACCAGCTTGGCCGCTTCCAGCTCGTTCTCGGTGAGATGCTCGCTGGGGGTGAGCTCCAGCACATCCAGGCCCCGGGTCTTCTCGGATCCGAACACGTAGCCGTTGTACCAGTAGGACGACCAGTGCCCGCCGCGCAGGAGCTCCTGATCGCTCTTGGGACCGCGATCGAAGAAGGCGATTTCAAACGGGTTGTTGGGATCGGTGAAATCGAACACCGAGATCCCGCCCTGATACCAGGCCTGGACCTTGATGTCCCGACCAGGCACCGGGACCAGCGCTCCATTGTGGGCCACGCAGTTCTCGAACTCGGTCTGCGGCGCCGGAAGCTTGTAGTAGCCGGCCAGGTACATCTTCCCATCCACGATGCGGAAGATGGCGTTGGCGCCCCAGGTCGGCGGGTCGTCCACGGTGCACCGGGCCTGGCCTCCCCCACCCCATTCATCGGTGAAGAGCACGGTGGATCCATCGTTGTTGAAGGTCGCCGAATGCCAGTAGGCGAAGTTCGGGTCCACCACCTCGTCGATGCGCACCGGAACCCGAGGGTTCGAGATGTCGAAGAGGATTCCGTTCCCCGAGCAGGCGCCGGCGGCGATGCCCAGCTCCGGGAAGGCCGTGATGTCGTGGCACTGGTTGGTCTCCCGCGACTGCTGCGTGCCGGGCCCGTGGGTACCTCCCTGGAAGAGGCCGTCGATGCGCCCCGTCTCCCGGTCGGCGAAAACGCGGGGCGAGTCGATGATGCGGGCCCGCTCCGGCGCCGCCAGCGGAACCTCGATGATGTCGATGCTCCAGTACGCCGTGGTGGGATCGTCGGGATCGCGCTCAGCCACGCACCCGGCCAACTCCTCGGCCGGACGCGAGGCGCTGGTGCCCGAGTTGTAGACGTAGAGCATCTCCGGGTCGTTCAGGTCAGGGACCAGGGTGTGGGTGTGGGACCCCCGGCACGTCTGGACGGCGGCGATCTGCCGCGGCGTCCGCACGTCGGAGATGTCGTAGATCCGCACCCCCCGGAAGCGCTCCGCAGACACCCGTCCCTCCGGGGCGTCGGGGCCGCAGTCGATGCGCCCCCGGTTCTCCTGGACGGACACGAACATGAGCTCTCCCCAGACCGAGATGTCTCCCTGCCCACCGGGGCAATAGATGGAGGTGACCAGGACCGGCTCACCGGGGTCGGACACGTCGTAGATGTTCACGCCCACATAGTTGCCGATGAACACCAGATCGCCCTGATGGGCCAGATCCGAGTTGGAGAAGCTGTTGTCTCCGGGCTCGTCGGGATCGTAGAATCCGGGGGGCTTCGGGGCATTGGAGAGCAGACGCATGTTCCAGAGCGCTTCGCCCGCGTCGTGCCACCCCGGCGACAGGCCGATCCTGGGATCATCCGGGCCGCCGGGCTCGAAGGTCTGGGCCCTGGCTTCAGGCACCCCGAGCAGGATGCCCATGAGCGCCAGTACGACGGCCTGCGCGGCACTTCGCGTGAATCGCTTCATCCCTTGACTCCCCTCATCATCTGTATCCCGGTCCGAGTGATTGTGGGAACCGCCTGCCCTCAGGCGCCGCCCTCCAGCATGTCCCTCATCCTGGCGATCTCCATCAACTGATCGCTGAGAATGTGCGAGGCCAGGTCGAAGATGTCCGTGTCCAGGACCGCCTCCGGTGAATCGAAGAGCTCATCCACCATGATGAGCGCCCCCTCGTGGTGCATGATCATGAATGTGAGGAAGAGCTGGTCGAACTCTTCCCCGTCTGCGGCGGCGAGCTGCGCCAGCTCCCCTTCCGTCAGCATCCCGGCCATGGGCCGATGCTCTGCGTCTGCGGGGGCGTGGGCGCCGTGCTGGCCGTGGGCGCCGTGGTGGGCATGATCCCCATGGTGGTCATGACCGTCGTGCGGGTCGTGATGGCCGTGATGGCCTCCGTCGAGGTCGGCCTCCACCGGCTCGCCCCGGAGTTCGAGCCACCGCTCCATGAAGGCGATCTCCGCCGCCTGGGACCGCTCGATGCGGTCGGCCAGGCTCCGCACGTCCCGTCGTTCCGACCGCGCCGGAACCATCTCGCTCATGGTGAGCGCCTGGCGGTGGTGGACGATCATATGCTGCATGAAGACCACCTCCGCCTCGGTGTGCCGAGCCCGGGACGGCGCCCGGAGTTCACTGGCGTCGAGGCTCGCGGTGGAAGCTCCGGGAGGCCCCGGCCGCACCGTTGAGGGGGGCGTGGGCGACGTGGTCTGGGCGGCAATGGCCATGGGGAGCCCGGTCACCGCAAGGATGGCCAGCGAGAGACCCATGGGTGCAAACCGTCGACATACGGTCCATGGATTCCGCACAGGCTTCTCCTTGTTCGGCTGGTCCGGCGTGGCGGTCCTGGGGACCGGTCGGGGCTCCCGAGGGTCGGCACGTCTCTTTAGCGGCATGGCGCCATCATACGGGTTGGCGGGAGGCGGGGGCAAGTTCGGATCTCCGTAGACTGGAGGCATTGCCGTGCCCCATCGCGGCCATCCATCGCCGACCTTCTTTCACCGCGCTTCCTGCCCGCAGCCCGCTGTGCTAGGATTTAGTACAGCGTAGCCCCCACAAGGAGCCGACATGCGTGAAAGCATCTCCATCAGCCTGCCAAAGGACCTGAAGGACGAGATTGACCGGTTGACCCGCGCTGAAGGGATCAGTCGCAGTGATCTGGTTCGAGAGGCTCTGCGGGATCACCTCTTCTCTCGTCGCCTCCGGGCTCTCAGGCGAGAGTTGATGCCGTATGCTGAAGCCCAGGGGGTCTATACGGATGAGGATGTGTTCCGGGAAGTCTCGTGAAGCTCACCCTCGACACCAACATTCTCATCGCCGCGTTCCTGGCTCGAGGCGCTTGCCACGAACTTCTCGAGCACTGCGAGCGGCATCATGAGATCATCAGCTCCGACTTCATATTCAACGAGTTTGAAGCCAAACTCCTCGGGAAGTTCAAGGTCCCCCCAGGTAAAGTCGCCGATGCTGTGCAACTCGTTCGTTCTTGCAGCGTGACGGTTGACCCTGCAGGACTGCGAGAGCCCGTCTGCCGTGATAGTGACGACGACTGGGTCCTGGCCACCGCCGTCGAGGGTCGATGTGTGTGCATCGTGACGGGCGACAAGGATCTGTTGACCCTCGGGAACTATGCGGGCGTTCGCATCCTGTCTCCCCGATCATTCTGGAAGTTTGAGGCCGAGCAGATCGGCCAGACCTGATCACGCCGTCGCGCCCGCACCCATCGACCTACCTTCCCCATGGTGGGCCTACCGATACCGAACCCTCGCCCCCCCTTCCCCCCACCCAACCAGAGCCGAACCCGCCATGGACAAGCCCCCACCCCAAGGTGCCGCCGAAGGTGCCGCCCAAGGTACCTCACCAGGTGCCTCCCCAGGTGCCTCCACCCGCTGCGTATGGGGCGGAGAGCCGGACGACTCCCCTGAAGGC
>REEG01000072.1 GCA_007695195.1 Gemmatimonadales bacterium | reverse complement strand
CAGCCTCTGTGCACGAACCGGAAACCAATGGGTCACGATTCAGTGACGGTGAGCGCCGGCAGGGCCGGCAGCACCGGGGGGGTGAGATTGGCCCACCTGGGGAGAGGGAGGGCGAGGTGATCTGCCTCGGAATCCACCAGTCGACCGGTATCCAGATTCACATCGGGAAGCTCCTCCCTGGGATCTTGCGCCACCGCCATCACCCGATCGGCGAAACCGGCAGCCACCGCCTGGACTTCCCGCTGCAGCCAGCGTGGTGGATCCACCGGGGAGAGATAGTTGAGGGCCAGGGCCCCGGGGATCCGGTTCCGGGCCAGCCACCCCAGCGTTCGATTCACCGGGCGGGTCAGGGGTCCCGGTATCCCCTCGACCTCATCCCTCCTCCGGGCCAGCCACGAAATACTCCGGAGCGCACCCACCGCCATCCGCAGCATGCCGAGATACGATCGAGCCAAGGCTTCGCCTGGAATCCGGAGACCGTAGGTGCTCCGGTACGCTCGGGAGAGAAAGGCCAACCCATCCTCATGATGGAAGAGGGGCACAAGGCGGGTGACGGCGAGGTGCGGATACCGAGCCGAGATCCAGGCATCGATTCCGGTTTCGACCCGGACGTGTCCCGGTAGATCCTCTTCCCCCGAGATGAATCGTGAGGGATCGCCGGTCACCAATCCCCCTACGCCTCGGGCCACGATGGGGTGGACGAGCCGATCGGCCAGCACATGGGTCACCCACCCCCAGGCGAAGGCCCGCTCCTCAGGCGCTCGGGCCTCGGCCAGGAGCGCTCTCGCCAGTGTCCCGCTTCGGACCTTATGGGAAAGATCCGAGAGGAAGCGCTCTCCCCCGGGGAAGTATCCCAGGTCGGGGGCAAGCGCTCCCTGCTGGAAGGCTTGGCAGAGTCGGGCCGAGTCGAGGGGGAAGGGTGACAGGTGGTAGTGCAACGCCCACCTTTCCAGCGTACGTTCGGCGAGCCAGAGGTGCACGGTGACGTTGGGCATGCGCAGGACCCGGGGGCAGAGGTGGGCCGACGAAACTACAGAGGATCACCTGTGGGGGACGTTACGGGTCCTCGGTATCGAACCCGCCTCGGTTCCTGCCACGAACCGGCAACAGGTCACACCCGGATTTCGGGAGGAAGCGTCGAAACCCCCATGTCGGACTCGCTCGCACCCCTGGTCCAGCGGACGGCCGGACTTCAGCCCTGGCGTAGGGTCTTCCACGCCACCAATGGGCTCGTCCTGGTGGGAATCCTCGCCTTCCTGGATCCGCCTAGGCAGGGAGTCGTGCTCCTGCTGACGGGTCTCCTGGCCATGCTCCTGACCCTGGACTTCGCCCGTTTCCGGGTGAAGGCGCTCAATCGATTGTTCTTCCGGGTGTTCAGCTCCATTGCCTCCCCGCGGGAGGCTGTGGGCCCGGCCTCCTCCACCTGGTATGTGGCGGGCGCCCTGCTCACGGTGGCGCTCTTCCCCATGGACATGGCCATTTCGGCCATCCTGGTGCTGGCCCTGGCCGATCCGGCCGCTTCGTACATGGGTCGCCGATGGGGACGACGACCGTTCGGCACCGGGACCGTGGAGGGCTCAATGGTGTTCTTCGTGGTCGCCTTCGGGATCTTGTTGGTCCAGGTGGGACCGGTGACGGCCGCCGCCGTGGCACTGGGTACCACGCTGGCGGAACGGAACACCTGGAGCCTGGACGACAACCTGGTGGTGCCGCTCACGGCGGGAAGCCTGCTCTGGGTCGCCACCCTGGTCTCGCCTGCCGGCGGCTGAGCACCCCCGCTCGCCCCCCCTTCTTTCCCAAGCCCACTTGAATCCGCGCCATGCTCTCTGACGTCGCCATCATCGAAGACCTGGGGCTGATCCTCCTGGGAGCGGTGGCGGTGGTCTTCATCGCCCAGCGGTTCCGGGTCCCGTCCATTGTGGCCTACATCGTGGCCGGGCTCCTCCTGGGGCCCGTCCTGGGACTGGTCTCGGTGTCCGACGCGGTGGAGATCATTTCCGAGTTGGGAATCGCCCTTCTCCTCTTCCTGGTGGGCCTGGAGCTCTCTCTGGCCAAGATCCGGGATGTGGGACGGGTGGCCGTGGTGGCGGGGATCGGGCAGGTGATCTTCACCGCCGCAGGAGGGCTGGCTCTCTGCTTCGCACTGGGCTTCGGGCTGATGGACGGCATCTTCATCGCCACCGCCCTCACCTTCTCCAGTACTGTGGTGGTGGTGAAGCTCCTGGACCTGAAGGGAGAGCTGGACTCGGTCTACGGCCGCATCGCCGTGGGGATCTTCCTGGTCCAGGACCTGGTGGTGGTGGTGGCCCTCACCTTCCTGGCCGGGCTGGGGCGTGGCGACGATCTCTCCGCCGGAGAGATCGCCACGAACCTGGGGATCGCCTTCGCCGGAATGGGCCTCCTCCTGGTCATCGCCGCCGTGGCGGCGAAGTGGATTCTCCCGAAGCTCATGGGTCGCATCGCCTCCTCCCAGGAGACGCTCCTGGTGGTGAGCCTGGCCTGGTGCTTCGCCTTCGTCCTGGGCGCCGAAAAGATGGAGCTGTCCCTGGAGATCGGGGCATTCCTGGCGGGACTGGCCCTGGCTCAGCTCCCCTACAACGACGACCTGAGGCGGCGCGTCCACCCCCTCATGAACTTCTTCATCGCTGTCTTCTTCGTCTCGCTGGGGATCCAGATGGAGTTCAGCGCGGTGGGGGAGGTCTGGTTCCCGGCCATCATATTGGCCCTGTTCGTCCTCATCGGGAATCCCTTCATCTTCATGATTCTCATCAGTCGAATGGGCTACGGCGAACGGACCTCGTTCCTCACCAGCGTGACGGTGGCGCAGATCTCCGAGTTCTCCTTCATCTTCGCCGCCATGGGTCTTTCGGCTGGGTTGATTGGACAGGAGATCCTCTCGCTGGTGGCGGTGGTGGGCCTCACCACCATCGCCGTTTCCGCCTTCATGATCCTGTACAACCACGAGCTCTACGCGCGCCTCAAGTCACCGGGGATCCTCCGGTTCTTCCGGGCTCCGGAGGAGGGGGACGAACCGGAGGATGAGTCCACGCTGAGAAACCACATCATCGTGGTGGGGATGAACGCCATGGGACGCCGGATCGCCGAGGCACTCCACGGAGAGGGGCACACAGTGCTGGCTGTGGACACGGACCCCCGCAAGCTGGAAGGACTTCCGGTTCGGACGCTCCTTGGGAATGTGGAGTACAGCGCAGTGCTGGATGAAGCGCGGATGGAGGAAGCCTCCCTTCTGGTCTCCACGCTGCATATCGAAGAGGTCAACCGGCTTCTGGCCTACAAGACGGAAGAGGCGGGGGTGCCCTGCGCCATCAACGTCTTCGATCCGTACAGTGCGGCGGATCTCCGCCTCCTCCATGTGGAGCACCTCATCAACTCCCAGAAAGCCGGGGTGGACCGCATCGTCTCGGAGCTGGGGGCGCGGGGAGTGTTCGAACCATGACCACCGTCGCCGCTCTCCTGCTGGCCGCAGCGCTGGGCCTGGGGCTGGGACACCTCACCCGACTCCCCTCGGTTCCCCTGGTGATTCTCTTCGGGGTGGCCGTCTCCGCCATTATCCCCATGCCCGGCGACCTCCTGGAGGATGCCCTTATGCTTGGGGTCACGGTGGTGGTCTTCGTGGCGGGGATCGAGCTGAACCCGGTTCGGGTGGGCCGGTACCGGAACGCTGCCGTGGTGGTGGGCCTCCTTCAGTTCTTCCTCCTGGGGGCGGCGGGGCTGGGGACGGCACTCCTCCTGGGCCTGTCGCTGCAGACGGCGGCGTACGTGGGACTCGCCCTCTCGGCCTCATCCACGCTGGTGGTGGTCCGTCTCCTGCAGCAGAGGCGTGAACTCTACAGCGCCATGGGGCGGACCCTCACGGGAATCCTCCTCCTCCAGGACCTCCTCATCATCCTCCTCATTCCCGTGGTCATCGGTATGGCCGACGGATGGGGTGAGGTCGCCCGGGGGGTCGGCGGCACACTGGCCCTGGTGGCCCTGGCGGGTGTTCTGCTGCGTTGGGTAACCCCCCGACTCCTCCCCAAAGTGGCAGGGGACGAGGAATTCCTCCTCCTGCTGGTCCTGTCGGGACTCTTCGGCTTCCTGGGCCTGGCGTACTTCCTGGGGATCCCGTTGGTCGCCGGCGCGTTCCTGGCCGGGGTGGCCGTCTCCCCCTTCCCCTCCAACGCCCTGGTTCGGGGTCAACTCAACTCCATCGGAACCTTCTTTTCCGCCATCTTCTTTGCTGCGCTGGGAGCTGTGGTGGTTCTCCCTTCCGGAGAAGAGGTGATCCAGGCCCTCTTCTTCGCCGGCCTGGTCCTCCTCCTCACGCCCCCTCTGGTGGCGGTGGTTGCCGAGCGGTTCGGGTTCTCGGCCCGGGGGGGTATCGGTTCGGGGCTCCTTCTGGGCCAGACCAGCGAGTTTTCCCTGGTGGTGGGACTCCAGGGCGTGATCCTCGGCCAGATTGACGAGGGGATTTTCGGAGTCATCGTCCTTGTGACCGTGATCACCATGACCCTGACCCCCTTCCTGGCCACCGGCCGGGTAACGGGTCTGCTCCTCCGGATCCATCCCTTCCGAGTCCCATCGCGCCTCCCGGAACGGCCCAGCGATCATATCCTTCTCATGGGGTGCGGATCCAGCGGTGTGGCGCTCCTGGAAACGCTGGTAGGGGTCCCCCACCCCATCTGGGTAGTGGATGATGACCCGGCCATCGTGGAACGCGTTGCCGCTGCTGGGTTTACCGCCATTCGAGGAGACGCCACGGACCCGGAGATCCTCCAGGCGGCAGGAGCCAACCGGGCCCGGGTCGTGGTTTCAACCATGCGCACCAAGGAGGACTCGGAGCGACTCCTGGCCTATACCGGCGAGACCCCCGTGGTGGTTCGAGCCTACGGGACCGCCGATGTGAAGTGGATCGAGGAACGGGGAGGAATCCCGGTATCCTATTCGGAGGCGGCCTCGCAGGACTTCCTGGACTGGTTCCTCAGGGGAGAGGCCGACCCGGAATCCGGCCCGTGGATGCCCCCGGAAAGGTAGAGGCGACCGGAACAGTTCACCGGGTCTCCTGTAGGGAACCCCACGACCCGGGTCGTCATCGGACGGCCTGACCGCCGAGGTTCCCCGTACGAGGGAATCCTCGGTCCGAATCCATCAGGAGAAGCTCATGTTTGCAGGAATCGCCCCTTCGTCCTTCGTGCGGACTCTGGGAGCGGCGGCCGTCGGCCTCGCCCTTGTCACCGCCCCCTCCCTTGGGGCCCAGCAGCTCCCGGGCCAGGAAATGCCCCCGGAGATGCAGGCCATGATCCAGGAGTACCAGGAGACGGAGGCCCGCCTCCAGGAACTCCGCCAGGAGGCCATCGACCAGAATGAGGAGCTCCAGAGCGCCTACGTGGCGGTGGGCGACATGATCGAGGACGCCATGCGGGAGGTGGAGCCGGAGCTGGACCAGGTCATCGAGCGCCTCCAGGCTATGCAGGTCGAGGCCCAGCAGGCGCAGCAGAGCCAGGACATGGAGCGCCTCCAGGCCCTCATGGGTGAAGCCGAGGGACTCCAGAACCGTTGGCAGGCCGCCCAGGCCGGGGCCCTGGAGCGCGATGACGTCCGTGAGGCAGTGGAGTCCTTCGAAGAGGATCTCATGCAGGGGATGGTGGATATCGACCCCGAGGCCGAAGAGATGCAGGAGCGCCTCGAGGAGCTGGCGGAGCGCCTGAATTCCATGATGCCGACCATGTAACGACGTCGTCGTGGCACCGGCCTCCCATCTCCACGGAGGGGAGTTTCGGTTGGAGAGGGGGGAAGGGGCGACGGTGGCCCCCTTCCCCCCTTTGACGTCTCCCTACCTACTCACAGGAGGGGTGAGAGGAGCCGGATCGTGTCGTCTCGGAGACGGTGGAGGAAGGGCCGGCTCCGCATCTCGTGGGCGGTGATCTCCCGCCCCTCGGCCCGGCGTTCGTCCACGAAGTCGTCCAGCGCCTCGACGAAGTCGGGATCGTAGGACTCCACGTTGAACTCGAAGTTCAGCTCCAGGCTCCGGGGATCCCAATTGGCCGATCCCACGAGGCCCCACCCACCGTCCACGGTCATGACCTTGGAGTGATCGAAGGGATGCCCGGTGAGGAAGATCCGGACATCCTGCTCCAACACCGCCGCCCAGTAGGCTTGGGAGGCCCACTGGACCAGGGCCAGGTTCCCCTCGGCGGGTAGGTAGATTTCCACTTCCACCCCCCGCATGGCCGCCACGCCCAGGGCGTCCTGGACACTGGGGTCGGGGATGAAGTAGGGGGTCACTACCCGGACGCTGCGCTCCGCCGTGGCCAGTGCCCCCAGAAGAATGGTCTGGAGCTTCCCGTAGTTGGTGTCCGGTCCGTCGAAGATCCCCCGGGCCACCACCTCTCCCACCTCCTGGACCTCGGGGAACCACCCTTCACCGCGAAGTCGCTCTCCGGTGGTGGCGTACCAGTCCTCTGTGAAGATCTCCTGGAACTCGGCCACCACCGGCCCCTCCATGCGCACGTGGAGATCCCGGATGGGGTGGGAGGGTGACTCCCCCACCACGTGGCCATGGCGGATGTTCAACCCGCCGGTGAACCCGATCCGTCCGTCCACCACCAGGATCTTCCGGTGATTCCGGAGGTTGAAGTACGGCATCCTCCAGGTGAAGAGTTCGGGGTGGAAGCGGGCAACCGGGATCCCGGCGCCGCGAAGCACCCCCACCATGGAGGGCCTGGAGTAGCGGGCCCCTACGGCATCGATGAGGACCCGGACCTCCACGCCTCGATCCACGGCGCGGGCCAGGGCATCCCGGAAGCGGAGGCCAGCCGGATCGTGATCGAAGATGTACGTGCATAGGGTGACGCTCTGCCGAGCCCCGTCGATGGCCTCCATCATGGCCGGATACGCCTCATCGCCGTTCACCAGGATCCGGGCGTCGTTGCCGGCCAGGAGGGGACGTCCCGATACCCGCCCGGCCAACCGGGCGATGGAGGCCAGGTGGATGTTCTGGGGAGCCAGGATCCCTTCCAGCGCCGCAGCGGGAAGAGGGGTCACCTGCTCCATGAGATCCTGGGAGGCGTCGTCACCCCGGATGGCCTGGGCCCGGCGCTGCACCCGGTTGACCCCCAGCAAGAGGTAGAAGAGGACGCCCAGGGCAGGCGCCAGCCAGACCAGGCCGACCCAGGCGATGGCCGACGAGGAGTTGCGCTTGGTCAGGACGACGTGCACGGACGTAGCTGCGGGCACGATGATGGCCATGGCCCCCAGCAGTACGGTCCAGACGTCCAGCATCTCGCCTCGATGTGGTGGGTCATGGCCGCCCCAACGAGTTTGGATCCGGCCCTCCGGTTGGAAGATCACCCGCTCCTCCCCGGTGGTGCCAGTCCTCCGCCCCCGGGCCGGCACCTCACGCCCCACAGGTTGGTCTGGACGTTGGTCTGGACGCCGGCTCCGGAGTTGGCGAAGGTGAGGGTCATCCGTTCCGAACGGTGCGCCCTTACCTGAAGGTATCAGCTCTCCATGCCCGCCATCGACCACGTGTTGCAGACCGACCGCCAATCGCCCCACCGCCGGGGATCCGGCCACACCGGGAGAGCAGCCTGCAGGGCCGTCGGACTCCTTCCGACGGGGATCTTCCTCCTGGCGGCCTTCCTCACGACACTCCTGGTCACCCCGCAATCAGCCCGGGCCCAGGTGATCCTGAACACCGAGCGCTTCCAGATGGCGGAGGTGGAGGGGTTCCACCTCAACGCCGACCTCTCGGGATCCGTGCAGCGCGGAAACCGCAAGATCCTCAACGTCTCCAGCTCCGGGATCGTCGGGTACAGCCACAGCCGCCACTGGCCGCGTGTCATCTTCGGAGGCCGATTCCTCCGCGACGATACCCGGTCCATCCTGGACCAGCAGTACATCCAGCTCCGCTACTCCTACCTCCTCACACCCCGGGCCCAGACCTTCCACTTCGTCCAGGCCCAGAAGAATGAGACCCTTCTGCTTCGGAGTCGCTGGCTGGTGGGAAGCGGCCTCCGGTGGACCTTCGCCGAGACCGATCAACTCCTGGTGGCGGCGGGGACGGGTGTCATGAGGGAGTGGGAGCGCCTGGACCCGGAGCGTGTGGGGCCCGATGATGCGGTGGAGCTCGACGCCCTGCGGATGGCGAACCTGGGGGTCCTCCGCTGGACCTTCGCCGGCGGCGCCCGCCTCGTGAATATCACCTATGTGCAACCGGACCTGGGCCGGTTCTCGGACCTTCGACTCCTGAACGACCTGGGGCTGTCGGCTCCCGTCACCGACTGGGCCCGACTGACCGGATCGCTGGAGTGGCGCCGGGATACCCGCCCCCCCTCCACCCTGGAACGGGACGACCTGACCATTCGGCTGGGGCTCTCCCTGGACATCGGATAGCCTGCTCCCCACCTGACATGGCATAGCCTGCCCCCAGGGGGAGACTGCCGCCGTCACACCACACGCAGTTCCCGGAGTGCCTGCCCTGCGGCGCTGCGGATCTCCTGCACCATTCCGGCCACGTGGTCGGGGCCGTCCGGCGACCCACCCGCCAGGAAGGGGTCCATGACGGTGCTCCGCAGAATCACCAGCCCTTCCTTCCCCCCGGCCTTCCAATGGTCCACCGAACCCAGGCCCAGGTCGGCCAGGATGGGCTCCATGGCCCCATCATACATGGGTGTCTGGAAGCGGGTGCGGGTGAGGATGTACTGGGGCTGTGCGCCCGGTTCGCTGAGGCTCATGCGGGCATAGATCCCCTCGTTCAGGGCGTTGACCTCATCCAGCGTGCGAAAGCCCGGGTGAGTGAGGAGGAAGCAGACGATGTTCAGATCCGGCTCGGGGAGACGGATGAGGCGGAAGGGACGGAGGTCGGCCTGTCCCAGGGCCCGGTAGAGGATGCGGGCTCCGGCCACCGTCCGTTCGATGAGGTGCCCGTACCCGCGCTCGTCCAGTGGCAGCACCTTGTGGGAGAGCCAGACCGAGGCCGCCGCCGCGCCGGGCTTGGAGCCCTCGAAGATGTACCGCCCCAGGAAGAGGTCCTCGGCCGACCCCAGTCCCTGGGTGGGAAGAAGGTAGGGCGGATCCACCGACACCAACTCCCGGGCTCGGCGATCCCGGAAGACGATGGCCCCGGCCGGATACGGGATGTACCCGAGCTTGTGGGGGTCGATGGTGACCGAGTCGGCCTGGGCCAGAGCCTCCATGGAGCGGACCCACTCCGGGGAAGGCCAGGGCTTCCCTTCTTCCACCTCCGGTGCGAGCGCCACCGACGCCCGGATCTCATCGGCAGTGCGGCGTCCGCCGTCCCGGTTCCAGGTAACCGACGCGGCGTAGCCGCCGTAACAGGCGTCGGAGTGGAGGTGGAAGCTCACGCCCAGCTCCCAGCGCGCCCGCTCCCGCACCGCCAGCACCTCATCCAGCCGGTCCATGGCGCTCTCCTCGGTGGTGCCGCAGACCGAGATGCAGGCCAGGATGGGGACCCGCCGCTCGGTGAGCTCCACAACGGTCCGCCAGAGCGCCTCCGGATCCATGCGGAACCGGGTATCCACGGGAACGAAGATGAGCTGGTTCGACCCGATCCCCAGTGCCCGCACGATCTTCTCCCAGGAGTAGTGGGCGGTGGAGGCCACCAGCACCACCGACGGCGGGAGTGCGTCGCCGAAGCGCTCTTCCAACTTCCGGGCGTAGTCCTGGTAGCCGAGAGCCTGCAGGGAATAGGAGTCCAGCGCTTTCTGGACCTCGTCGCGCGGGGCCGTGCGCCACAGCTCCTGCCAGAGATCCAGGGCGGCGTCGGGGTGCACATTCAGGAGTTCCCAAAGATCCAGCTCTCCGATGTCGGCCCGGCTTCCGTCGGCACGCTCGACACTGAGCCGAACCCCCAGCTCCTCCGCCGCCCCGCGAGCGGCCACCGGAAGGTAGATGACGTTCCGGGCGAACCAGAGGGCCTCGAAGTTCGCCACCGTCCCCCCGGAGGTCAGATGCCCCCACGCGCGCTCCGGAGCGTACCCCATCATGTCGGCGAGTTGGGCACCCACCTCCACCTCGAGCCGGGTCGTGACCGGAGAGGCCTCGATGGCCACGTTGTTGGGGTTGTAGAGCATGGCCGCGAAGTAGCCCACCTGGGCGGCGATGGTCTGCTCGAAGACCATGTGGCCCTTGTAGCGTCCCGAGAAGAACGGCACCCCCCGCTTGAGTTCGGCCAGGAGACCCAGCAGCTCCTGGGTGAGGGTGGCCACGGCCCGATCGTACCCTTCCCGGCGCTTGTCCAGCTCGCGAATGGTGAAGCCGTCTTCGGGGTGGTGATTGCGGCGCCAGAAGATGTGGTCCCGGAGAGCCTCGGTGAGAAGCCGCTCCAGGAGTTCGGCGTTCTCGCCTCGGGGGCCCAGGAACCAGGCGTTGAGGGCATCGGACGGCGGGGTGGAGGGCATATCTTGACGGGAGAAACGGGGGATGTGTGGAAGGGAGGGAGTCGGGGCCCCGGGAGCCAGGGGTGAAGGGCATCCGGAACACCGAGGGCCGATCCGACATAACAGAATATAGAGGATGCGGGCTGAGGCCTTGCAGTCCCACCTGGCTCACCTGAGCTCCCCTGGACCCGACGGGCCCGGCGAATCCCCTGGGATTCCGGCGTCGGTCCGTCCCGTCCTCCCCTATTGCCGTGCGAGGTTTCCATGCCGCTCTTCCTCTCCATGGCGCCGGTTCTTCTGGCCACAGGGCTCCTGTGGGGTGCTCTGGATGCTCCCGACGCGGGATCGCCCGGGGCCGCGGAGCCCGATGCCGTGATTCTCGAAGGCACGACAGAGGTGCAAGGAGCGCTCGATCCCGATCCAGTGGACCCGCTCCGCCTGCAGCAGGGGCCGGACTTCAGCTTCAGCCGACCCCTGATCTCCTTCTCCTTCCGAGGGGGGGCCTTCCTGCCCCGAGCCCAGGGCCAGTTCTACGACTTCATCTTCCGGGAGTTGACCCTGGACTCGGGTGATCTGCGGAGCTTCAGCGGCGGGGCCGAGTTGGGCTTCTGGGTCGGCGAGTACGTGGAGTTCTTCGCCTCGCTGGATGTGACCGGAGTGACCCGGGACGTGGAGTGGCGTGACTGGGAAGAGGTAGTCGGTGGGACGCCACGCCCCATCACCCAGACGCTCCGTCTACGGCACGGCCCCGTCTTCTCCCTGGGGGCCAAGGCCTATCCGCTGGGTCGGGGCGAGCATCTGAGCCAGTTCATCTGGACGCCCTCGCGGGTCGCGCCCTTTGTTTCGGGCGGCGTCGGCGTTATGGGATACGAGGTGGAGCAGTGGGGTGACTGGGTGGTGACGTCGCCGCAGGACCCGGCCTTCGGCGACATCTTCACCGATGAGTTCAGCCACGGTGACAACACCCTGCTCACCTTCCTGGGGGCCGGGACGGACGTAACGTTGACGCCCCGTTTGGGTCTGACGCTGGAAGGACGGTATATTTGGGGTGAAGATCGGATGGGAGGCGACTTCCTGGCCTTCGATCGCCCCCTGGATCTTTCGGGCCTCCGGCTCTCGGCGGGCCTGTCCTATCGGTACTGAGGAGTCTGGCATGAAGACGTTGCTCCCCCTCCTGATCGGAGCCCTGGCGCTCCCAGTCATGGCCCTCTCCACCCCGGGGACGGCCCAGGCCATGGTTCAATCGCAGCAGTCGTCCGATTGGACGGCGTGGTACGGGTGTTGGGAGGCCTCCGACACCGTGGACGCCGACGAGTCGTTCCTGGTCTGCTTCGAGCCCCTCGCCGACGGATCGGGCGTTGAGATCCGAACGGTGGTGGAAGGCGAGGTGGTGGCCGTTGAGCAGATCGTGGCCGACGGTGTTCCCGTGCCCGCCGAGGACGGAGGGTGCGTCGGGGAGCGCTCTGCCTCGTGGTCCGCCGATGGCCACCGCGTCTTCGTGGGCTCTGAACTGGTCTGCGGCGAAGGGGTCACGCGGCGTACCTCCGGGGTGATGGCCCTGACCCGGGACGGGCGGGAATGGCTCGAGATCCATGCCGTTGAAGCCGGGGACCGGGATGCGGCCCTTGGGGTCCGGCGCTTCGTGCCGGCCGCTCCATCTACGGTAGCCGAGTACGGGATCGAGCCGGCGGATCGGGAACTCGGGCTGGCGGTGCGGACCGCCCGTTCGGCTCGTTCAGCCCCCCTCACTCCCGATGCCGTGGCTGAGGTGGTGGAGGTGGCGGGAGCTCCGGTGGCTCGGGCGCTCATCACGGAGCTAGGGCACCCCTTCGCCATGTCCACCGCCATGGCCCGCGACCTGCTGAGCCGCGGGGTTCCGGCGGACGTGCTGGACGTCATGGTGGCCGTGAGCTACCCGGAGCGGTTCGAGATCGCCGGCACGTCCTGGGAAGCAACGGAGCAGGAGCGCACCATTCCCACGAGGCAGGCCCGAGCCGTGGCGCCGTGGCCTGACCGGTACGCCTACGCACCGTGGGGATACTCCCCCTGGCGCTCCAGTTGGTACGGTGGCTTCCACTATGACCCGTTCCACTTCGGGTACGGGCAGTACGCCTGGGGACCGGGATCCTGGCGAGGATTCGGGCCGGGCCGCGTCATCATCGTCCAGCCGGAGGTGCGGGATCGGCGGACCTCCATCCTCGATCCGAGCCGGGGCTACTCCCCCGGTACCTCCTCCGATCGCTCCGCGGTTCAGCGGGGTACGCCGTCCACGAACCGGACGCCGGTGTCCCAGCCCGCGAGCACCCGGACCCCCAGGGACACGCCTGCCGCGTCCACGTCTCCCCCGCGCGTCACGCCCCAGGGCGCAACCACTTCAGGGTCCAGCGGGAGCGACCGCAGGGCCCGTCCCCGGACCTCTGGTGGAGGCGGGGGCTGACCCGATAAGAAGGATTCCGGACCATGGCGTACTGCCCCTTCGGCCTTTACAACCCTTGAATCCCCTGGTAGACCCCAACGTGGACAGTGCACCCCGCATCCTGGTGGTGGATGACGACCCGACCTTCCGGAACGTGCTGGAGATGCGCCTGCAGAGTTGGGGGTACCAGGTCCAGGTAGCCGAAGACGCGGAGAAGGCCCGGCGAATCGCCGGCGAGTGGGATCCCCACATCGTCCTGTCCGATGTGGTCATGCCGCAGACCTCCGGGCTCTACCTCCTGCGCAAGCTCCGTGAGAACCGCCCCGACCGTCCGGTGGTCCTTCTCACGGCCCACGGCTCGGTGGAGATGGCGGTGGAGGCCATGAAGGTGGGGGCGGTGGACTTTCTCACCAAACCCCTGAACTACCGGAACCTCAAGGCCGTCCTGGAAGAGGTGCTGGCGTCTCCCGAGTCGTTGGCACCGGTTCCCGAGGAATTGGATGCGGGAGAGGGCGAGTCGTTCCTCCCTCGCCGGACCGGGACTGGGTTCGGTCCCTTCGTCGGATCCAGCGACGCCATGTCGGAGTTCTTCGACATGCTCCAATCGGTCGCCCGCTCCGATGCCTCGGTTATGATCACGGGCGAGAGCGGAACGGGGAAGGAGCTAGCGGCCCGGACCATCCACGAGCTGAGCCCCCGGAGACACCAACCCTTCGTGGCCATGAACACGGCGGCCATTCCGGCGGAACTCATGGAAAGTGAGCTCTTCGGGCATGAGAAGGGAGCCTTCACCGGGGCGGCCCGGCAGCGGGAAGGCTGCTTCGAGATGGCCGACGGCGGGACCCTCTTCCTCGATGAGATCGGGGAGATGCCGGCCGCACTCCAGCCCAAGCTCCTCAGGGTGCTGGACGGAAGTTCCTTTCGCCGCATCGGGGGCACCCGGGAGATGTCCTTCGACACGCGGGTGCTGGCAGCCACAAACCGGAACCCACGGGAAGCCGTGGAAGAAGGGCGCTTCCGGGAAGACCTCTTCTTTCGTCTGAATGTCCTGACCCTGCACCTCCCCGCCCTCCGGGATAGAAAGGGTGACATCCCCCTTCTGGCGCAGCATTTCGCCGCCACCCTCTCCATCAAGCATGGCGGCCCGGAGCGGACGTTCGCGCCGAAGAGCATGGAGCTACTCGACGCCTATCCCTGGCCCGGGAATGTCCGGGAATTCCGGAATGTGGTGGAGCGGGCCGTGATCCTGGCCCGGGACGGGATCATCGAACCGTCCCACCTCCCTGCCTACGTGCGGGAGCCCCAGCGGTCGTCCGACGGAACCTACCGGTTTCCTGCCGGTGCCACTGCCGAAGACGCGGAACGGGAGCTCATCCTCCAGACCCTGGATGCCACCGGGAACAACAAGAGCGAGACGGCTCGTCGACTGGGCCTGAGCGTGCGTACCATCCGCAACAAGTTGAACGCCTATGGGATCGACCGGTGAAGATCACCACCCGCATCGCCCTGGGCCTCTTCGTGCTGGCAGGCCTCATGGTGGCGGCACTGGCGTATCAGGTGCGGACGGTGAACCAGCTCCAGGGGATCACGGACGAGTTCTCCCGAACCAGTGTAGAGGCGGCCCAGATCTCCATCCTTCTGGCGCAGGAGCTGGAGGGGGTTCGCGAGTTCGCATCCAAGTCCCTGGTCCTCCCCGCCGACTCCGGATACGTGGCGCAGTGGGAAACCTGGGAAGAGGCCGTGACCCAGGATCTGGCGCGACTGGCCGCCCTGGACCTGCGAGCCGGAGAGCAGGCCGCCGTGCAGGCGGTCCAGGAGGACTGGGATCGGTACCTGAGTGAGATCGCTCCGCTCCGGATGGCTTCGGAACTCCGGCCTGCCGATGATGGTCTCTTCCTGACGCTGGACCGCATCGATGAACTGGTGGACGGACTGCGTCTCGGCGTGGAGACCGTCATCGAAGAGAATCAGGCCTGGGTCGCCCAGCAGGCGCAGACGGCGGCACGGGTGGGGCAACGGGCCACTCAGGTGTCCTGGCTGGCCGCCCTCACCGCCATCGGGCTGGGTCTTCTCATCTGCGTCATCCTGTACCTGTCCATCTCCGGACCCTTGAGACGGTTGACCCGGGGCACACGGGAGATCGCCGAGGGGCGCTTCGCCCATCGACTCCCCACGGGAGGAAAGACCGAACTCTCGGCGCTGGCCGAGGACTTCAACCGGATGGCGGCCCGGCTTGACGAGGTCGAGGAGATGAAGAAGGACTTTGTGTCCCATGTGTCGCATGAGTTGAAGGGGCCCCTGGCGGCCATCCAGGAAACCATTCTCATCCTTCTGGAACGAATCCCCGGCCCCCTAACCGAGAAACAGGCGCAGCTCCTGGCTCTTTCACGCCAGAGCGCCAACCGACTCTCGGGGATGATTTCGAACCTTCTCGAGATCTCCCGCATCGAGGGAGGTGGGTTGCGCCTGGACCTTGGGTGGGTGGATCCGGTGGAACTGGTCCAGGACGTGGTGGGCGAGGTCAGCCCCCTCAGTCGGGCCAAGTCGTTGGAGGTGGAGGTGACGGTGAAGGAAGAGGATCCAGTGCGGGGAAATGGGACCCAGGGACCGGTATTCCCCATCTCCGCCGATCGGGAGCGGCTCCAGGAGTTGGTGGGAAACCTGCTGGGGAACGCCATCAAGTTCTCTCCCCGGGGTACCACGATCCGGATCCGGGTTCAGGGGCTGACGGACTGGCCTCGCCCCCTGCCCGGTCGGGTGCTCTCCCGCCTGCGAGGCGAGGAACCCCCCTTCCTGCTCCTGGAGGTGGAGGACGAGGGACCCGGAATCCCCGAGGGCCATCGGGAGGGAGTGTTCCAGAAGTTCTACCAGATTCAGCGCGGTGTCCGACGGGAGGGACAGGGAGTGGGCCTGGGTCTGGCCATCTCGCGGAACGTGGTTCAGGCCCATGGTGGAGCCATCTGGGTTCGGGAGGGATCTTCCGGTGGAGCCCACTTCCTGGTGCTGATTCCGCGGGTGGCCCGTTGGGCCCGAGCCGCCGTCCCCGGCACCGAGGTCCTCCCCGATGTGCTCCAGGTCAGGGGCGAAGCGGGGATGGCGGGCGCCGAGGTGGCGCCATGAGGATCATGGACTTCCGTCGAGTCTTCGCAGTGGGATTCGGGCTCCTGGTGATGACTTCCGGGTGCACGCGGGTGGATCGGCTGCCACCGGAGCCGGTGGCTCCCAGTTCTCCCGCCGTGGAGCAGGAGTCAGCGCATGAAGCGGCACGCCCCCCACTCGACGCTCAACTGCTGGAACAGGCCACGGCCCACTTCGAGGCGGGGCGACTGCAGCAGGCCGCCAATCTCAATCGTCGGCTCCTGGAGATGGACGACGTGTCGGCCGTCCGTCGGGAGCGGGCCCTATGGTCACTGGCCATGATCCATCTCCTGCCGGAGAGTCCGCTGCACGATCCGACGCGGGCCCGAACCGACCTGGCCCAGCTGAGCGAGGACCATGGAGAGTCCATTCGTGGGGCGCAGGCCCGATGGCTCCTGACCCTCCTGGACGATCTGGATGAGGTCAGGGGGCAGGTGGCTGAGCAGACGGAACTCCTGGAGCAACTCACAGTGACGGTGGAGCAGCTCCGGCGCATCGATCTGAATCGACGGCCTTCCAGTGGGGGAGGGGGGCGGTCAGAACCAATGAATAGACCGCACTAGCGGCCGTCCACTACATCCGGGTTCGGTTCAGACGTCGTAGATCACCCGGGCGAACCACCCCGGGGCCGGGGCGGACGGACCACGAAGGGTGAGCCCGTGCCAGGTCACGCCCTTGATCTCCCGGAGCGGGTGCTCCGGAGCCGGGACCACATGGACGGTGGCCGAGAGGGTGAAGGTCCCACTCCCGGTTTCCGAGAAGGATAGATCGTCGACACCGGACACCTCCTGACCTTCCACCTCGAACCGGTAGAGGAGATCCCTCAGCCAGCTTCGGAGAAGTCCTTCCAGGTCATCCGCCTCCAACTCCACCTGGACCCGGACTCCGTCCTCCGCTCCATGCGGACCCTTGCCGGTAGCGGTCCAGATGGCTCCCGCCGCGGCCCGAGTGAAGAGTTGGGCCAGGGAATCGCCCCGAACCTCCATGCCCACATCGGCAGTGTGATCCAGGGCCCGAATACCGGGCGGGGGCATCACCTCACCGGCACCCCCGTATCGGAGACCTCTTCGGACTCCGCGTCGGAGACGTCCTCTTCCTCATGGACTCCGATGCCCTCCAGCGCGTCCATGGCCTCTGGGGACCTGGCAGGCTCAAGTCCCAGCAACACCAGGACCCGGGCTCCGTCCACCTCCTCGTGGCTCAGGAGCTCTTCTGCCAGGGCATCCAGCCCCTGCCGGTGCTCCTCCAGCAGGGTAACGGCACGCTGAAAGGCTTCCTCCACGATGGATCGAACCTCCCGGTCCGCCTCGCGGGCCGTGGCGTCACTGAGCTCCCTGCGCTGTGTGATCTCCTCACCCAGAAAGACCTGGTCCTGGGCTCCCGCTGAAGCGATCCGTCCGAACTGGTCGCTCATCCCCCAGGACAGGACCATCTTCCTGGCCAGTTGGGAGGCGCGTCGCAGATCATCTTCCGCACCGCTGGTCTGGGTATCCATGACCAGCTCCTCCGCTGCACGGCCGGCCAGGAGGATCACCAACTGGTTCCGGAGGAAGTCCCGGGAATACAGGTAGCGGTCGCGGAGGGGAAGCTGCTGTGTCACCCCCATGGCTCGGCCACGGGGAACGATGGATACCTTGTGAACCGGATCGGCTCCGGGCAGGACGGCGGCGGTCACCGCGTGACCCGCCTCGTGGTAGGCCAGAAGCCGGCGTTCGGTGTCGGTGAGGAGCACCCCCTTTCGCTCCAGACCCATCATGATCTTGTCCCGGGCGTCGTCGATGTCCTTGGGGGTGATCTGCTCCTGTTCCCGACGAGCCGCCAGCAGCGCCGCCTCGTTGAGGAGATTCCGGAGATCGGCTCCACTGAACCCCGGAGTTCCTCGGGCGACCTGATCCAGATCCACTTCCGGGGTCAGGGGCTTGCGACGGGCATGGATCCGCAGGATGGCCTCACGGTCATCCCGACCCGGCAGGTCCATGGTGACCCGACGGTCGAACCGGCCTGGCCGCAGAAGCGCCGGATCCAGGATGTCCGGACGGTTGGTGGCCGCCAGCACCACCACGCCCTGATTCGCCTCGAAGCCGTCCATCTCGGAAAGGAGCTGGTTCAGGGTCTGCTCCCGCTCGTCATGGCCTCCACCGAGCCCGGCCCCCCGCTTACGACCCACCGAATCGAGTTCGTCGATGAAGACGATGGCCGGCGCCGCCGCCTTCGCTTCCTCGAAGAGATTGCGGACACGGGAAGCTCCCACCCCCACCAACATTTCCATGAAGTCGGAGCCCGACATGTGGAAGAAGGGCACCCCGGCCTCGCCGGCCACGGCCCGGGCCATGAGCGTCTTCCCGGTCCCCGGAGGCCCCACCAGTAGGAACCCCCTGGGAACCTCCCCTCCCAGCTTCTCGAAGCGGGTGGGGTCCTTCAGGAAGGCCACCAGCTCTTCCAGCTCCTGCTTGGCTCCCTCCTGGCCGGCCACATCGTCGAAGGTGGTGGCCTCTTCGGTGCGTTCGTAGGCCCGGGCCCGGCTCTTCCCGATGGACATCATCTTCTGCCCCTGGGACTGCATCCCCCGGTACAGGA
>REEG01000053.1 GCA_007695195.1 Gemmatimonadales bacterium | reverse complement strand
TTTCGGTTTATATTCGGTTTTCGGGCTTTGTTCGCGTCCTGTTTTCTCCAGGACCCGCCTCCCGAGTGGATCCGTCTCCCCTAGCGATCGCCGAATACCTTATGAAGGACAGCCTCGCACCCACAACCGCTCCCGTTTCCGGCTCTCCAGGGGAAAGCATCCCGGAGAGCCGGACGGCCCTCTGTCTCTGGCTTCCCACCTTCGAGCTCCGCCTCGAACTGGTGCGGTCACCGGAGCTGGATTCCACCTCCGTCGCCCTCCTGGAACCCCAGGAAGGCGTGGGGGCGGGGCGGATCCTGCAGATCTCGGAGCGGGCGGCCGAGGCGGGGGTGCGCCCGGGGATGCCCGTCTCCCGGGCCGTGGCGCTGTGCCCATCCCTCACCCTCCTGGAGCCCGATCCGACCCACTATGACGCCGCCATGGCGGCGATCCTCGAATCGCTGGTGCAGGTGAGTCCGGTGGTCCATGCCGAGGAGCGGGGACGCATCCAGGTGGGGATGGACGGCCTGGGACGTCTCCACGGCTCTCCGGAGCGGCAGGTGGAGCGGGTTCTCCACTCGCTTCTGGAGCCGCTTCCCCGTCCCCTGGTGGCGGCGGTGCGGGCGGGGTGGGCTCCTGGAACCTTCGGTGCCCGGGTCGCCGCCGTCTCGGCCCGGCCCGGCGCACCCGTTCTGGTCCGGGAAGAGGAGCTCCCCTCCTTCCTGGCTCCCCGACCCATCTCCACACTTCCCCTTCCAGGCGAGGTTCTGGAGCGGCTCCACCGGCTCGGGGTCGATACGCTGGGGGCCCTGGGAGCCCTCCCCCCCCAGGAGCTTCTCCGGCAGTTCGGTCCGGCGGGTCCGGAGGCCCGGGCGCTGGCTCGGGGCGAGCGCGTCGATCCGGTCCGGGCCCGGCATCGTCCCCGTCCGATCCGGGTGTCCATGGACTTCCCCTCTCCCGTGGGAGACCGGGAGATCCTGGACCGGGGAGTGGACCGTCTCCTGGAACGGGGGTTGGCTCACCGGGAACGCAGGGAGCGGAGCATCCGTGGCGTCCGGCTGGGCGGGCATCTGGAGGGAGGTGGATCCTGGACGGTGCGCGTGACGTTGAGAGAGCCCTCGGCACGGGTCGAGACGCTGGCCTACCCGCTCCGGAGCCGGATCCGTCTCTCCCCTCCGCCTCGGGCGCTGGAGAGCCTCTTCGTGGAATTCTTCGACTTCGGAGTTCCGGCCCTGCAGCCCATGCTCTTCGAGCGGCGGGACGGCGGCGCCCGGTCCCGGACGGGGACGGGCGACGCCTTTTCAGATGGGGAGATCTCCCAGGCGCTGCGGGAGGCGGTGAGGGAGCTGAAGCTCAAGCTGGGTCATTCGCCCCTCTACCGGGTGGTGGAGGTGGATCCCTGGTCCCGGATCCCGGAGCGGCGCCATGCTCTCCTGGCTCTGGAAGACTGAGGCATCGGAGGTCTGGATCCGTGGCCCGTCGACCCTCCCCTTCCCCCCTTCGCGCCCTGGATCGACCGGTTCCGGTGCAGGTCCGGTCGGATCCGGATACCGGTGTGCCCCATCTGGTCATGGACCGGGGAGCGGCTCGCCGTGTGGCGCAGGTGATGGAAAGTTGGCGCATCGACGACGAGTGGTGGCGGGTTCCCATCTCCCGCCGCTATCACCGGGTTGTCCTGGAGGGCGGTCGCCCCATGACCCTCTTCCAGGATCTGGTGGAGAGGAAGTGGTACCGGCAGTAGTCGAAGTCTCCCGGTCGTCGTCACTCTCCCGGTGGTCGCCGGCTTCACCCTCCCCCATTCAGGGAAACCGGCGGGGCTCCCAGGAGCCGTTCCCGGGAGTCTCCGGGGGTCAGTCGATCGGGCTCATCCGAATGGGACCCCGCAGCGTCTGCGGGGCTCGGATCCTCTCCGCCCCCCCCGCGGATTCGCCGGAAGAACCCCACCACCCGGTCCCGGAACCCCCTCTGCTCGGGACACACCGACGCGGGTACGGTTTCCGCCAGGAAGAGCTCCCGGACACCTCCTCCCTCCGGCGCCGGACACCGGTCTCCCACCAGCTGTCCGGTGGCCGGATCCACGAGCCCTTCCACGATCCCCGGAGGGCGAGGCCACCCGTCTCCATCGCCGACTCCGGCCCCGGCGGCGATCCGGCCCCAGAGCGGAGCGCCGACACTTCCGCCTGAAGCGCCCGAGGCAATAGGACGGGGATCATCGAATCCCACCCAGACCGCCCCCACCACCTCCGGGGTGTACCCTGCGAACCAGAGGTCCCGCCCGCCCTGGGTCGTCCCCGTCTTCCCCGCCACTCGGCCCTGGTATCCGGCGGTGCGTACGCCCCGGCCCGTTCCCTCGTCCACGGCGCTCCGGAGCATGTCGGTGACCAGGTAGGCCACCCGGGGATCCAGCACCTCTTCCCGAGCCGATGCCGGTTCGTATACCACCTCCCCTTCCATATCCTCCACCCGGACAATCCAGCGGGGCTGGGGGCGGCGACCCTCTGCCGCCAGGACGGCGTAGGCGGTGGCCACCTCCAGCGGTGAGGCGCTTCCCACCCCCAGGGAGAGCGCCGGCACCACCGGGAGGGAGCCGGAGATCCCCACCTGGGAGGCCAGTCGGACCAGGGGATCCAGCCCGTTGGCCAGCGCCAGCCGCGCCGTAGGGACATTCCGGGAATCCGCCAGCGCCTCCCGCATCCCTATGGTGCCCCGAAAGCCGCCGTCGTGATTCCGGGGCGTCCACGGATCGGCGCCGGCCTGGGTCAGCGTGAGGGGTCGGTCCGCCAGGGGTTGGCTCGCCGCCGTTCCCGATGCCAGGGCGTGGGCGAAGACGAAGGGCTTGAAGACGCTCCCCATCTCCCGGCGCCCCTGCACCGCCCGGTTGTAGGCCGAGGTCCGGAAATCCCGCCCACCCACCAGTGCCAGGACGTCACCAGTCACCGGATCCAGGAAGACCACCGCCCCCTCCAGGTGCCGGGTCCGGCCACCGGCGGTGTCCACGGAGGGGAATGGCGGTCCCCGGAACGCACCCACGCCCCCTCCCTCCACCCACTCCAGGGTGCGGGAGAGTTCGGCCTCGGCTCGGGTCTGGAGGTTCCGGTCCAGTGTGGTGTGGATGCGCAGGGGCCGGTGGTACAGCGTCTCTCCCATCTCCTCTTCCAGGGTCCGCCGGACCATCTCCACCAGGAAGGGAGCTTCACCCTCCACCCCTGCGCCGGACCCGCCTACGGAGACCGCCACCTCAGCCCTCCGGGCCTCGTCCGCCACGTCCGCCGGCAGACGACCCTGGGCCTCCATGAGGGAGAGCACCAGGTCCCTCCGGCCCCGGGCCTCGTCCGGCGCCCGGCGGGGATCGTAGCGGCTGGGATTCCGGAGGAGCCCGGCCAGGAGGGCCGCTTCCCCCACCTCCAGCTCGGCCGCCGGGATCCCGAAGAAGAGGCGGCTTCCCGCCTCCACCCCGTAGGCCCCTCCCCCGATGTAGACGTGGTTCAGGTAGAGCTCCAGGATCTCGTCCTTGGAGTAGGTCCTCTCCAGGAGGCCCGCGACGCGGAGTTCCACCAGCTTCCGGCGCCAACTCCGCTCCCGGCGGGAGATGCGTTCGGGAAAGAGGGTCCGGGCCAACTGCATGGAGATGGTGCTGGCGCCCTCCCGGATCCCCCCCGACCGGAGATTGACCAGGGCCGCCCCGGCCACTCGCCGCCAGTCCACCCCGCCGTGGTCCCGGAAGCGGC
>REEG01000125.1 GCA_007695195.1 Gemmatimonadales bacterium | reverse complement strand
CATGCTTTGATTTCCCATGACCCGGGATGAGGGGAGGAAGCGAGGCCATTTCTCGCGGACGTGTTCAGCCGGCGCCGGCGCAGTGTCGGTTGATGCGAATGCTATGCTGCCCCAGTCGATCACCTTTGAGCTTCTCCAGCCGATTTCCCGGAGGGATGCGCAAGTCCTCAAGTGTTGTAGCCGCATCGAGCATCCACGCGCTATTAACGTAAAGCGTTACCACCTCTCCCCCGCGAGGCCGGGGACATCTTTGGCCCCCCGGCTTCCGCGCCGTCGGCGGTTCTCTCCCTTGCTCCTCCTGGTTTTGGTCTTGTTGGCTCCCTGCGTGGCGCGCCAGTTGAGTGGGAGGAGGTTGTCGCACTCTCTAGCGCAGATCAGACCGCTCCCGTTCGGCCACCTAGGAGAGGACGCCGTCATCCCCGCCGGGATGCACCCCGTCACCCCGCCCCGTTCCCGGCCCATCGCTCGGAGCCATGACCGGTGGCAGGTAGATCTTGAAGGCCGTCCCCTGCCCCGGCTCAGAATGCAGGGCAATACGGCCCCCGTTCTGATTGACCGCCCCGTGGATCATGGCGAGGCCCAGGCCCGTGCCCTTCCCCTGCTCCTTCGTCGTGTAGAAGGGCTCGAAGGCGTGGGCCACGACCTCGGAGGTCATCCCCTCGCCGGTATCCGATACGGCGAGGAGGACTTCCATCTCCGCTTCGGATCCCTCCGAGGCCGGGAGATCATCTCCACCTCTCCCTTGCCCTGGCCCTGCCCGCCCTTCTCGTTCAGCAGCCGGAAGCGCGCGCACCAGGGCGGTCTCGAGGGTGAGGACGCCGCCCCGGGGCATGGCGTCCCGGGCATTGGCCGCGAGGTTCATGAGGATCTGCTCGACCTGACCCGGATCGAAGCGCACCCGAGGAAGTTCAGGATCGGTGAAGACCTCGACTTCGATGTCCTCGCCCACCATGCGCGCCAGGAGCCCCTGCATGCGCCGAACGACTGCGTTCAGGTCGAGAACCTGCGGGGTGATGACCTGTTTGCGCGAGAAGGTAAGGAGCTGCTGGGTCAGCGTTCCCGCCATGTCGATGGCGCGCTGGACCTGGCCCAGGTCCTCGCGGACCTCTCCGATCAGGTCCTGGCGCTCCAGGACGAAGGTCATGTACCCCTGCATGACCGTGAGGAGGTTGTGAAAATCGTGGGCGATCCCCCCGGCAAGGCGCCCCACCGACTCCATCTTCCGGGCCTGAGCCAACTGCTCCTCCATGCGCCGGGCTTCGGTCACGTCGGCGAAGGCCCCGAGCATCCCCTGCAGGTTCCCCGCGGGATCACGAAAGAGGGAAGCGCTCACCTGCACGACCCGGATGGATCCGTCCTTCCGGCGCATGCGCTGCTCGCCCCGCCACGTCCCATCCTGTACCAGGGAGCTGATATTCGCGGACATCTCGTCGGGGTCGCCCCCCAGATCCAGCGCATGGACTCCCAGGAGTTCGGCTGGATCGCCATACCCGAGCATTCGGATGAAGGCCGAATTCACGTATTGCAGGCGCCCTTCCACATCGGCCATGGCGATCCCGTTCAGCGCCGAATCGATGGCCGTCTCGAGCCGGAGGAGGGCCTCCTGCTGACGTCTCCGTTCGGTGATGTCCGTGAGGCTCCCTCGAACGAGCCGCCGATGGGAATCCGGGAGGCGGAGGAGCCGGACCTCGCAGAAGACTTCCTTCCCATCGGCATCCCGGTGCACCCACTCGAAGATGCACCTTCCCCCCTCGAGGGCCGCCTGGATCCAGGCACGGGCCGCCACCCCCGACTCCCGACCATCCGGTTGTCGCACCGGGCTCATGGCCTCCACCGACGTCCGGAGCATCTCGTCCCGGGTCAGCCCGAAGAGCCGCTCAGCTCTAGGATTCGCGTCAACGAAGAAGCCCGTATCGGCATCGAGCACCAGGATGGCTTCCGGGGCGTGTTCGATGAGCGAGCGGTAGCGGGCCTCGCTCTCCCCCAGGGCCATCCGTGCCTCCACCTCGGACGTGATGTCGTGGATGGAGCCGTGCCAGAGCGTGCTCCCATCGGCGAGGCGCTCGGGCTGGGCGTGCCCCTGAATCCAGCGCACGCCCCGTTCCGGGAGCACGACCCGGGCGTTGGCGTGCCAGGTCCGAAGTGTACGGGCGGAGGCCTCGATGGAGGCGATCACCTCGGGAAGGTCTTCCTCGTGCAGGCGGGAGAAGGCCGCGGAGGCGTCATCCCGAACCTCCTCCGGCTCCACCTCGAAGATCCGCCGGATCCCCTCGCTGGCGTAGGGTATGCAGGTCCGGCCGTCCGGAAAGAGGCGGAACTGATACACTACCCCAGGAATCTGCCGCACCAGGGCATGGAGCAGATCAATGGGGTCGCCGGTCGGCATGGTTCAAGGGGTCTAAGGGCCTGTATCTCTGCAGCGAAGCAATCCTACGCCCAGGTGACGCACAGCGCAAAGGGCACGGCCGGCACCCCAACGACCACGATCCCCGCCGGGAGAAGGAGCGCGGTTCACGGATGATCTGCCGAAACTCCGTGCGCCGACCAGTGGATCAGTCGAGTCATACAGTGGTCCCGGCGAAGATTCAGGGGCCTCACCTGCGCCACGAATGCAGCGGCACTCATTCGAAACGCCAACCCGGCGCGAGCCGAAAGGTAGGAGCTACCCATCCTCCCGAACCTGAGGACCGCCGTCCAGATCCGGGTCCGGGTCATCCGTTCCCAACCCCCGGATCCAGAAGGGGACCAGAGCAAGCCCCGCCAGCACCCAGAAGATGGCCAGGGGAACGCTGCCTCCCGGAGCTCCCGCCAGAAGGAGCTGCCCCACTCCCACGAGCAGCAGGAAGAGGGATGCTGCGGTGAGGAGCACCCACTTGAGCCCCCGGGCCAGGCGCCGCCGGGGCACCCGGGCGTCTTCCCCCAGGGAGGCGGCGGTCCGACCCCAGAAGCCGTCGGGGGCAACCTGCCGGTAGAAGATGCGCAGCACCGTCCCGTCGGTACGAGGGGTGACGAAGGTGATTCCCACCGCAGCCAAGGTGGACACCAGGGACATGACGGAGAGGCGGATCCACTCGGTGTCGGTGGTGATGAGAAGCACCGGAGCCACCACCAGCGACACCACGATCGCCGCTAGCTCCGAATAGAGATTGATCCGCTCCCAGAGCCAGCGGAGCACCAGCACCGAGCCCATCCCCGCCCCGAAAAGAAGGGAGATGAACCAGGCCGTCTGGATCGCGTCCAGGTTCACCATGATGACCAGGGCAATGGCCAGGATCAGGATGTTGGAGAGCCTGGCCACCGCCACCAGCTCTCGCCGTCCGGGCTCCCGGCTCAGCCACTGCTCAGCGATGAGGCGCCGGTAGACGTCGTTGCTCCAGTACGAGGCGCCCCAGTTCAGGTGGGTGTCGATGGTGGAGGCCAGCGCCGCCAAGAGGCCCACCAACATGAGGCCCCGGAGCCCGGGCGGAAGCAGCTCCTCGATCCCCAGCACGAACAGGATTTCACGGGAGGCGGGCGGAACGAGAGCATCTCCCGCGTCGCCGCGGACCCATACAGTTCGACCAACCGGTACGTCATCCCGCCCAGTCCTCCCACCGCGTCTACGACCACCCACGCATAGGCGGCCGTGCCCACGATGGCCAGCCAGAACTGCAGCACGTCGGTGGCCACCACACTCCGCAGCCCCCCGGTCGTGGAGTAGAGGGCCGTGAAGGCGACGATGAG
>REEG01000046.1 GCA_007695195.1 Gemmatimonadales bacterium | reverse complement strand
TTTTTGATGCCCTGTCGTTGGGTTTCCGAGAGATTCGGCTCCGAAGGGACCCGGCATGTCCCCTCTGCGGCGACGCGCCCACCATCACCGAACTCATGGATTACGAGCACTTCTGCGCCACCGGTGAGACCCGGCCGGCGGGCGTGCCGGAGATGGGGGCCCACCCCTCGGCTACGGATTCCGCGGGCCTCTCCTCGCCCCGCCCCGACCCCTCCGCGTCCACTCGTTCGCAGGTTCCCGAACTCGGACCGGCGGAACTCCGCACGTTGCTGGACGGCGACACCCCCCCCGCCTTGCTGGATGTGCGGGAAGGGTGGGAATGGGCCGTCTCGAATCTGGCCCGGCAGGGGGCCCATCACATCCCCCTGGCCGAGCTTCCGACCCGGCTTGGTGAACTCTCCGCCCCTGATGGGGTGGTTGTGTACTGCCGGTCGGGAGCCCGGTCCCACCGGGCGGCCCGGATCCTGCTCAAGGCGGGCCTCTTTCCGGTGTGGAATCTGGCGGGCGGGCTCGAGGGGTGGGCCCGGTCCGAGGATCCCGATCTACCCGTGGCCTGACTGGCCGTTCATCTCGAATCGTGGTGTCAGAAATCAGCGGCCCGCTTCACCGCGAGCCGTTCCCATAGATCTGGAGTCAACCTATGAAGGTGAAGGAACATGTGGTGGTGGTGGGGGCCGGATTCGCCGGCCTCGCCGTCGCCCAGCGCCTGCAGGGAAAGGGGATGAAGGTGACCCTGCTGGATCGTCAGAATTACCACACCTTCTTACCGCTCCTCTACCAGGTGGCCGCCGCGGAACTCGGCCCCACCGAAATCGCCTACCCGGTGCGGTCCATCCTGCGGACCAATCGGGACGTGGAATTCCGTATGGGATCGCTGAAATCCGTGGATCCCCAGGCGCGGGTGGTGGTGACGGACCGGGAGCAACTCGTGTACGATCATCTGGTTCTGGCCATGGGGGCCACCACCAACTACTTCGGGGTGGACGGGGCGCGGGAGCATGCTTTTCCTCTCCGCCGTATGGAAGAGGCCATCCCCCTGCGTCACCAAATCCTCTCCCGGTTCGAGAAGGCTGTGCACGCGCGGGATCCGGAAGAGCGTCGTCGCCTCCTCACCTTTACCGTGGTAGGGGGTGGTCCCACAGGCGTGGAGTTCTCCGGCGCCCTCGCCGAACTCATCCACGGCCCCCTCCGCCGGGACTATCCCATGCTCGATCTCAATCGGGATGGAGGCGGGGCACGGATCGTGCTACTGGAGGCTATGGACCAGGTGCTCGGAGGTATGCCGGAAGAGCTTTCGACCTACGCCTTCGATCGCCTGAGCGAGCGAGGCGTGGAGGTTCGCCTCGACGCCCCCGTGTCCAGGGTGGAGGCCGACCGGGTGGTTCTGCAGAGTGGGGAGGAACTCCCCACGTCCACGGTGATCTGGACCGCCGGGGTGCAGGGCGAGCCCGGCCCCGAACGTTGGGGGCTTCCCATGGGTCGCCAGGGCCGTGTTCGGGTTCGCCCGACGCTGCAGGTCGAGGGCTTCGACCGGATCTGGGTGGCCGGTGACCTGGCATGGCTGGAAGACGACGATGGTCGGCCCCTTCCCGGGGTAGCGCCGGTGGCGCTGCAACAGGGGTCGCACGTGGCCCGGAACCTGGCACGGATCACACAGGGCACGCCCCTGGAGGCGTTCCGGTACCGGGATCCGGGAATGTTGGCGGTGGTGGGGCGGAATGCGGCGGTGGCCCATGTGGGCGGGCGTAGCATACAGGGGTTTCCGGCCTGGGTGCTCTGGCTCGTCATTCACGTGGCGAAGCTCATCGGATTCCGCAACCGCCTGTTGGTCCTGGTGAATTGGGCGTGGAACTACCTCTTCTTCAGAAGAGCTGTGCGCCTCATACTACCTTATGCGAAGGAACCGGTGGGCGAGGAGAAGATCCCGGCCCACCGGTAGCGGGAAACCTCAAGGAATCACGCGGTTCTCCGGGGTTGCAAGGCACGATTCAGTATTGTGCCTGCCCCGAGGTCCGACTATATTCTTCCGCGATTTGCACCGGCGAGGTCTCGGGTGTCCCGGAAGGGGTTTTCCGCGTGAAGGACGAAGCGAATGCGGACGGCCTGCCCGGCGATCGGGCGGCGGTCAGCGAGTCATCATCCAAGGACACATCAGCGTGGATCTCAATGACGAGTTCCATCCATTTCAGGGAGGCTCCATGAAGGGACGATTCATCGTGGCGATCATGGCCGCCGCGGCCCTCTTTCTGCCGGAGGTCGCCGAGGCGCAGAGTCCTGGCTCCATCGAGTTGGGGGCTGTAGGACGGTTCGGCGTGTACGACAGTGAGGTCGGCCTCGAGAACGCTCCCGCCATCGGCGGCCGGGCCGGGATCTTCTTCCTGCCCAACCTGTCCCTCGAGGTGGACTGGACGTACGCCGAGCCCGACCTGACCAATCCTCCGGGGTGGCAGGGACGGGAGTTCATCCGGCATGAGCTCTTCCAGACCCGCCTCCTCTACAACTGGTGGGTCGGGGAGTCCGCCGCCCTTCTCCTGGG
This sequence comes from Gemmatimonadales bacterium, assembly GCA_007695195.1. GTDB lineage: Bacteria > Gemmatimonadota > Gemmatimonadetes > Longimicrobiales > Gaopeijiaceae > PWLA01. The sequence goes on along the minus strand of REEG01000046.1, from coordinate 1,270 downwards.
CGCCGGATACACCTACGACAACTACAGCACGCCGCGGCGACTCGCCTCGCGTGGGGGCGGTCCCGGCGGCCTCATCGGTCTCCGCTTCCGGTTCAGCGATCGGTTCTCGGCCCGTGCCGAGGGGACCGGGTATTTCGTGTCCGAGGATCTGGACGCCTTCATTCCCCGACCCGAGACCTTCAACCTCGGCGCCCAACTGGGTCTGAGCGTGATGCTTCGCGACCGGGAGCGGGTGCGTGAGGTCCAACTTCCGGCCCCGCCGGCCGACACTGTTGTCGTGACCCAGGAAGTGGAGCGCCCGCTTCCGGAGGGGACACCGACCCAGCTCTGTCTCGCCACGGGTGAAGAGGTCACGGTCTATATCACGCCACAGGGCGACACGCTGGTGGGTGAGCGGCGAGTGGACGTTCGTCAACTTGGGCCTGGTGTCGCCTTCGCCGGTGAATATGCCGAGGGCCGGGCTTGGTTCGTGAACGACGAGCCTGTGATGTTCGAGAACATCGAGTACGTCCGCTCCGGTGGTGAGATCAGCCTGAGCTGCCCCAGCATTCGTCAGGTCGGGGAGTTCATGGGTGTGCCTCTCTTCGCAGACGTGGCCGCCGAGCGTCCGTTCGAGACGCTCTACGTTCCGGTCCGGCCCGGCGTCTGGCAGGCCTACCAGACCGATCTGGCCCAGGTTCGCGGGAACTGATCCGACGCCTCAGGAGGCGGAGTAATCAGGAAGATTTGGGACGGGGGTCCGGATCCGCCTCATGGCGGATGCGGGCCCCCGTTTTGGCAGGACCCGTCCCTGACGGGCTCTCGGTGGCCACCCGGTAGAGACCGGAAGCCACCTGCCATCACGGTGATTCCCGGCCACCGGGCAGGACTTGCCGGGTTCGTTGGGCACGGGGATCCCGGAGTCATCAGTTTTCTGATGTGCTCTGGAGATTCCTCGGCATCCAAGGTAGGTCGTCCGCTCTCCTCGGAGCGGCGAGTCGGCCCGTTCATGCGGGTTTTGTTGGGAGCCACCTTGTGGCACCCATCTTGCGACAGAGGCAATTGGTTCACTTTCCCGGGCCTGCTCCACGGTCCCCCGCGGGGGACGGCGCAGCGCAACGATCCGGGGCACTCCGGATCTCCCGGAGGAGTCAACAGACGCCCGGAGAGGCGTCTCACCATCCCAAGGGGGAATTAATGAAGAAGCTGTATCGAACCACATTGATCGCCGGGGTGCTGGCGTTCGGGGTGGCTGCCTGTGGCGACGATGTACAGATCGTCGACCCGGAGC
>REEG01000047.1 GCA_007695195.1 Gemmatimonadales bacterium | reverse complement strand
ACTGGAAGAGGGGCACGAGCCGCGTCCTGAACACCATCTCCAGCATGGCCTCAGGTGAGTCCTGATAGGGCGGGGTAGCCTCCGAGATCACATGGTAGCGGTACTGGATGGCATTGAGCCCGGCGAAGCGCTCCCCCGGCGGGATGGTGATCATCCGCTCGCCGTCGTCGGGATCGTTGTTGCGGGGATCCTCGGAGACGTAGGTGGACACGATCCGGTTGTTGAAGTCGAACTCCATGCACCGGAAATCACCGCTTCCCACGTTCCCCGACGCGCAAGGGTCCGCGGACCCCGGGCTCGCTCCGGCCGGACGCTGAAATCCCTGAAAGGTGGCGCGCACCAACTCGCCCCGGATGTTCAGACCGGCCTCGGCGGCGTAGAACCCGCTGCTTCGAGCCATGACCGCCCGGCTCGAGACGATCTCGTTCATGGTGGTGGCCACCAACGCGGCGGAGAGGGCCACAAGCACCAGGAGGGCCAGGAGCACGGAGATGAGGGCAAATCCCTCTCGACGACGAATCATGGGAGTCTCCTCACCTGGACAGGATGTTTCGGGGGAAGTAGCGGTGGGCCAGCGTCCGCCCCGTCACATCGGCGCCTTCCGCGAACTGCGCCGTCATGATGACCTCCACGGAACGGATGTTCCTCCACCCCATCCCCTCCGGCATGACGGACGTCTCCTGGCCATCATCGAGGACATATCGGAAGCGGAGGTCCTCGATTCCGGCGGCCACGCGGAGGGGATCCTGGTCCCGACCGTTGACGATGAGTTCCACGAATCCGTCCCGGAGCCGATAACGCCGTTCCTCCAGGATGTAGATCCGGGGACGATTGGCCAGGGGGTAGCCGTCCCAGGCGAAGGGAGTGCCTTCACGGAGGATCTGGCCCGAGGTAACCGTCGGGGGCGTCCGGATCCGGAAGTCGAAGAATTGGCCGGTTCCGGCAGAAGGATTGTAGAGAAAGCCCCGGAGGACCCCGTCGGTAGTGGTGGCCAGTGCTAGATCGTGGACAGCTCGCAGGTTTCGGGGCCACCCATCCGGATCCATGACGGGACCGCATTCGGGGTAGGGGGCGCCCTGCGGTGAGTTCAACCACCCCTGCTGTCGGTAGACACGCAAGGAGTTCTGACTCCCCTGAACCGTTTCGCACACCGGAAGGACCTCATCGGACCGGTTGCGCCGGAGAATGATCTCGTCGCCGGCGTCGGTGCCACCCGGGACGATCTGGACCGGCTGCAGCCCCGAATTCCCCAACCGCGCGAAGCGCTCTCCCGCCATGCGGATATCGTTCCCGATGATCTCCGACGGAGCCCGAAGGGTCTGGTTCACCCCGGTGCGACGCTGGTCGCCCCGGAGGGCATCCCGGCTTCCCAGCACCAGCGGGAGCAGGAGGCCCATGATGAGCCCCATCACCACCATGACGATAATGAGTTCCGGGAGGCTAAATCCCGCCGTCCCCGCTTGTCCCGTCCAGGACGGTGAACACCGTCTCCACGGTGTAAAGTGTCTGGCCCCCATGACGGACCTCCAGTGAAACGTGACGGGCGCCGTCATAACAGACAGTTCCCTGACAGTATCGAGCGTGGGTGAGGTGCGAGGTGAAGGTGGCCCCGCCGGCGGTCACCGACCGCTGACTTCCGGTGGCAGGCCAGCTTCCCGACGCCCGGAGAGCATCGAGCTCTTCCTGCGCCACAGCCACAGCCCACCCCCTCAGCTCGGAGTCGGTGTTCAGGCGGACGTTCCGGGCGAAGGTGGGAACCACTGCGCCCAGGACAACAGCCAGGATAGCCAGGGCCACGATGGCTTCGACGAGTGAGAAACCGCTCCGGTCCCTGGTCAAGCTCCTCCGTCCCTCCGGATCAACCCGCTGAACCCGCCCACGGTTGACGCAGCCCGGCCGGTTCATTCTCCACCTCCGGGAATCCGGTCCACGATTCCGCCGCCCAGGAGCACCTCGATCTCCCGGCTCCGTCCGTCCCTGTCGGTAAGCAGGAAGGTGGGATTGGCGTCGGATACCCCCCGGCTATTGAAGCACAGGAGCACGGAATCCGCTTCCAGCCCGGACAGACGAAGGCCCTCCCTGAACTCCAGTCGGACGCGACCGTCCACCTCCCACCCTCCGGTTCCACCGCAGTCCCGACTTCGCTCTCCCATGAGCACGTGATCCGACACCACGCGGATCCGAACGGACGAACTGGTGGACATGGCCTGGGAACGGGCCTGGGCCACCAACCCGGCGGTCTCCGTCACGGCGCTCCGAAGGTCGTTACTGAGCGCGCGGAATGCGGGAACCGAGAGGGTCGTCAGCGTCCCGACGATGACCAGGATGAGGATGACGTCGATGAGGGTGACGCCTCCACGACCTCGCCTCCTCCCCGGACCGCTGCACGTCGTTGAGTTACGACCGGCCAAGGCTCCCCTCCGGGCGACATCATCATGGCCAAGTGGCATGGGGACCTCCCAACGGTAGGCGAAACCGGATGAACGAGGCCGGGAAATTCCGGGCCACGGGGAGCCATGGCCCAGGTGCGCGTCCCCCGGACTCGGCCCTCCTTCGAGAATTCGTTCCTCCCCAAGGTCAGCAGGGTCCGTGCCACCTACTCGAATCGCTCGGAACACAGGGTTCTGCACGAAAGCGCCGGAGCCGGCAGGGGCAGGCCGCCAGGGAATTCCCTATTCTGCAATACCTCTGGTCCTGCAGGATTCGGAGGCAGGGTACCACGAACCATCTTCTGCCCTTCGTCGGCCCTAGGCAGACCTTGGAGTGGCGAGGGCCCACCCCCTTGTCAGAACCGTCGCAATCCCGTAAGAATCGGCAGAAACCCACTCCACCTGAGAGATGCCATGCCCGTCACACCTCCCACCCGGCCCTCAGCGACGCGAACCCCTTCGCCCCTCCCCTTCCGATGCTCCACCCTGGTCATGGCGGCGCTCACCCTGACCGTGTTCCTGTCCCCTGTTGTTCTCCTGGCTCAGGAGCCGGATCCCACCGCCCGTTTCGCCACTCTCGTGGAGGAGGTGGAAGCCGGCGTGGAGGCTCGGACCAAGCTGGTGCAGGAGATCGTGGACAAGCTCTTCTCCTTCTCCGAGCTGGGCTTCCAGGAGTTCGAGACCCGCGACTACCTGGTCCCGCTCCTCCGGGCCCAGGGGTTCGATGTGGAAGAAGGAGTCGCCGGGATGCCCACTGCCTGGTGGGCGCGGTGGGGTTCGGGCTCTCCCGTCATCGCCATGGGAAGCGACATCGATGCCCTTCCCGTCACCAGTCAGCGACCGGGCGTGGCCTACAGGGAGCCCATCGTGGAGGGGGCGCCGGGACACGGCGAGGGCCACAATTCGGGGCTGGCCGTGAACATCGCCGCGGCGCTGGCGCTGAAGGAGGTGATGGAGCGGGAAGGGATTCCCGGCACCCTGATCCTCTGGCCCGGGGTGGCCGAGGAGCTGGTGGCGGGGAAGGCCTGGTTCGTCCGGGAGGGGCTCTTCGATGACGTGGATGTGGTGCTCTTCACCCACGTCTCCAACGCCATGGGGGTAAGCTGGGGAGATGCACCGGGGACGGGCCTGGTTTCGGTGGAGTTCACCTTCCATGGCGAGACCGCCCACTCCGCCGGCGCCCCCTGGCTGGGCCGGAGCGCCCTGGATGCGGTGGAACTCATGAACGCCGGTTGGAACTACCGCCGCGAGCACCTCCGCCCCCTGCAGCGGTCCCACTACGTCATCACCGAGGGGGGCGATCAGCCCAACGTGGTGCCGGATCGGGCGTCGGTCTGGTACTACATCCGGGAGATCGACTACGACCGGATCCGCGAGAACTTCG
>REEG01000293.1 GCA_007695195.1 Gemmatimonadales bacterium | reverse complement strand
GGGATGTCAGCGTGAGGATGCGCTCGCGTTGTCCGCGCCCCGCCAACAGCAATCCAGAACAAACGCCGAGGGGCGGCATCAGGCACCCACAGTACCCACGGCAACCACGAAGCTGGAGGCCCGCGAGGGGGGCTTGAGACCGAAGGGGAGGGGGCTATAGCCTGGTTTGACCTGCGCCTCCTCCATGGTTGGCAGCGAGATCGCCTTCCCTGGCGGGGAAAAGCCTACGACGGGTAGCCTTAGCGGGATCTTTGAAGAGAAACCGGCGAAAGAACGGCAGGAACTCTACAACGAATGAACGCTTGAAAAATACTCGTAGACTTCACCCTGAATGGAGGGGGTAAGTCTTCGAGCTCTTTTTCAGGCTTCGAGCCTTGAAGGGTTTCTGCTGATTTTGCGGGGCGAACTCTACAACGAGCCTTCTCGTAGGAGCCCGGTGAAGAATTTCTTCCATCGCGATGGGTACCCGCAGGCGGCGCCGGTCCGGTTGGTTGGGTCGGTCCGGTCGGTCCGGTCGGTCTTTACCGGTTCAGCTTGTTGCGCAGGGTGCGGACGTGGATGCCAAGGAGTTCGGCGGCTCGGGTCCGATTGTCGCCGGTGATTTCCAGCGCTTTCCGGATGAGTGCCTCCTCTGCCTCCGAGAGGTTCAGGGTGTCGAGGCGGATCCCCGAGTCCGACTCTGATTCCGGCTCCGGGTGTCCATTCTGCCCGGATGGATCCGAGTCCTGCGTCGGCTTGCCAGCGCCCTTTCCGGCGATGGGTCCGGCACCGGGAGCCCCGCTGGGCAGGCTGAGGCCGTGGCGGGCAGGGTTGAAGTCGTCGGCGCCGAGCTTGGTTCCGCGGGCCAGGATAGCGGCGCGCTTCACCGTATGGGAGAGTTCGCGGACGTTGCCGGGCCAGTCGTAGGCGCGCAGGACCTCGAGCGCGTCAGGCAGAACCCCATCCAGCCGCTTGCCCGCTTCCGCCGCCGCCTGATCCAGGAAGAAGGCCACCAGTTCCGGGATGTCTTCGATCCTTTCGCGCAGGGGCGGGACGCGGAGGGGGACGACGCCCAGCCGGAAGTAGAGGTCTTCACGAAAACGGCCGTGTTCGATCTCGGTAGCCAGGTCCCGGTTGGTGGTGGAGACGATGCGCACGTCCACCCTCGTGGACGTCACCGCCCCCAGCCGCTCGAACTCCTGTTCCTGCAGCGCCCGGAGAAGCTTCGCCTGCATCTCCGGCTTCATCTCCGTGACCTCGTCCAGAAGGAGCGTGCCCCGGTGGGCCCGTTCGAAGGCCCCCTTCACGTCCTTGATGGCTCCGGTGAAGGCGCCCTTCTCGTGTCCGAAGAGGATGCTCTCCACCAGATTCTCGGGGAGGGCGGCGCAATTTACCGACACGAAGGGACCGTTGGCCCGATCGCTGAAGTTGTGGACCGCCCGCGCCAGCAACTCCTTGCCGGTGCCGGACTCCCCTTGAATCAGGACCGACGCTTTGGTGGGCGCTACGCTCCGGATGGTCTCGAGGACACGCTGGAGTGACTTGCTGCTCCCGATGATTTCCCTGGTGCTTCGAAGCTCCACCACTTCGCGTCGGAGGAGCTCGTTCTCTCGTCGAAGCCGGATGTACTCCAGCGCTTGATCCACCGCCAGCCCCAGCTCCTGGGGGCGGAAGGGCTTGGTGAGGTAGTCCACGGCTCCAGCCTTGATGGCCGACACGGCGTGCTCGATGGAGGCGTACCCCGTCACCATGATGAGGCCCACGCCGTGGCCCCCTTCTTCCAGCATCTCCAGGAATTCAAGACCGGTGGCACCTGGCATCCGATAGTCGGAGACGATGAGGTCGACCCCGCCGCGATCCAGGACCTTGAGGGCTGCGTCGACATTCCGGACCGCGATGGGCTGATGCCCGATTCCCCGGATCGACTCTTCCATGATCTGGAGAGAGGCGCTCTCGTCGTCTACCAGGAGAATGGTTGCCATAGAGTTAAGAATACCGAAACGGGGATGACCGGAACCGGTTGAGCGAGGGGCCGACGGTCCCGACGCCTGGTCCCTGGAGACCGGTCGGGCCGCTCACGCACTCGACCCGCACCGTCGCTAAAGGTTTGAGTAGACCGGTCGAAACTCTGGGGGAAGCTAGAGACCGGTCGCCGCAGGGAGCAACCCCGGCCGGTCGTCCACCCCTGTCCGAGGGGCCGGCCGTGAGAATCCCGACCATCAATCTGCAGCGCACCAGCCTGGAGGGGATCCAGTCCAATCTCCGGGCCATGGACAGCGCTATACGGCAGTTGACGTCGGGGAATCGTGTGGAGGTTCCCTCCGACGATCCCGCCGCCTCGCGCTCCATCATCCGGACCAACTCGGTTCTCGAGGAGAATCAGCAGTACTCCCGCAATATCTCCCGGGCCCGATCCCTGAACACCCTTCAGGAATCTGTCCTGGATCAGGTGGACGAACTCCTGGTGAGAGGCCGCGAGTTGGCCATCGGCCAGGCCGGATCCACCGCCACCGAGCAGACCCGCCTGGCGGCGGCCAGTGAGGTTCGCGGGCTTATGGAGTCCATGACGGATCTGGCCAATACGCGTCTGGGGAGCCGCTACATCTTCGCCGGGTTGGACTCGGGCACGCCGCCCCTGCCATCGGACGGCCCCCTGCCCACAGGCTCCACTCCCATTGAAATCGGTCCGGGGCGTACGGTGGCCCCCACCGAATCGGCGAGTCGGATCTTCGGGGACACGGGAGCCCTCGCGGCGCTGGAGGAGTTGGCAGAGGCGCTGGAGACCAATAATCCCACCGCCATCCAACAGGCCTCCTACGATCTCCGCGAGTCCCAGACCGAACTCCAGGTCCTGGTGGCCGAAACCGGCAACATCACGAACCGCCTGGAGGCCGCAGGGTCACGACTCGAGATCCTCGAAGCGAATCTGGTGGAGTATCGCTCCGACCTCCGAGATGTGAATTTCGAAGAAGTGGTCTCGGAACTTGCCGCCCGCGAGACGGCATACCAGGCAGCACTCCTTGCCACCTCGCGAATCCTCAGTCAGAATCTCACCGACTTCCTGCGATGACCGTTCCCGCCATGCAGCCACCAGAGCCCCAATTCCCGGAATGGCTTCAAGGGGAAGCCTCCGTCCCGTTCTCGTTTCCGGAGGGGATCCCGGGGTTCGCATCCCATCGCAGCTTCCGCCTCGAGCCGGTGGGTGGGCCTCTCCACTGGCTCCGTAGCTCCGATGACCACGGTCCCGACTTCCTTGTGGTTGAGCCCCTGGCCTTCCTCCCGGACTACCGGGTCGAGCCGGAAGCGTGGATGCTGGCGTCGTTGGGCGTCTCCGAACCCAATGACCTGGTGATCCTCGCCGTCGTAACCCTTCCATCCGAGACCGGGGAGGTCCCCACCATGAACCTGCAGGGGCCCATCCTGGTGAATCCCCGCCGCCGTATCGGCAGGCAGGTGGTGCTTCCCGATTCGCCGCTAGGTCCCCGGACGCCCATTCCCGTGGAGTTCTGAGGGCACCTGAAGGTAGGAAAGGATGTCCGTTCGGCGAGTCGATTTCCTTGTTTGCCACCGGCAACTTGCCCATAATCCGACGGTATCGATCCTGTGAAGGTTTTTCCCAGAATATGGGAAACACTTGCCGGGTGCCAATGTAAGCGTAGTTTGGAAACCTCCGGTAACCCTTGAGCCGGTGAGTCGTCGGGTCCCACAAGGGGACTCGTCAATCCGCCACGAAATGGGAAGGGTCGCATGTCCCATCACCTCCTGAGTGGAGCTGAACAGCTCTTGCTGGCCCTCGTCCTGGCGGGGACCGGGGTGATGATCGCGTGGCAGGCACGAGCTGAATGGACGGCGAGGTTGGGATGGTCACCGCTGGCTCGATCGATCGCCCTTCTGGGCTCGACGGCCCGGTTTCGCCGGGACAGGGACCGGGACAGTTACCCGGAGTGGTCGGGTCCGTTGGTGGCCGCCCGCATCTCGGAAGGGGCTCGTATGTCCGACGGTGAGTCGTCCCCTTCCCGGCGGTCCAGTACCCCGGCCAGTACCCCGGCCAGTGCTTCGAAGGGGAGCGGGCCCCTGGAGTCGGCCGTCTCCCCGGACACGGCGCCTGGCTCCTCCGCCGGCAGCGGTTCCGCTCCCCTGCTCCCCGGACCCGACCGCAGTTGGGACCGGATGACGGACGGGTTCGTGGGAGCTGCCACCGAAGCGGAGGTTCTGGATCACGCCCTTCAGGCCGTCCTCCACTCCCTCGGAGCGACAAAGGTGTCCGTGGTGGCTCGAAACCCCCATCTCGAGGGGTCGCGAGTCCGGGTTCTGGAGTTGGATCCGCGGATCGAGTCCGGTGCCCGATCGCTCTCGATACATATCGATGATGACCTCTGGGCGCGTGTCCCCAAGGCGCCGCTGGTATTCGATCATCGCAGTCCGGATCCGGACCTCCCCGTGCCCGAGGGTCTCGGCCGCTTCCTGCGTTGGGGTGAGGGTCGGCGGATCGCCGCTTCGGCGCTGGCCCCTTTGAGCGTTTCACCGGATCGGAAGCTGGGAAGGGAGCGTCTGTCCGTGGGGTTCCTGGCGGTTCAGTGGTGGGAGCCGGTGCCGCCCGACTTGGAGCCGCACCGGGTCCTGCACTTCCTGTCCGCGCTGGCTTCGTCCGCACTGGGTCGGATCTACAAGGATGACGCGGCGCTCTACGCCGAGCGCCGCCACGCCGAACTCTTCGAATCCGTGCCCATGCCCCTCTTCGAAGCGGATCTGGATGGACGGATCCAGCAGTCCAATCCGGCCTTCCACCGGCTTCTCGGGCTGGATCCGGGGGCTCCACCGGCCGAGATCCGCCTTTGTGATCTCTATGCCGATCCCGATCACGGAATGGAGTGGGAGAACGAGGTCCGACGGGGCCGACCCACCGCCAGTCGGGTCCTGGAACTCACGACCCCCCGGGGCGAATCGGTCTGGGTCGAGGCTTCGGCGGCTCGGGTCAGGGGCGCTTCCAATGGCGCCGAGGTGCTCAAGGGCGGGTTGCTGGATGTGACCCACCGCATTCGGGCCGAGACCGAGGCCAGGGTTCTGGCAGACGCCCTGACGCAGTCCCAGGAGGCCATTGCGCTGGCCGATGAGTCCGGGACCATCGGGTACGTAAACCCGGCGTACCTGAGGATGACCGGCTTTCGCCGGAATCAACTCATTGGCCAGTCCCTCATCATCCGCGATGAACACCCCATTCCCGAGATCTGGGAAGAACTCCGCTCCGGCGGCAGCGACCGGCGCCACCTCATGTCGCGCCGGGCAACGGGCGACCTCTTCCGGGAGTTCCGAACCATTACGCCGCTGAGGGACCGGAGTGGTCGGATCACCCACTATGTGTCGGTGAGTCGAGATGTGTCCGAGGAGCGTGCGCTGGAAGAGCAGCTCCAGCAGGCGCAGAAGATGGAGGCCGTGGGCCGTCTGGCAGGGGGTGTTGCCCATGACTTCAACAACCTGCTGACCGTTATGAACGGGCACGTCCAGCTCATCCTGGCCCATCTCGAGGCGGACAGTCCCATCCGGGGGGACCTGGAGGGCATCATCCAGGCCGGGAACCGCGCCAGCGCCCTGGTCGATCAGCTCCTCACCTTCTCGCGCCGGCGTCCTGTCGAGACCGGGGCCCTGGACGTGGCGGCGGTGCTTCGGACCATGGAGTCCCTTCTTCAGCGCTTGATCAACGCCGATGTGGAGCTGGTGGTCGAGGTGGACCCCGAACTCTGGCCGGTAGCCATTACCCGGACCCGGCTCGAGCAGGTCATGGCAAACCTGGTGGTGAATGCCCGGGACGCCATGCCGGACGGAGGCCGCCTTCTCATTCGCGCCCAGAATCTACCCGGGTGGGTGGAAGGGGGCGGAAAGGAGAACGTCCTCATCACCGTTTCCGATACGGGGACGGGAATCGCTCCCGAGATCCGCGACCGGATCTTCGAGCCCTTTGTCTCCACCAAGGGGGAGGGGCGGGGTACGGGACTCGGGCTCTCCACCGTCTATGGCATCGTGAAGCAGGCGGAAGGGGAGATCGGCGTTGCGTCGGAAATGGGTGAGGGGACGACCTTCGCCCTTCGCTTCCCCCGGGCCACCGCCGAGTGCGACGAAATAGACGAGTCCGGCCAGATGGTCTCCAGTGAGCGAATGGAGGCATTCCGAGGCACCGAACACATCCTCCTGGCGGAGGATCACGATCTGGTTCGCAGCATCACCCGCATCATGCTCGAAGACTTCGGCTACCGGGTGACGGAGGTGGTGGATGGATGGCGCGCCCGGGAAATCCTGGCGGCCGATCCAGACACCTACCACCTCGTCCTCACCGATCTCACCATGCCCCGTCTCCGGGGCGATGAACTGGCCGCCTGGATCCGCCAACGGCGACCGGATTTTCCCATTCTCTATATGTCCGGCTACGGCCAGGGGAGCGGTGAGGCGGCGCGGGAGGTGCCCGGCATGCCCATCCCCACGGTCTACAAGCCGTTCACCGTGGCCGAGTTGGCCCAGGCGGTGCGGGAGAGGCTGGACCGTGCCCGTGCCTCTGCCGCCTCTGCCTGACGTCAAGATCCCGCCGGACCGTCCGATACTTGAAATGGCGAGGTGCGCTCGGCATCCGCCGTCCCGGTCTCCGAAAAGGTCTCGTCAGTGACCGACGACCTGCACTCCTCCCAGCCTTCGCCTTCTCTGGCTGCGCGTTCGCCTCGGCCGCGTCGAGGGACTCCGTCCGGGGGACCTCCACCGGCGTCTTCGGCGGCTCCAGCCCCAACCACGGGTCCCGCCTCGGGGCGGGATGCCGTGGAGTCGTCCATGCAGGCGCTCATGGAGGACCTACCCACCGGGCTCATCCTCCTGGATCGGTCAGGCGAGGTGACCTACGTCAACAGCTTCGCCCGGGAAATCCTGGCCACCGATGGCCAGTCTCTCCTGGACCGGGCCGCGGTGGGATCGGTGGGTTCCGACCCGGCCACCGGGGCGGGGGGCTCGGGTCCCCACGCATCGCCGGCCGCAGAGGCGGTCGGCGGGTCCGAAGAGGGGGCGGCGCTTCCGCTGGGACGGTTCCGGTTCAGCCAGACCGGGACGGATCGCCGGATCGAGGTGGTTCGCTACGCGGCGCCGGAAGGAACCCTGTTACAACTTCGGGACCTCACCGTTCAGGGACGGTCCGGCGGGGGAGGCACGCCCGTATCCGCCGCAGAGACGGAGGCGGAGGCGGGCGTTGAAGCCATGCGGCGGCTCAGCGGTGGAGTGGCCCATGATTTCAACAACATCCTCTCCGTCATTCGCTCCCACGTTCAACTGCTCCTGGAACCGGGTGGGCAGGATCTGGAGGCCCGGGAAGCACTTCGCGAGATCGATGAGTCCGTGAGTCGTGCCATGGGACTCACACGCCGGCTCCTCTCCTTTGCCCGTACTACCCGGCCCCGGCATCGTCAGGTGGATGTCAACGATGAACTCCGGAGTATGCACGGAATCATCCTGGGGCTGGTGGGGAACGAGGTGGCTGTGGACTTCCACCTCACCTCCGATTCGACACCGGTCCTCATGGACCCGGATCAGCTTGAGCAGGTTGTGCTGACCCTGGTCATCAGCGCGGGGGATTCCCTGCCTCCGGGAACCCCGCTCAGTGTGGGAACCACCGTGGTCTCCTTGGGCCGGGATGACCAAGGGTTGGTCCCGGTTCCCGCCGGACCCGGGGACTACGTGGTGGTCACCGTAGGCCGAACGCCCGACCCTGCCGAGCCCGACTTGGAAGCGGAAGAGGGAGGCGCCGTGCCCGACCTGTTGAAGGCCAACGGGAATGGTGCCCTGGGGCTTCCCAGCGTGTACGGCATCGTGGAACAGGCGTGGGGCTACGTTCAGGGACACTCCCACCCGGAGCGCGGAAACTCCTACCGGGTGTATCTGCCCCGGGCCGCTGGGGCTGTTGAGACCGCCCCGTCGGAGGGAACCGCCGAAGAGCGGGCGGGCGGGACTGTGGCCAGCCGATCGGGACCGAGCGCCACCAACGGGTCGCGACGATCCGCGGACAATGGGTCGCGACCACCCGTGGACAACGGGATCCAGGCGAAGAATCTGCCGGGAACCCGACTCCACCACTGACCGTACACCATCGTCCGGATGGTCGATGCGCGGAATCCCACCAGCCCCACCTTTGGGCTCGTGCCTGCGCCGGTGCCCGTGCCGCTGCCGGCTTGCCGGCTGTGGCGCCGGCGGCGTGCCGGTAGTGCCGTGCCGGTGCTCCCCGTCCGGAATTCCCGCCCATCTGCCCATTCCAATGACCCTGGGGCTTCTACACAGTCCAGGGGTCAGGCATTATGTTCCCGGCGCACATGCGCTTCTTCTGCCCTGGATCCTGTCATGGCCGGCTCGCACCCATCCCCGACCCTTCCCCCGTCCTCCGCGACCTCATCCATCGCCGCTCATTCCCATGCCGCCACCGGCCAGGTCCGGCGAGCCTATGTGGAGACCTATGGATGTCAGATGAACATCTCGGACGGCGAACTCATGCAGGGGATCCTGGCTGAGCACGGATACGCCATCGTGGACTCGCCGGACGAGGCGGATGTGGTCCTGGTGAATACCTGCGCCATTCGCGACCACGCGGAGCGCCGGGTGCTGGGGCGCGTGTCGCAACTGAACGGGATCAAGCGGGAACGGCCCCATATGCTCATCGGGGTCACCGGGTGCATGGCGCAGCGCATGGGGACCGATCTGCTCGAGAAGGCGCCGTTCGTGGATCTGGTCATGGGGCCCGACGCCTACCGCACCCTTCCACAGCAACTCGAGCGAATCCTCGAGGCCAATGGCCGGGATGGTGCCGTGGCGACGCCGGAGATGTCGGCGGCGACAGGCGACCTGAGTCTCGGCGCGCCCTCACCGCAGGAGAAGCGGCCCGCCGGGTCCGGGACCTTCGCCCGGGTGCGCAATCCAGGCCGTCGCAAGGAGCGCATCCAGCTTGCCGTTCTCGAGCTGGATGAGGCCGAGAACTACCAGGGGCTCGAGCAGCGACGCACGGAAGGGGCCTCGGCATGGGTACCCATCCAGCGCGGATGCGACCACCGGTGCACCTACTGCATCGTGCCCTACGTGCGCGGCCCCGAGAAGAACCGTACGCCCCAGGAAATCCTGGACGAGATTCGTGGGCTCGCCGAGGGGGGGCGTCGCGAGGTCACCCTGCTGGGGCAGACGGTGAACTCCTATCGGTGGGAAGCGTGGAGCTTTCCGGACCTGCTTCGGGCTGTGGCGCGAATCGACGGGATCGAGCGCGTGCGGTTCACCTCGCCTCACCCCCGCGACGTGACGCCGGAGATGGTGGACGTCATGGCCACCGAGCCGGCGGTTTGCGAGCAGCTTCACCTTCCGGCCCAGGCAGGGAGCAATCGGACGCTTCGACGTATGCTCCGGCGCTATACGGTGGAGAGCCTGCTGGAGAAGGTGGAGATGGTACGGGCCGCCATGCCCGACATCGCCCTGTCCACCGATATCATCGTGGCCTTTCCCGGTGAGACCGACGCCGAGTTCCGCGAGACGCTGGATCTCATGCGCACCGTGCGCTTCGACGACGCCTTCACCTACAAGTATTCCCTCCGGGACGGGACCCCCGCCACCCGTTTCCCCGACGAGGACTTCGTGGACCCGGATGAGGCCCAGGCTCGCCTGGAAGAGCTCATCCAGGTCTCCCGGGGGATCCAGGCGGAGATCAACCGGGGTGAGGTGGGCCGGGTCGAATCGGTCCTCATCGAGAAGGAGGCCCGGGACCCCGGTCATCTCCTGGGGCGGACCCGTCGGAACAAGGTGGTGGCCTTCCCCCGAGGCCCGGATGGTATCGGGGAATTCGCGCGGGTGCGACTCACCGGGACCACCGGCGCCACCTTCAGCGGCGTTCGGGTGGGTGCCGACGACGGAGATCGGCGGGCGTGAGTCGCCTGGCCGGGGCTGCGGGGGTTGTCGCGGTTCTGGTGCTTGTCATGTTCTTCGCCCGCTGGAACAGTGGGGAGCTGGTTACCCTCGACCTGGGTTTCCGGACCTTCTTCCGGGTGCCACTCACCTTCGTGGCCTTCGGGTCCCTCATTCTCGGTATGCTGGTCATGCTCCTGGCCGGTCTCCATAGCGATCTTCGGGTTCGCCGCTTTCTCCGGGAGCGCCTGGCCGAGGAGAATCGAAGGGAGCCGCGGTGGATCGACCAGGATCAGGTGGACCTCTTCAACTCCGACTCCGAGACCCGGGAGGATCCCTGAGGCGCTGACACCCAGCCGGCGGCCGAACTCCGCCCATGCCTTCCCGTACCCCCCCCGTCGTCGGGCTCGCCGTAGCCCACGCTGTGGGCATTGCCCTCAGCTTCACGGGCGCCTCTCCCCTCCCGGCGCTCTTCGTTCTTCTGCCGGCTTCGCTGCTCATCCCGCTATCCCGGCGTCCCATCTGGACCGCCGCTCTCCTCCTGTCGTGGGGGGCGGGCGTCCTGGCGGGTGCGGCAGCCGAGCGTGCCGAAGCCCGGGACTGTCGTCGTCATCTTCCCGACGGATGGTCCGGTGTGGTGGAGGGCCGACCGGTGGCAAGGCCCGGGGACGCCGGAATCATTCCCTTCCGGGTGGAGGCCGGCCTGCCCGGGGACTGCCGTGGGACCGTGCGTCTTCTCATTCCCCGGGGATGGGACCGTCCTGCGGGTGGGGAGGCGATCCGGATCGCCATCCGATGGGAGCGACGGGATGGCCCCGGTGCGGCCCGGGCCGAGTGGGTGGGGCTGGCTCGGGCCACGGGAGCCTCCGAGTCCCGATCCGGGGGCGACGTGACCGGGCGGCTCCTGGCCTTCCGGGGGGGGCTCCAGGAGCGGATCAGTCGCCTCTGGGGCGCCCGGGCACCCATGGTGGAGGCCCTGGTCCTGGCGCGGCGGGAGCATCTGGATCGGGACCTCCGCCAGGCCTTCGCCGTGTCCGGGACCGCGCACCTCCTTGCCATCTCCGGCTTCCATGTGGGGGTCGTCGGAGCCCTCCTCCTGGGCCTCTTCCGCCTGGGCGGCGCTTCTCCTCGGCGCGCTGCGGCCTGGGCGGCGGGAGGGTGCTGGCTCTACGTGCTGGGGATCGGGGCGCCCGATGCGGCGGTGCGAGCCGCACTTCTCATGACCCTTCTGGTGGGGGCCCGGGTCCGGGGGATGCCGGTGGTGCCTGTGGGGGCCCTGGCTTCGGCGTTCCTGCTCCTCCTCCTCGTCGATCCCGGGAACCTCCGGTCGGTGGGATTTCAACTCTCCTTCGCGGCCACAGGAGGGCTGGTGCTCCTCCGGGATCCGCTCTCCTCCAGGGTGGATCGGATCTGGCGACGGCTTCGCGGACGTCCCCTGCTCCGCGGCCGCAAGATCCAGGGTCCGGGGGAAGGACTTCTCCGGGGAGGAACGGATGGACTGGTGGCGGGCCTGGCCGCTACGGCGCCCACCCTGCCGGTTCTGGCCTGGCACTTCGACCGGATGTCGCTGGTGGGAATCGTCGCCACCCTGGGGCTGGCGCCTCTGGTTGCGGCGGCGATCCCGGGCATCGGGGTGGCTCTGCTCCTGGACGCTGCGGTGGCACCCCTGGCCCTGGGTGCCTTCCTGGCCGGCGGCGTGTCCCTGATCCTGGGCGTGGTGGAGTGGGGAGTGCGGGTCTCGGCCGGCCTCCCGGGAGCTGCGCCCTGGGTTGCCAGGCGCAGCTTGCTGGTGGGAGGGACCATGGGGATCCTGGTTCTGGTCCTTCTGCGTCGAGCCTTCCCGGGGCGAATCCGGCACGACGTGCGGACGGGTGTGGCCGCCGCGTGGATGGCGGTGTCCGTGATCGTGGCGCCCCTGGTGTCCATTTCCGGGGCCGGGGGGCGACCCCTGGAGCTGCACATGGTGGATGTGGGTCAGGGCGATGCGTTCCTTCTGCGCCTGCCATCGGACCGATGGATCGCCGTGGATGCGGGTCCGCGAAGCGAGGCGTGGGACGCAGGGGTGGAACGGATCGTCCCCCGCCTCCGGAGGGTCGGGGCGCGACGGCTCGAGGCGCTCATTCTGACCCACCCCCACGGGGACCATGTGGGAGGAGCAGCGGGGCTGGTCCGGGCCTTCCCGGTGCGGGGGATCCTCGATCCCTCCCTCCCGCTTCCCTCCGAATCCTGGCGAGCGGTGCTGGAGGCCGGGTGGGAGCGGGGCGTCTGGTGGTGGCGGGCCGAGCCCGACCTGATCCTGGAGGTGGACGGGGTCCGATTCACCCTTCTCCACCCCGACGCCGAGGGACTCGCCCGGACCGAGGTGGCCGATTGGAACGAGCTTTCCCTGGTGATCCTTGTGGAATATGGAGCGGCCTCCATACTCCTCACCGGCGACGCCTACGCCGACGTGGAAGAGCGCATCGTGGAGCGCCTTCCGCGAGAGCTGAGCGTGCTCAAGGTGGGCCATCACGGGAGTCGCACGTCCACCGGAGAAGTGCTCCTGGAATGGACCCGCCCCGGGGTGGCGCTGATTCCGGTGGGTCGGGGAAACCGGTTCGGGCACCCCCACCGGTCGGTGCTCCAACGCCTGGACGCTGCCGCTGTTCCCGTCTACCGGACCGATCTGGACGGGAGTGTCCGGGTGCGCCTCTTCCCCGACGGCGAAGTCCGGGTTGAGGCGGAAGGCTGAGGGACGGGAGTCGGTAGGGGCTCGAACATGTGGCCCCCGCTCCCAGCTTTACCTCTGGCGTAAACCGGGGCATTTCCCTTACCCTCCCAGCACCTACCCTGGCGGGCCGGAGCGATCCTCCGGGCGCTGCCCTCCACCCCTTCTCCAGCCCCGACGCGACCACCATGGACGGCACCTCCATCGTCACCATCGAACGGCACATCATCGAGGCGGAACGGAAGTATCCCGATGCCTCCGGCGCCTTCTCCAACATCCTCACGGATATGGCGCTGGCGGCGAAGGTGATCTCCCGTCAGGTGAACATGGCCGGATTGGTGGACATCCTGGGACGGGTGGGCCGCAGGAATGTGCAGGGTGAGCCTGTCCAGAAGCTCGATGTCTTCGCCCAGGACGTCATCTACCGGGCCATGGACCACACCGGCCATCTGTGCTGTATGGTCTCCGAGGAGTTGGAAGATCCCATTCCCATCCCGGACTCCTTTCCGGCGGGGGAGTACGTTCTTCTCTTCGATCCCCTGGACGGTTCCTCAAACATTGACGTGAACGTGTCCATCGGGACGATCTTCTCCATTCACCGGAAGGTCTCCGATTCGGAGCGGGGTACGCTGGAAGACTGCCTGCAGGTGGGCCGGAAGCAGTTGGCGGCGGGGTACGTGGTCTACGGGTCGTCCACCATGTTCGTCTACACCACGGGGCATGGAGTCCATGGGTTCACCCTCGACCCGTCCATCGGCGAGTTCATCCTCAGCCACGAGAACATCCGCATCCCCGAACCCCCCAACCGCTACTATTCGGTGAACGAGGCCCGCCACTCCGAGTGGGATCCCGGTATGCGGCGCCTGCTGGAGCATTTCAAGTCCGGTGGCGACGGGGAAGGCGCCTTCTCGGCACGCTACATCGGCTCGCTGGTGGCCGACTTCCACCGGACGCTGCTTCGGGGTGGAATCTTCATGTATCCCGGCGATCGCTCGAACCCCGACGGAAAGCTCCGTCTGCTGTACGAGTCGTCTCCGCTGGCCTTCATCGCTGAGCAGGCCGGGGGGCGTGCCTCCACCGGCAGGGAGGATGTCCTGGATGTGGTGCCCACCTCCATTCATCAGAGAACCCCGCTCTTTCTCGGTTCCCGGGAGTTCGTGGACGAGGCCGATGGGTTCCTGAGCCAGGGCTGACCTCGATGGGGGGTACTGGCCGTCGAGCCCAGCGACTCCTTGATTTGACCGGATCCTCGGTGTCTTCCCAGGCGATCCCCGGCGACGAAGGGGATTCAGCGGCCCAGGGTCAGAAATCTGAGGAGTTGGTCGATTCGGAGGGGGTGCGAACGGAGTGCGGACGGGGCGCTTGGCGCCACAAGGGGGCTGGGAGAGTGGCACTCTCCTTGCCCCCTTGCGGTATCCAAGAGGTGTGTTGTTGTCTCATGCTCCGGCCTACGTGTTCCGTATCCCGCTCGTTTTCTCGCGCCTTCGCCCGATCCGGGCTCGTATCGCCGTCGGGCTGACGGCGATTCTCCTGGCGCTTGCCCTGTCCGGTTGTGACGACGGGACGGCTCCTACCGTCACGGGCGAGATCCGGGGGATCGTCATGATCGAAGGAACCCCCATGGCGGAGGTGATGGTGGAACTCCGGGGCGATGATGCTCGGGATACCACCACCGATTCCGGGGGACGCTTCGTCTTCGAAGATGTATCCGCCGGGGCCTACGTGGTCTCCATCCGAGGCCAGCCGGTGGACGCCTCCTTCTCGTCCACCTCTCGAACGGCCGTAATCGGTCGCGAGGCCGGTCGGCGCACGGTGACGCTGGACTTTCTGGGGAGCTTCATCCGGACTTCGTCCATTCAGGGGCGCGTGACGGCTCGGGAGCGTCCCCTGGAGAACGTTCTGGTTCGGGCTCTGGGTCCCGACACCGTGGAAGCGCGGACGGACAGCGAGGGTGGGTATGCCTTCTCGGGTCTCCGACGGGGGGATTATCAGGTTGAAGTGTCGGGGTTCCCGCCCAACGTAAGCTTTCCCAGGACCGAGATCCGCCTTGGGGTGGAGACGGGCGAAACGGCTCGAGCCGACTTTCCCGGTACGGTGGAGCTGAGTGCGTCCCTGGCCATCTCGGGGCTGCGCCGAATTCTGCCGGACGGAACCACGGAGCCGGTGAACAACCTGGATTTCCGCGGGACGGTGCAGGTGGATATCACGGTGGACCGGGGCGAGGACACGCCGGAATTCGTGGAGCTTGCCCTGGGCGACGAGATCCTGGCGCGGCAGACCTTCAATCCGGACGGAAGTCCGTCCGAGCCCATCCTGGCCTCCGTGGAAGCCCTCAGCCCTTCAGCGGTGACCGGAGAGCCGCCAACGGCAGGATCTCCCCTTCTGGTCAGCTTCATCGTGCCCTCAGACGAATTCAACCCACAGACCGGAGCCGTTCGCTTCCGCAACGGTCCCAGCACCCTTCGGGCTCGACTGGCGACGAGGGAGGGGGGGGAGGATGCCTGGCGCTCTTCCATCCAGATCACCCTCGCCAACCGGGACACCTTCATCGGAGGGTTCTCCCCTGAGCGGGGACCGGTAGCCGGAGTCGACGCAGAGACCTGGGTCGGAGGGGCGCTTCAGGGCCGAGTGGTCCCAGTGGTCTACTCCCGCGACCGGGAGTTGGGCTCGGTGGTGGTGGACTTCCGGCGGGCCGGTGGAGGCCCTCTGGCCACCCGGACCCTGGAGGGATCGGGACCCTACCGACCCCTCTTCGAGGCCTCCGGGCCGGAAGGGCTCGAAGATTACCAGACGCCCCGGGGCGCTGTGGATGAGCTGTGGATCCGTGACGCCTTCTACGACGACGGCGTCCCCGTGCCTGGACTCCCGTCCATGCTGGTTGGGAGCATACGGGTCGATAACCGTCCTCCTCCGGCGGGACGCTTCGAACTACCGGAGCAGGGGGTCGATGGAGCCGACTGCTGCCTGGGCAACTGGATCGGGGCGGCCTTCCGCTTTCCGGACGCCTATCGGGTCGGAGAGGACGAGGGGGTGGGAGGTGGACAGGTGACCCTTCACGCCGGTCCGGCCTCCCTCTCCGACGACGCGTTGGCCCAGCGTCCGCCGGTGGTCCGGGGTGAGGACCTTGCGCCCACCTCCGGCAACGATGCCTTCCGGGCCGTGGCGGTTCATCGGGATGCGCTGCAGAATCGGCGGATCGTTCCACTGGCTCCGTCTCGCGGCAACACATTGGGAGAGGGAGGGCGCGGTGTTTTCGGGGTGGATCTGACGCAGCCCGAGGTTCGTTTCTCCGCTGCGTCGGTGGAGGATCGGGCGCTGAACCCCCCGGCCGGGGCTCGTTGGTCGGTTCGGGCGGAGGGAGGGCCCAGCGGGTTCGCCGCGCTTCCGGCACGGTCCGTGGTGCGGCGGCTGGCGCCGGGAGTCGATGGTCCGGAGGCGTGCCCCTTCCCGGCGACGGATCTGTGCCAACCGGCCCCGGACCTGCTGGAACGGGATGTTCCCGGGGAGCTGCCGGGCTACTTCCGAATCGAGACCCGCATCCTGGATCGAGCCGGAAACCTCTCCCCTGCGCTGAGCCGTTGGGTTCTTCGGGACGAGGAGGCGCCGGAGGTGGAGGCCGTGGAGGGGCCGTCGCAGGTGTCGCCTGGAGAGGCGTTCTCGGTTTCGGCTCCGGTGCGGGACAATGTGGACCTGCGGCGGGCGCGGATGAAGCTGGTGCTGGGTTCCGGGACGGATGAGATCGCTGTCACCACGGTCCCGGCCGATACCCTGGGGACCCCATTCTCCGGCGCACCTCGAGCCACGGCTACGGCTCGGTGGATGCAGCACTCCGGTCTGGTGGCCGTCCAGGAGGTTCGAGGCCCGGAGGGCTCCCCGTCCGGATCCATTCTTCCACTGCGCCGCTTCGAGGTGGAGGTGGAAGACGCGGCGGGGCTCACGGGGAGGGCGACCCAGGAGACGCGCCGGCGGACCGGTACCTCCGAACCCCGGGGGTTCGGCGCCGAGGCCCGGAGCGGCCCGGCGGCGGTGGCCGGTTGGACGCTGGCGGTGGATGGGGAGCCCCAGGTCTGCGCGAGTCGGGATCCGGCTCGCCCGGGTGCGGGGGGGGACTGCCCTGAGACGCTCCGGTCGCTGACCCTGTCGGCGACGGCAACCGGTGCGGAGAGCGACTTCTCACCGGGGTTCACTGAGGTGGTCTTCTTCGCCGAGGTGCAGGGTCGCCTGCTGTGGCTGGGGCGGGTGGAGGGTCACGACGGCGAGGCTGCCGGGAACGGTACCACCCTGAGCTGGCGACTGGACTGGACTCCGGAAGCCGGGTTCCCCACCGGCGAGCCCGTTCGGATCCGGGCTCTGGCTATGGATGGGTCCGGCGCCGGTCTCCTCACGGCTCCGCTGGACGGCGTTTCGGTGGAGGCGGCGGCCCGGGCCGCCGCCTCCACCAATGAACGCTAAGCCGCTGGGCTCAGCACCCCGGCGGCGCCGAGGGAGTGACCAGGCCCCGCTCCATGTCCACAAGGGGGGCGCTGTAGTCCCCGGAGAAGCAGGCATTGCAGAAGGGGCCGTAGGCATCCACGGCTTCCAGCATCCCTTCCAGGCTCAGATATCCCATACTGTCCACGCCCAGGATCTCGGCGATCTCGGGGACGCTGTGGGATGAGCCGATGAGCTCCTCCCGGGACGGCATATCGATGCCGTAGAAGCAGGGGAAGCGCACCGGCGGACTGGCGATGCGGAAGTGCACCTCCCGGGCACCGGCATTCCGAAGGAACTTCACCAGCGAGGTGGAGGTGGTGCCCCGGACCAGGGAGTCGTCCACTACCACCACCCGACGATCCTCCACCACCTCCCGAACCGGGTTGTACTTGATGCGGGCCCCGAAGTCGCGGTCGGCCTGTGAAGGCTTGATGAAGGTCCGGCCCACGTAGTGATTGCGGAGGAGTCCCAGTTCGTAGGAGATCCCACTCTCCTCGGCGTAGCCCAGCGCCGAGGAATTGGCCGAGTCCGGAACCGCGAAGACGCAGTCGGCGTCGGCCGGATGCTCCCGGGCCAACTGGCGTCCGAAGGCGCGCCGGGCCCGGTCCACGCTGGCCCCCCATATCCGGGAATCGGGCCTGGCGAAGTAGACCAGTTCAAAGACACACGGTGCCGGTTTGGGGGCCGGGGGAAGGCGTCGGAGCTGCTGGATCTCCGACCCCCTCAGCTTCAGCACCTCGCCGGGCTCGATATCCCGGATGAACTCGGCGTCGATGATGTCCAGGGCACAGGTCTCCGAGGCCACCACGTATCCCTTCCCCTTGCGCCCCAGGACCAGGGGACGGAAGCCCCGCGAGTCCACCGCCGCAAAGAGCGTCTCACCCACGGAGATGACCAGGGAGAAGGCCCCCTCCAGGTGGGTCAGGGCATCGTCGATCTGCGCCTCCACCGTGTCGTGCCGGGAGCGGGCGATGAGGTGGACGATGACCTCGGAATCGGAGGTGGTCTGGAAGAGCGCCCCCTCTTCCACCAGCCGGTTCCGGAGTTCCTGGGCGTTGGTCAGATTTCCGTTGTGGGCGATGGAGAGATCGCCCTGGGCGTAGCGCACCACGATGGGTTGGGCATTCTGGGAGCGGCTTCCTCCCGCTGTGGAATAGCGCACGTGCCCTACCCCCGTGCCGCCTTCCATGGCGTTCAGGTCATCGGCCGAGAAGACGTCGGCCACCAGCCCGAGGCCCTTTCTGACCCGGGCGGTGCCGTCGGGGGTGATGGCGCAGATCCCTGCCGATTCCTGCCCTCGATGCTGCAGGGCGTAGAGCCCCAGGAAGACCAGTTCAGCGGCCCGCTCGACCCCGGTAACGGCGAAGACGCCGCACTCCTCCCGGGGCAGGGCCTCCAGTGTGGAGCTGAGCACATCCACTGCGCCCTGGGCGGTGTGCGAACCTCCCGCAAGCGACGACGGAGCGGAGAGCCTGCCGCCTCCCAGGACGGGAAGGGGGAGGGGGGCGCGCCCCTTGCGGGGTCCGGGCTGAACTTCATCCATCAATCTGGCTCCTGGCGTCGTCGGATCCGTCGGACTGATCGTCGCGGTCCATATAGCTGGGAATGGCGTGGTAGTAGCGATGGTGGACCTGGTCCACCGGCACGTTGATGAGGCCGCGAGGCGCGTCGATGCGGAAGGGCCCGCCTTCCGTCCCCACCGTACCCAGCACCCGGGCGGGCACCCCGTGATTCCGGCACATGCCCAGAACTTCGCTTTCGTGTTCCGGTCGCACCGAGATCACGATCCGACCGGTGGATTCCCCGAAGAAGAGGGCAACGGGTGCCAGTCGCTCGTGGAGTTTGACCCGGAGGCCCCGGGGTGGACCATCCCCACCCACGGCGCTCTGGGCCAGCGCGCAGGCGAGCCCTCCTTCCGAGCAGTCGTGGGCCGACCGGAGGAGCCTGGCCTCGGCCAGGGCCAGGACCCCGTACTGGAGTCGCCGCTCGGCTACCAGATCCACCACCG
>REEG01000048.1 GCA_007695195.1 Gemmatimonadales bacterium | reverse complement strand
ATCGGCATCGATCTGGGAACCACCAACTCCGTGGTGGCCGTCATGGAGGGGGGGGAGCCCGTCGTCATCCCCAATTCCGAGGGAGGGCGCACCACCCCATCCGTGGTGGCCTTCACGAAGGATGGGGAGCGCCTGGTCGGGCAGGTGGCCCGGCGTCAGGCCATCACCAATCCCACCAACACCATCGCCTCCATCAAGCGGTTCATGGGGCGGGGCTTCGAAGAGGTGAAGGAAGAGCGGGGGCTCGTCCCCTACGACGTCAGCGGCGACGGCCAGGGCCGCGTCAAGGTCGATGTGGACAACGCCGACAAGTCTTTCACCCCTCCGGAAATCTCGGCCATCGTCCTCCAGAAGATGAAGCAGACCGCCGAGGACTACCTGGGCCAGAAGGTGGACCAGGCCGTCATCACCGTCCCGGCATACTTCAACGACGCCCAGCGGCAGGCCACCAAGGACGCCGGGAAGATCGCCGGCCTCGAGGTCCTGCGCATCATCAACGAGCCTACCGCCGCCGCCCTGGCCTACGGACTCGACAAGAAGAAGGACGAGAAGATCGCCGTCTTCGACCTGGGAGGCGGAACGTACGACATTTCGGTTCTCGAGCTCGGGGACGGAGTGTTCGAGGTGAAGTCCACCAACGGGGACACGCACCTGGGCGGTGACGACTTCGACCAGAAGATCATCGACTGGCTGGTAGACGAGTTCAAGAAGGAGCAGGGCATCGACCTGAGTAAGGATGCCATGGCCCTGCAGCGCCTCAAGGAGGCGGCGGAGAAGGCCAAGATGGAGCTCAGCTCCACCGTGAAGACGGACATCAACCTGCCCTTCATCACCGCTACCCAGGAGGGTCCGAAGCACCTGAACATGGCGCTGTCCCGGGCCCGCTTCGAGCAGCTCGTGGACGACCTGATCCAGCGCACTGTGGCTCCCATGAAGGCAGCGCTCAAGGACGCCGGCCTGAGCCCCTCCGAGGTGGACGAGGTGATCCTGGTGGGCGGCTCCACCCGGATCCCCAAGATCCAGGAGGTGGTGAAGGAGTTCTTCGGGAAGGACCCGAACCGTGGCGTGAACCCTGACGAGGTAGTGGCCATCGGCGCCGCCATCCAGGGCGGTGTGCTGGCCGGTGACGTGAAGGATGTTCTCCTCCTGGACGTCATCCCCCTCTCCCTGGGTATCGAGACGCTGGGCGGGGTCATGACGCCCCTCATCGAGCGGAATACCACGATTCCCACCAAGAAGACCGAGGTGTTCAGCACCGCCGAGGACAGTCAGACCACGGTGGAGATCCACGTCCTCCAGGGCGAGCGGAAGATGGCGCTGGACAACAAGACCATCGGGAAGTTCCAGCTCACCGGGATCCCGCCGGCTCCCCGCGGGATGCCTCAGATCGAGGTCACCTTCGACATCGACGCCAACGGGATTCTCCACGTCTCGGCCAAGGACCGGGCCACCGGCAAGGAGCAGAAGATCCGCATCGAGGCGTCTTCGGGGCTGAGTGAGAGCGAGATCGACCGGATGGTACAGGACGCCGAACTCCACGCCTCCGAAGACGAGGAGCGGAAGAAGAAGGTGGAGGCCCGCAACCAGCTCGACTCCCTGGTCTACCAGGTGGAGAAGGACTCCGGCGAGTGGGGCGACAAGGTGGACGAGGCCCACAAGACCAAGCTGAGCGAGGCGCTGGAGAGCGCGAAGACGGTCCTGAAGGGCGACGACCACGAGGCCATGGACCGGGCCCGGGAAGAGCTGACCCAGGCCTTCAGCGCCGCCGGGCAGCAGGTCTACCAGGCCCAGGCCGCCGAAGCCGCCGCCGAGGCGCCCCAGGCCGAGCCCGCCGGCGCCACCATGGAGGACGAGCCCGTCGTTGGCGACGACGATGTGGTAGAAGCCGATTACGAGATCGTGGAGGAAGAGAAGAAGTAGGGCACCCGCTTCCACCCGTCCCCCGGCCCCGGCAAGGTCGACCGATGAAGGGCTGGGGTGCGAAGGAAAGAAGGCGGCGTCGGGACAACCCCGGCGCCGCCTTTCCCGTCCAACAGGGAGGAGAGCTCGCACGAACCGCCTGACCACCGAGGCCCGGAGGCTCAGCGACCCCCGGATCGTCCACGGGGGTCGCTGTGTACCACCGTCAGAACGACTGAACCCCTGGCACCCTGAACTTTGAGGTGATGTTCATGATGGATCCCCTTAGCTCGAAGATCCGCGTTCTCCTGTCGGCCGTGGTCCTGGGCCTGGCCGGCCTGGGGGGCGCATCCCTCCTGGGTTGGACCCCAGCCGCCATCGTGGCGGGTCCGGTCTTCTCCGAACAGCCCCAGGTGTCGGAAG
Organism: Gemmatimonadales bacterium; assembly: GCA_007695195.1. Lineage (GTDB taxonomy): Bacteria > Gemmatimonadota > Gemmatimonadetes > Longimicrobiales > Gaopeijiaceae > PWLA01. Next base: position 1,551 of record REEG01000048.1, on the reverse strand, counting down.
AGGCGGTGCGTCCAGCGCGAGATCTGAGCAACGCCTTCGTCAACATCTCCCAGGCCGTCACGCCTGCAGTGGTGCGGATCGAGGTGGAGCGCCCCGGACGGACGGCCCAGACCGGCCCCGCCCCCGGGGGGAACCCCTTCGAGTGGTTCTTCGGGCCTCCCGGCGGAGGCGGGCAGGAGCAGCGCCAGAACCCCCAGGCCCCCCCGAGGACTTCGGGCGGGAGCGGGTTCATCGTGACCCAGGACGGCTACATCCTCACCAACGATCACGTCGTCTCCGAGGCCCAGACCATCCGGGTCTTCCTGGCCGACGGTCGGGAATACCTCGCCGAGATGGTGGGCTCGGACCCCACCACCGATGTGGCGGTGATCCGCATCGAAGAGCGGAACCTGCCGGTCCTGAGCCTGGGCGAGTCCCGGAGTCTCCAGGTCGGTGAATGGGTGCTGGCCGTGGGGAACCCGGGCTTCGGCGGAGGCCGCGCCCTGGATTACACGGTCACCGCCGGTATCGTGAGCGCCATCGGGCGCCCCCTGCAGCTCCTTCAGCAGGGGCTCATGCGTCAGGAAGACCTTCAGGAGATCGCCGGCTTCGCCATCGAGGACTTCATCCAGACCGACGCCGTCATCAACCCCGGCAACTCCGGGGGCCCGTTGGTGGATGTGGACGGCCGGGTCATCGGCATCAACACCGCCATCGCCTCCCGCACGGGCTTCTACCAGGGGTATGGGTTCGCCGTCCCCATCGACCTGGCCCGCCGGAGCATGGAGGACCTCATCGAGTACGGCCGGGTCCGCCGTCCCCTCCTGGGGATCGAGATGGAAGAGATCACCAATGTGGACGTGGAGTACTACGGACTCCCCCGCCGCATGGGTGTGCTGGTGCAGGGGCTTCCAGACGGGAGCCCAGCCGCCAGGGCCGGCGTCCAGCTTGAGGACGTGATCGTGGCCATCAACGGCGATGAGGTGGAGCGTCCGGGGCAGCTCCAGCTCCTCATCGCCCAGCGTCGACCCGGCGAGGAGGTGGAGGTGCGCCTCTTCCGGAACGGGGAGCCCCGGACCCTGAACATCCGCCTCGGTGAGGCCGATCTCGGCCCGCGCCCGCAGCGGACCCAGGCCCGCACCTCCCACACCCAGGAGCGCCTCGGACTCGACGTGAGGGAGCTCACCGAAGAGGTGGCGTCCGAGCTGGACTACCCGGAGGCCGGCGGTGTCATCATCAGCAGCGTGAGCCCGGCGGGTCCGGCGGCGCGGCGGGGTGTCTCCCCCGGCTGGCGTCTGGACGAGATCAACCGGGAGACGGTCACGAGTGTGGGCGATGTGGATCGGATCCTCGAGTCGGTGGAACCGGGCGATGTGGTGAATCTCCGCCTGTCGAGCCCCACCGGCGCCAGCCGGGCGGTGAATCTTCGGGTTCCCAACTGAGGTGCTGAGGTCTTGCGGTCTTGAGGTTCCAAGGCCCTGAGGCCTGGAGGTTCTAAGGCCCTGAGGCCCTGAGGTCCCGACGTCTTGAGGTCCCGAGGTCTCAAGGCCCTTAGGTTCAGGTCCTGCGGCT
>REEG01000107.1 GCA_007695195.1 Gemmatimonadales bacterium | reverse complement strand
GGCTGCCGGCCGTGGAGGTCTGACCCCCGGCCTCATGGCGGGCCTCCTCGGTGTGGCTGGGCTCTTCGGAGTGCCGGCGTCTGCCGCGGCCCAGACGTACTTCGCCGACGACGGGTACGTGGAGTTCGTCTCCCGAGCCCCGCTCCTCGAATTCAAAGGGGTGTCCAACACCCTCACCGGGTTCGTGGACCTGGAGGCGGGGACGGTGGACTTCTTCATCGACCTGGAGACGCTGGATACGGACAACCGCCGCCGCGACCGGGACATGCGCCGGAACTACCTGGAGACGGCGCGCTATCCCTTCGCCGAGTTCATGGGGGAGATCCGGTCGTCCTTCGACCCCGGGTCCCTCGGCGACACCCCCGTTCAGGTGGTGGGCCGCTTTACCATGCGGGAGATCTCCCGGGATCTGGAGGTGACGGGGTCGGTGACCCGGGAAGGCGACGGCCTTCGCCTCCGAGCGTCGTGGACGCTGGAGCTCTCGGACTTCGACATCGATCGCCCACGGGTGGTCTTCTACGAGTTGAGCGACACCCAGGTCGTCAACATCGACATCCTTCTCCGCCCCGGCGCCCCGCCGGGTTCGTCGTGAGGCCCATCCCTATGACCCGCCCGATCCTGTCGGCCCTTGCCCTCCTTCTCTTCTCGGCCCCCATGGTGGAAGGGCAGATCCCCCGGGAGCGAGCGGTGGCGGAACGCCCTGTGGAGCTCACCTTCCCCACCCCCCGGCACATCAATCTCCAGACCACCGAGCCCCTGGCCGCCGGGGAGATGTACTACAGCATCATGCACACCTTCGGCGAGATCGATCAGGGGCGGGAGACGCTCTGGGGGCTGGACTCGGGCGCCAACATCCGCTTCAGCCTCGAGTACGGGTTCACGGACCGGCTATCGGTGCTCCTGGCCCGCTCCAGCATGGACCGGGTCTACGAGATGGGGGTCCGAACCCACCTGGTGCGCCAGATGCAGGGAGGCGGCACGCCGGTCTCGGCGAGCCTGAATGTGGCGGGGGGCATCATGACCCTCCCCAGCGACTTCCTGGCCCAGGAGTTCTCCTTCGTGGACCGGACGAACCTGGCCGTCACCCTCCCCATCTCCCGGGCCATGGGAGACCGGCTGAGCCTCATGGTCTCGCCCATGTTCGCGGTGCTGAGCCGCACCGACGAGGCCATGCGCATCGACGATCCCGCAGACCGGTTCTACGGCGGGGTGGGGATGGGAGGGCGGTACGCCTTCTCGTCCATCCGGTCGCTGACCTTCCAGTACCTCCCGGCCACCCGGCGAGACGCCTCGGAGATCCGCCACGGCCTGGGCATCGGCCTGGATCTGGAGACGGGCGGGCACGTCTTCCAGATGTTCCTCACCAACACCCAGGCCCTGAACGACGCCTACCTCCTGGCCGCCCCCGTGGGCTCGGTATCCGATGGCGGGCTCCGTTTCGGGTTCAACGTGAACCGGTCGTTCAGCATGCGGTAGCGCTTCCCGCCCGCTACGCTCCGGCGAGATCCCCGTACCCACCCCGATCCCCCGCCCCGCCCCTTGTCGCCCTCCCCTCCCCTCGCTAGACTCTTCGTGCGCTTCGGCGCCCCGGCGATTTGTTGCGATTGCCTCCGGGTGAACAACGGGCTAAAACCGCTCGGAGGGTCCCGCGCGGTGAGCCGCTCGGGACCCTTTTTGCTATTGTGTCGCTTGGTCACGTCGAACTGTCGTCGTGTCCCGGGGTGGCACTGATCCACTCGTCGTCCAAATTTGCGACGCTCCGGACTCACCCGGTCGGCGTCGCCCCAGAACCGGAGGCTATTGATGCCCACGTCCCAACTGGACACCTCCCCCGCCACCCGCGCCCCCTATGGCACGGGGCAGATCCTTCACTCCGAGTCCGTTTCTGAGGGTCACCCGGACAAGGTGGCCGATTTCATCGCCGACTCCATCCTGGACGCACACCTGGCCGGGGATCCCCACGCCCGGGTCGCCGTGGAGGTGCTGTGCAAGGGAGATCGGGTGATCCTGGGGGGTGAGATCGCCTCCCGGGCGGAGGTGGATCTGGATCAGGTGGTACGGGAAGCGCTCCGGGAGATCGGCTACACCGATGAGTCCATCACCTTTCACGCCGACGCCATCCGGGTCGAGTCGCTGCTCTCGACCCAGTCCCGGGACATCGCTCGCGGGGTGGACCAGGGGGGCGCGGGGGATCAGGGGATCGTCTTCGGATACGCGACCTCGGAGACACCCGAGCTCATGCCCCTCCCCCTCCTTCTGGCGCACCGGATCACCCGTGCGCTGGCCGAAGAGCGGAAGGCAAACGGGCGCGGTCCGGGGAACCCCATCGACCTGAAGCCCGACTCCAAGTCCCAGGTGGGTGTGCGCTATGACGGGGAGGGTCGCCCGGTGGAGGTGACCGACGTCCTGGTCTCGACCCACCACGGTGTCGGGACATCGGTGCCGGCGCTGGCCGAATACATGCGCTCCGAGCTCCTTCCCCGAGCGCTGGGCCCCTGGTTCCGCGCCGACCTTCCTCTCCTGGTGAACCCCGCCGGCGACTTCCACAGCGGGGGTCCCGAGGCGGATTGCGGTGTCACCGGCCGGAAGATCGTGGTGGACGGATACGGCTCGGCCGCACGCCACGGCGGCGGTGCCTTCAGCGGAAAGGATCCGACGAAGGTGGACCGGAGTGGGGCCTACTTCGCCCGCTACGCCGCCCGTCAGGTGGTGGCCGCCGGACTCGCAGAGCGGGTGGAAGTGCGTTCGGCCTACGCCATCGGCCATCCCCACGCCCTTGCGGTGGAGGTGGAGACCTTTGGTACGGGGGACTCGGAAGAGGTTCGACGTTTCCTGGCGGACTTCGACTTCGGCGTCGGGCCCATCCTGGAGCGGCTGGACCTGCGGCGACCCATCTACCGCCGGACCACGAACTACGGCCACTTCGGCCGCACCGACGCTGAGCTTCCCTGGGAGGTGGCCTCCAAGCCCTGACCCTGAGAAGGGTGCAGATCTTCTACACGGACGAGTTCGTCCTCCCACTCCCGCCGGGCCACCGCTTTCCCATGGAGAAGTACCGTCTTCTCCGGGAAGCGGTGGCCACCCCCGGCGGCGTTTCGGGTGCCCGATTGGGCGTACCCGACGCCACCTCCGACTCGGAACTCCTCCTGGTCCACACCCGGGAGTATCTGGACGCCCTCCTGGCGGGCACGCTGGAGTACCGTGCTGCCCGGGCCATCGGCTTTCCCTGGTCGACGGGGATGGTGGAGCGATCCCGGCGTTCCGTGGGCGCCACCGTGGCGGCGGCCCGGGCGGCGCTGGCCGACGGCGCCGGAGCCAATCTGGCCGGGGGGACCCACCACGCCTTTCCGGACAGGGGCGGGGGCTTCTGCGTCTTCAACGATGTGGCGGTGGCGGCGCGGGTTCTTCAGCAGGAGGGAGCGGTGAGTCGGGTCGCCGTCCTGGACCTGGACGTGCACCAGGGCGACGGGACCGCCGCCATCTTCCGGAACGACCCGTCCGTCTTCACCGTCTCCGTCCACGGGGGGGCCAACTACCCCTTCCGGAAGGAGCGGAGTGACCTGGACCTTCCGCTGGACGATCGGGCCGGAGACGACGCCTTCCTCCCCGCGGTAGAGCGCGCTGTGGAGGCGGCGGTGGAGGACGGCCGCCCCGACCTCCTCTTCTACATCGCCGGTGCGGACCCCCACGAGGGCGACCGCCTCGGCCGGCTGTCCGTCACCCGGGAGGCGCTGGCCCACCGCGACCATCTGGTGGTGGAGGCCTGCCGGGGCCGGGGGATCCCGGTGGCGGTGGTCATGGGGGGCGGATACGGACAGGAGATCCGGGACACGGTGGCCATCCATCTGGCGTCGGTGAAGGCGGTGGCGGAGCTGGTGGGGTCGC
>REEG01000171.1 GCA_007695195.1 Gemmatimonadales bacterium | reverse complement strand
CATGGGGCAACCAGAAGCGCAGGAACGGGACGAGGGCGCTGGGCCCGGGGTTGGCGAGTTCCAACTGGTTCACGTACTGGCGGTACAGGCCGGCAGACACACGCGTCGCCACCGGACCCCAGCCACCCGGACGCCCTTCCCACTCAGCCGCCGCCCGGGGTTCGTGGAAGAGCCGGTCCGACTCCGCAATCCATGTAGTTCGAAGACCGCCCTCCAGGGTGAGCGCACCTCGGGTCCAACGGTCTTCCAGGACCCCAGCCAACCGGGTATGGGCGGCGTCGGTGCGAAGGTGTGGGAAGAGACCACCATCCAGATCCAACCGACCCTCGACACGGGTGGCCTCCAGAGCAAGGTGCACGCGGTGACGGGTGTCGGGAGACAGATCCATGCTGGCCGACGCCCCCACCTCCTCGATCTGCGACCGATCCGAGAGGAGCCGGGCCGACGATAGTCGATTCACCAGCACATCTTCCGCGCCCATGGCGCTGCCCTGGGCCGTGGGGGTATCCATTGCCATCTGGCTCATCCGATACCCGCTCTCGAACCGGTGCCGGCTTCCATGGAGCTGAACCGCCACCAGGCTCCGGGACCCAACCAGCCCCTCCCAGCGCACACGTCCGGCGGTGTTGGACCAATCGTACCCGTCCTGGGCCATCATCATGCGGTCGGGGGACGGGGAGCCGGCGTGATGTCCGGCGGAGAGGACCTGGGTGAAGATGTCGGAAGCCCCGCGGTACGCGGAGACCCGCACCGCTCCGGCCGGACCGGTGGGGACGCGAAGGGCCATGTGCAGGTCCGATGAACGGATATCGGACCCGTGTCCGTGCCCCACGTACTCCACCGCTTCACTGGCGGCGAATCCTTCCTGGTGGGGGGTCGGACCCTCCAGAGCCCGGGTCAGGAGGGGATCGACCCGGTTCCAGTCGCGAAGCGTCCGGTCCAGAGCCGGAACAGGAAGCACCTCCCAGAGGGACATGCGGCCGGCCAGCATGAGCGATCCCTCGCTTCCCCTCGCGCCAGGGAGCCCCACGCCCACCCTGGCATTCACATTGAACGGATCCACCTGCACCTCGGTCCCCCGGCCACTCCCCACAGCCTGCTCCAGATCCAGAATGCCGGCGGCGGCGCTCCCGAATCGGGCCGGGAATCCCGCCTTTCGTACGTTGACACGCTCCAGGGCCAGGGGACTGAAGGTGCCGACGATCCCCTCCACCGCCAGCGGGTTGTAGATGGGCACGCCGTCCAGACGAAGCTGCTGCTTCACCGACTCGCCACCCTGAATCAAGACCTCCGACAGGAACGGGCGCGACGCGACCCCCAGGAGGCGGGGGAGAGCCCCGGTGATATCGCCTCCGGCCCGGGTGTCGGCTCGGATGTCGGTGGATTCCAGAGCCGCTGCGCCGGCTCGGAACCCGGAAAGACCGGAGAGCTCCAGACCATCCACCACGATGGGTCGGGCGACGAAGGGTCGGGGCTCCAGTGAGAAGGTAGTCCGGGCTTCTCCCTCCGGAGGCACCTCCACCCAGGTGCGCAGCGACTCGTAACCGTGGACAGAGATCACCACTTCGTGCCTGCCTGGAAGGAGAGCCGGGAAGCTGAAAACCCCGGACCCATTGGCATAGGTGGAGAGAGCGGGCGAAATGACCCGGACCTGGGCGTTGGACAGGGGTTCTCCGGTCCATCCATCGGTCACGAAGCCGCTGAGTCGCCCCTGGCGAGGCAAGCCCTGGGGCCCGACAATGACCACATACGTGCCGGATGAAAGTCGGTAGAAATCGAGATCGACGGAACGAACCACGCAGGACAGGACACCCTCGGCCGTGTCTCCTTCCGCGCGGCAGAAGACACGGCGATCCCCCGCCGCTTCGGTGACCTCGGACCCGAAGAGCAGGTCCAGGCCTGTAACGGAGACGACGCGTTCCAGCGCCTCCAGGAGAGGTACATCGCGGAGGATCAGGGTATACGACCCCCCGGGCTCCTGCCCCTCAAGCGAGGAGGGAAGAAGGAGCCCCCCGAAAAGGAGCAACACCGGGACAAGGCGGAGAACCCGAACCTTCATGGGTGGATCTCGTACCCCCCGCTGATGGCCCGGTACCCCAGCCCCCGGGCCGTGGCAATGTCGCTGAGGATGGACTCGAGCCCCCGCGGCTCGTGGTAATGAATGGTCAGGCGTTCGTCGAGGGCCACACCCGGATCCACCTCCAGCCGGGTGTCGAACCGTCGCTCCAATTCGGACAGGATGGATCCGAGAGGGCGATCCACGGCGGCGAATCCTCGGGTGCGCCAACTCAGGATAGGATCAAGGGCCGTGGCTGAAGGAGGAGAAGGCTCGGTGGATCCCAGGGAAAGCATCGAGCTCTCACCACCCTCCAACTCCACACCCGTCTCGATCCCTGGAGCCGCAAGACGAACCCGACCCGACGCTACGACGACTTCGGTACCCCCTCCCAGTTCGTCACGGGCCCGCACATTGAAGCGTGTCCCCAGGACGGTCACCTCGGCGTTCAGGGTCTGGACCTGGAAGGCAGCCGCCCCCGGAGCCACCTCGAAGAAGGCTTCCCCAATGAGGCGGACGCGGCGGGCCCGAGGGGAATCCCCCCTGGTCCACCGGGCGTAACTCAGGGTCGATCCCGAGTTCAACTCCACCATCGACCCGTCAGACAGGGCGACGGATCGGGTCTCTCCCGGCCCTGCCTCCACGTTGACGGTGGCAGGCGGGCCCACGAGAACGAAGACCGCAGCTGCAGCGGCGACAGCTACCGCTCCCCAGCGGAACCAGGAGGGGGAGGCGGAACGCTCACTGACTTCCGCTTGAGCGGTTCGTGGGACGTCGGCGATGCGGGCGTTCTGTGCTTCCCCACCCGCCTCCGTCTCCAGGGCGCCGATCTCGCCGGCGAGACGGGCCCACGCTTCATCCAACTCGGAGCCCTGACTGTCCCGGGCTCCATCGGGCTCCGCCCCTTCCAGAAGATTCCAGACCTCTTCCAGCGAGTCGGAGTCCGGCTCGGAGCCCAACCGGGCCGGAAAGGGGGGTCGATCGTCGTGTCCCGCCATCATCCTGCTCCTTGGACGCTTGATCCTTCGCGGTGGGCCTCGATCCGGTCCCGAAGGGTCCGGAGCGCCCGTACCAGGTGGTTATTCACTGTTCGGGGCGCCACACCCATCACCTCGGCGATCTCTTCGTGACTCAGCCCCTGAAAGCGGCTGAGTGTCAACGCTTCGCGCTGACGATCCGGCAGCTCTTCCATCCAGCCCCGGATGCGACCGGCCAATTCCTGCCCAGCCAGCGTCTCATCCGGATCGGGGGTGGCCCGAGCCGGTGGCTCGTATCCCTCCGCCAGGAGTTGGGCTCGGCGCTTCCCGTCCCGCACCGAATTCAGAGCCAGGTTGCGGACGGTTCGGAACAGCAGAGCCTTCACCGATCCGGATGGATCGTGCTCCCGGCGGCGCTGCCAGAAGCGAAGGAACGCCTCCTGAACCATGTCCGCCGCCGCAGCCTCGTCTCCCGTGATCTGAAAAGCGTAGCGGACGAGACTCTCGCGCGTAGCCCGAAAGAGCGATTCGAACGCAGACGGATCCGACTGCACCACCCGGCGAAACCAGACGCCCAGCAGGTCAACCTCATGACCGGTTGGCCGGGACGACTCGTGCGGAGGATTGGCCATCCGTAAGTGGTGGGGACGCTGGGGCAAGGACGCGACGGAGCTGGACATGGACGTGGGCTGAGGTAATCAACTCGTGCCTGCCACTCTTGAACACCCCACCGCACGCCGGTGACTACCGCCAATCCTGGGACGGGCCGGCGATGGTGGCAAGCTGGGGCGGGAGTGGTGCTCCCGCGCCCTGGCCGGGAGGTGCCGGCAGGGCCTACCAGTCCTCCCATCCCCGCCAGGCTGCGAGAAGGATGGCATTCCGCCACGGAGAAAAGCTGGATCGATCGGCGTGAAGGGATACATGAAAGAGCACCCAAACTCATAGCCTAAAGTGCTTTAGGCGGATGTCCGGCATTCTTCCAGGGCCAGGCACGGGACTTGACTGATTCGGGGGGTGTGGGATGGCCTGGATCCGGTTCCATTGGGCCCCCTCCCCTCCCGCATCGAAGCTCCTCCAGCCTGACGGACCCATGACGATGCGACCCAGCCCCCAGCGCCGCTTGCCACTCGCTCGCCCCCCCATCTCCGGGGTGGCTGCATTCCTGTTGGCACTCCTCCTTCTCCCGGTGTCGTGCACCGATGCGGAATCCGGCGACACGACACAGCCGCCCCCGACGCCCGTGCCGGGCACCGTGGTGGGGTTGGTGACCCTGGACGGCGAGGGGGAGGGGGGCGTGACCGTCGAGTTGGGCACAAACCCCCGGCAGGTGCGGACCACGGACGGTGCAGGCGCCTTTCGTTTCACGGGAGTCCCGCCCGGTCCATGGACTGTGCGCCTGCCGGAGCAGCCGGAAGATGGCTCCGTCGGACAGGTGGAACAGAGCATTCAGGTGCCGGAAGCGGGGGAGGCTCGTGTCGAGTTCCACGGCGTGCTCCATCGATCGGCCATCATCGAAGGGGCGGTCCTGGCGGGAGATGCGCCGGTGAATGGCGCCAATGTACGGCTTACCGGCAGTGAGGAGCGCACCGCGACCCCCGACGAAGAGGGTCGGTTCACCTTCGCGGATCTCCCCAGGGGAAGGTATGGGGTGGAAGTGGAGGGGTTTGACACCCAGCGTTACGCCTTCCCCAGCGCTTCGGAGACGGTGAATCTGCGAACCGCCGATGAGGTATGGCTCGATTTCCCGGCAACGCGAATCATCCCCGTCCCGGACAGTCCAATCCCGGTCGATTTGGAGGTGCTCTCGTCCACGTCGATCCGGGTCAACTGGCAGGTCGCGGACGAGGTGGATCGCTGGGTGCTGAATCGGCAGAGAAGCGGGGAGAGCTGGACGGAGATCGCCACCCCTGCCGGCAATGTGTTCAGCTTCCTGGATCAGGGGTTGATCCCCAACACGGAGTATGCCTACCGGCTTCAAGGCTGCAATGAATCAGGCTGCTCCGAGTGGTCCGAGGTGAGCGAGGTCCGGACCCCGGGACGGGCGCCGGCGAGACCGCTGGGGCTGAGCGCCCTGAGCGAGGAGACGCTTCGAGTGGATCTGGAATGGCGAGCCGGCTGCTTGGGCCACGAAGAATTCCGGCTCGAGCGACTGAGGGGCAGTGGAAGTTGGACCGTGATCCACACGGCTCCGGGGCAAGCCGTCTCATGGGCCGATGAGGAGGTGGAGGCGGGGGTCCAGTACTCATACCGGATCCATGCGTGCAACGAACACGGTTGCTCGAACCCGTCGGAGCCCGTGCACGTGACGGCTCGTGCACCGGAACCCGAGCCCGAGCCCGAGCCGGAGACCCCTCCCGTCACCCCGACGCTGGCGACTCCCCAGGCGCTGGACCATCAGCGAATCCATATCACCTGGTCGTGGTCCAGCGACGAGAACCCCGTTCGCTTCGAGCTTCAGCGCGGCGCATCGGGCACGTGGCTCGGCCTGGGTTCCCTGAGCGGGGACCGGCGCGGACACATCGACACCGGACTGGCGGCTGCTACCACGTATGAGTACCGGATCCGGGCCTGCAATGACGCAGGTTGCTCCGACTGGTCGCCGGTTCGCTGGGCCACGACCCCCGCCGCCGAACCCGAACCTGAGCCTGAGCCCGAGCCTGAACCTGAACCCGAGCCCGAGACAAGCTTCAACCTCAGCATTGCCGGTGTGCACGTGAACCAGGTGGTCCAGACGCTGGGTGGGGATGTCCCCCTCATCGCCGGACGCCCTGGGGTAATCCGGGTCTTCGTCCAGGCCAATGAGGCCAACGACGTCCGTCCCGACGTGGAGATTCGCCTCTACCACGGGTCGTCTCTGGCCCAGACCTACACCGTCTCGGCGCCTGGGTCGTCGGTGCCACGGCAGATCTCGGATCTTCCCGGCGCCATCACCTGGAACCAGCCCATTCCCGGGAATCTGGTGAGGACCAATCTCCGGATCTCCGTGACCGTTGACCCCCAGGGAGCCTTCGGGGAATCCACCACGGACGACAACACCTACCCCGCTTCGGGGACGATGCCGCTGACGGTGGAGACGGTGGCCCCCCTCCACATGAGATTCCTGGAGATCCATCAGACCAGTAACGGAACCACCGGCCAGTACTTTTCCGGGGTCATGAACGACACCCGGGCCATGTTCCCGGTTGTGGAGGTCACGGAGCAGGTGGTGAGCTACACTACCGACCTGCCGCCTCTACAGTCCAACAACGGGAACGGGGCTTGGGTGCAACTTCTCGCTGAGATCCGCGCCGTACGCACCGCCGAGGGTGGCGGAGAACAATACTACTACGGTCTGGTGCGGCCCGAGTATACCAGTGGGGTCGCCGGGCTCGGGTACATTGGCCTCCCGGTGGCGCTGGGATGGGATCACCCCCAACTCGCCGCGTGGATCGCGGCCCACGAACTGGGACACAACTTCGGCCGCTACCACTCTCCGTGCCCCACATCCATCTCGGGTCAGGACGCCAACTACCCCTACTCCGACGGCTCCATTGGCCACACCGGCTTCCGGAACGGCCAGTTCGTGGACCCGGGAACGGCCGATGTCATGAGCTACTGCCGCCCGGCCTGGGTGAGCGACTACACCTTCAAGGGAATCCTGGATTTCCGGCGCAACGAGTCGGTCCGGTACGCCATGACCGGCCCAACCCAGGAACCGGCCCTCATCCTCTGGGGATCCATCGATGGAGACAGGGTCCGACTCGAGCCCGCCTTCCAGGTGGAGACCCGCCCGGAGCTTCCGGCCCCCGGCGAAGGACCCTTCACCCTGGAGGGGCTGGACGACCGGGGCCGGGTCCTCTTCCGGCTGGACTTCGCAGGAGCGGAGATCGCCGACCAGCCGGATTATCGCGGCTTCTCCTTCGCGCTACCCCTCAGCCGCTTCGATGCCCAGGCGCTCCGGACGCTCCGCCTCCGGGAGGGCGGGCGGGTGCTGGCCCTCCGGGAGAGCACCCTAGCGGACCCGGCCGCAGCACCGGCGGACCCGGCGCTGGCCCTCATCGCCGCCGCCGACGGCCGCACCCTGGTCCAGTGGAATGACTCGTCCTATCCGCTGGCTGTGGTACGGGACCCGGAGACGGGCCGCATTCTCTCTCTCGCCCGGAGCGGCGCCGCCGCCGTCCAGGACGTGGACCCCGCCCGGGTGGAGGTCATCCTGAGCGACGGGATCACCAGCAGGGTGGAGCGGCCGGGCCGGCGGTGAGGCCGGGACTACCGGGCGGGGCTGGCCCCGGCGATCCGCTGGGCAAGAACGTCCGGGAAGTCGGTGAATATTCCGTCCACCTCCAGCGCCAGGAGCCGGTCCATGGTGGTGGGGTCATTCACCGTCCAGGGGTGGACGAAGAGACCCCACTCCCGGGCCGCCGCCATGAAGGCTTCGTCGACCAGGGTGTGGTTGGGCCCCACTCCCCGGGCGTAGTGGGAGATGGCCTCCAGCACCTCCCATGCGGTCCGGTTGTCCAGTGCCTGCCGGGGAAGGAGCTGCACCAGGGGCAGATCCGGATCCAGTTCCCGTAGCCGCTCCAGCGATGCAGGATCGAAGGATTGAATGAGGACCTGCCCCCGCTCCGCCGCAGCATCGCGGAGCCCGTGGCGGTGGATCAACTCCACCAGCGCTTCCTCCATCCCCGGGTTTTCCTCGGGTTGTTTCGTCTCCGGATACCAGCGGACCTGATGGCCGTAGCGCTGGAAGAGTTCGTCCAACGTCACCACCCGGAGGCCTTCGAAGGAAGGATCGGCGCGCTCGGGGAACCGCTCGTTGAACCAGCTCCCCACGTCGCACTCCCGGATCTCCGCCAGCGTCCGCTCCCTCACCGGTCCGGTACAGAACTCGCTCGGTCCCCGGGCCGTGCGATCCAGGGTGGCGTCGTGGAAGGCGATGAGTACGCCGTCCCGGGTCATCTGCAGATCGGGTTCCAGGACGTGGGCGCCCATCTCCACCGCCAGATCGTAGGCGGGAAGGGTGTGCTCCGGGGCGTGCCCTGAGGCGCCTCGGTGGGCGATGATGAGGGGGATGGCGTCTGAGGAGGCCATGGCGGGTCCAGGGGCCGGGGGAGTGAGCCCCACCAGGAGGGCTATGGCCACGGCCGGGACGACGTAGGTTGAGAGGCGGACCATGGTGACACGGAGAGTTCGGGAAGCGGCGTTCGGGACCCTGCCTGGTGCAGCGGGGTGGCAACGGAACGATCAAGTGTAGGGCCGGCAGTCCCACGGCTCCACACAGAACAGTCTCTCCGACGGCGGCCGGAGTGGATCGTGACCAAGTCGGTACGCTGCCCCCCGGATAAAGCTGCCCGAACCGATCCCCTCAGTAGCTGCCACCACAACTCCCCATGTCCCTTCCTCGCTCCCACCCTTCGTCTTCCGGCCAGTACCACACCCGTGCCTCGGGCAGGTGGGCGTGGGCAGCCGCCCTGGCTCTCGTCCTGGCTCCGGCGGCGTGCGGCGACTCCGGCTCCTCGCCGTCCGACCCCGACGCCGGTCCCACCATCGAGATCCAGGGGGTGAGTGACGGGGCGGTTCTGAACGAGCCCGTGGCCATCGTCATCAACGCCTCCCCGTCCGGCGCCACCGTGAGCGCCGAGCTGAATGGCGCCCCCTTCCGGTCCGGGGACACGGTGGGGCGGGCGGGGAGCTACACCCTGGAGGTGGAGGCCTTCCGAGCCGGTCGAACCACCTCCGAGACGGTACGCTTCTCCTTGGAGCCCACCGGGGAGCGGGCCATGACCGTCACCCTCTTCGACCTGGGTCCGCAGGAGGCCGGCGGAGGCGGCGACGCCATTCTCCTGGCCGACTCGTCTTCGCTGGGATTCCACTACGCCCTGGTGGACGCCGGTCCCTATGCCGACCGGCCCGGGCTCTCCCCCGACGAGCTGGACTACCGCTTCGTGGCCCACCAGCTCCTGGCCATGGGAGTCGACACCCTGGAGTTCGTTCAGTTGACCCACCCCCACCTGGATCATGTAGGTGGACTCACCGACGTGCTCCGGGATGTCCACGTCCGCTACTTCGTGTACAACGGACAGGTCCGGAACTTCGCCCGCTACCAGCAGGCCATGGCGGTGGCGGAGCAGCGGGCCGACTCGGTCTTCGTCCCCGAAGAGCCGTGGGTCTTCGAGATGGGTGGGCCCGGCGGGATCCGGACCACCCACATTCCCGGCCTCCCCTTCTACCTGGGGCGCCACACCAACAACGGACGGGAACTGAACGAGGGGTCGCTGGGCACCCTGGTGGAGTTCGACGGAGTCCGCCTCTTCCTCACCGGCGACGGCGAGGACGAGGCCAACCTCCGCTGGCGCACCCAGTTCCCGGAGCTGAGCGGCAATCTGGACATCCTGAAGGTGGGCCATCACGGCGCCAACAACGCCATCTTCGACGACCGATCCGGCTTCAGCAGCACCCGGTCGAGCTGGCTCGAACACACCACCCCCCGGCTCATGCTGGTGTCGGCCAACGGCACCTCCCACCCCCGACTCCGGGCCAACCGTCGCATGGGCGAAGTCCCCGACGCCGAGCTCTACTGCACCAACGTCCACGGAACCATCCGGGTCCGGGTGGTTGGGGGCGAATGGACTGTGACCACCGAGCGGAACCGCTCCATGGACTGCGTGCCCGGCACCGACGCTCCCACCTGACCGACCCCATGCCCAGCCCCTCACTCCCTTCCTGGCGTCCGGGCCCCGCCATGGGACTCCGCCCCCTCGCTCTGGCGATGGCCCTGATCCTGGCCCCCCTCTTCCCGGACCAGGGCGCCGCGTCGGCCTCCGCGTCGTGGGCCGACGACCTCTCCCGGGCCCCCAATCTCCTGGCTGAGGCCCGGGCCCATCCGGACCGGGATGAGCGTATCCGCATCTTCGAAGCGGTAGAGGCGCTGGCCAACGAGCGCCTGCATCAGGATCCGGAAGACATGGACGCCCGCTGGTGGCGGGTGGCGGTGTGGGGCCTCCGGGTGGACGAGGAATCGGCCCGGGGCATGGTCCGCTACGCCCGAGCCGCCTACGAGGACGCCAGTTGGATCCTGGAGCGGGATCCGGACCACCCCGGCGCCCACCACGTCATGGGCCGCCTCCACGCAGGGATCCTCCGGGTGAACCGGGTGGTGCGCTTCTTCGCCCAGCGCCTGGTGGGAGACGAGGCGCTCCGGAACGCCTCGTGGGACTCCGCCGAGGCCCACCTCCGGCGGGCGGTGGCCGGGGAACCCCACGCCCTCTACCACCGCATCGAACTCATCCTGGTGCTGGAAGATCGGGGGAAGGACGACGAGGCGCAGGCCGAGTATCGGGCCATGATGGCCATGGACGACACCGACCCCATGGATCCGGTGGTGCGGGAGCGGGCCCGGACGCTCTGGGGCGACGACGAGGGCTGAGGATCCGGTAAGGCTCCGGGGTCGTTGGGCCGAGCCGAGGGTCGTCACCGAGCTGTGACCCACCCGTGATGGGGCGCTCACGAAGTCGGGGTACCGTTAGGTGAAGCGTCGCCGGTCCGGCCAGGTGCTGCCGGTCCGAGAAGATCGGCACCGACCCGACTCGGCGATGATGCCACCGACCCTCGGACCCTTCTCACCCCACCGACTCATGCCCCTGCCTAGCCTCCCGGTCCGTCCTGCCCCCGCGACCCGTCGTCACCTCTTCGGCCTCACACTCCTGTCTTCGCTGGCCCTGCTGGCTGGCTGCGGCTCCGGCGATGCAGAGGCCGGCTCGGCTCCTCCCGGACCGTCGGACACCGACTCGCCGAGAAGCATCATCGTCCTCATCGGGGACGGGATGGGGGCGGCGTACTTCACCGCCGCCCGGCTCCACAAGGGTGAGCTGGCCATGGAGCGAATGGAGGTGGGCGGACTCATGGACCAGCGGAGCGCCACCTCCCTGGTGACGGGCTCGGCCGAGGCCGCCACGGCGCTGGCCACCGGGGTCCGGACCTACGGCGGCGCCATCGGCGTGGGGTTGGCGTGCCCCGACCTCATGGCCGCCGACTCCGCCGCCATGCGCGCCGACCCGGCCGCCTGCGACCCCCTGGAGGGCGTCTTCGACGTGGCCCATGGGGCCCGCATGTCCACAGGCCTGGTGGCCTCCTCGTCGGTGACCCACGCCACGCCCGCAGGCTTCGGCGCCAAGGTGCCCCGGCGGGGCTGGCAGGCCGAGATCGCCAACCAGTATATGGAAGGCCCCATCCAGGTGATCCTGGGCGGCGGTCAGGGGTGGTTCGACGGACGCCGTGGCACCTTCGACGACGATCGCCTGACCCCCTTCTGCGCCGCGGCGGAGGTGGACTGCCTCCTCTCGGTGGAGGAGTTCGAAGCCCACCAGCCGTCTTCCCAGCGCCGCCTCGTGGGCCTCTTCGCCGAGGATGGGATGCCCCGATACACGGAAGGTCGGTCCCCCTCCCTTCCCGCCATGACCCGCATGGCGCTGGATGTGCTCGCCGGGAACCCCTCGGGCTTCGTCCTCATGGTGGAGGGGAGCCAGCCCGACTGGCTCGGCCACGCCAACGCCCCCTTCCACGAGATCGCCGCCGAGTCCGCCGACTTCGACGACGCCGTGGAAGTGGCGCTGGACTTCCAGGACCAGCACCCCGACGTCCTGGTGCTGGTCCTCTCGGACCATGAGACCGGTGGTCTGGCCCTTCTCCCCGACGGCGACTCCCTGGTGGCGGCGTACAGCTCCACCGGTCACACCGGCGAGATGGTCCCCCTCTTCGCCCACGGCCCCGGCGCCATGGCCTTCGGGGGGATCCGGGACAACGACGAGATCGGTGGTACGTTGGTGGAGATGGTCCGCCGCATCGAGGTGGCAAACCGTTGACGGAGCCGGGGGGAGGGGTCCCAGCGACCCTTCCCCCCTCACCGTCAACCGAACAGTCCGCTGCTCAGGTAGCGGTCGCCCCGGTCGCACACCACCGACACGATGGTGGCCCCCTCCACCTCCGCCTCCACCCGGAGGGCGGCCGCCAGCGTCCCCCCCGACGACATCCCGGCCAGGATCCCCTCTTCCCGGGCCAGCCTCCGCGTCATCTCCACCGCCTCGGCCTCGGACACTTCCTCGATCCGGTCCACCCGCGACGCCTCGAAGAAGCGAGGAAGGTAGGCCTCGGGCCAGCGCCGGATCCCGGGGATCCGGGCCCCCTCGGCGGGCTGGGCGCCCACAATGGTGACGGCGGGGTTTCGGGATTTGAGGTAGGTGGAGGTCCCCATGCTGGTCCCGGTGGTCCCCATGGAGCTCACGAAGTGGGTGATGCGCCCGCTGGTCTGCTCCCACACCTCGGGACCGGTGCCCTCCTGATGGGCCCGTGGGTTGTCGGGATTGGCGAACTGATCGAGCACGCGCCCTTCGCCGGCGGCCTGCATGGCCAGGGCCCGATCCCGGCCTTCCTCCATCCCCTCCACCTCCACCAGCTCGGCCCCGTAGGCCCGCATGGTGGCCTTTCGCTCGGCAGTGGCGGTTCCCGGCATGAGAAGGATGAGGCGATACCCCCGGATGGCGGCGGCCATGGCCAGGGCGATCCCGGTGTTTCCGGAGGTGGCCTCGATGAGGGTATCGCCGGGGCGGATCTCCCCCCGCTCCTCGGCCCGGCGGATCATGCTCATGGCGGGACGGTCCTTCACGGAGCCGGCGGGGTTGTTTCCCTCCAGCTTCACCAGGACGGTGTTGTCCCGGCCCGGAGGCACCATGCGCTGGAGGCGAACCAGGGGAGTGCGGCCGATGCACGATTCAATGGTGGGGTACTGATGGGACATGATTTCCGGGTCGTTGGGAGGCAAACTCGGGTGCCGGGCGGACTCGGGTGTGGGCCGGCGCCGGGCCGGTCCCCAGCGTCGCGAGGGGGCGGACCGGGCTTCCGGTACCCGGCACATCTGGTGAGCTTAGAGTTATACAATGACGAGGGGTAGGGTCTGCCCCGGAACTGTCCGGACGTTCCCCATCCCCCCGCCGCCGCCTTTCGATTGCAGGAGAGCCGCCCATGAGTACCGCCACCAAAGCAGCCCCCGAGCCCACCACCGACACCTTCCCCATCAACGGGACCGACCACGTGGAGTTCTGGGTCGGGAACGCCAAGCAGGCCAGCCACTTCTACCGCACCACCTTCGGCTACCGCCTGGTGGCCTACCGGGGGCCGGAGACGGGCACCCGGGACCGGGCCAGCTACGTGCTGGAACAGGGGAAGGTACGCCTCGTCCTCACCTCGCCCATCACCCCCGAAGGGGAGGTAGCCGAGCACGTCCGCCTCCACGGCGACGGGGTCAGGGACATCGCCCTCTGGGTCGATGACGCCGAAGGGCTCTTCCACACGGCGGTGGAGCGGGGTGCCCACCCGGTGCGGGAACCGGAGACCCTCTCCGACGCGCACGGCCAGGTGGTGGTGGCCGCCATCGCCACCTACGGCGACACCATCCACACCCTGGTGCAGCGGTCCGGGTACGAGGGCGCCTTCCTCCCGGGCTTCCAGCCCCGGACGAGCCCCTACAACCCGGAGCCGGTGGGCATCCTCTACGTGGACCACTGCGTGGGGAATGTGGAGTTGGGGAAGATGAACGAGTGGGTGTCCTTCTACGAGCGGGTCATGGGGTTCAAGAACCTCATCTCCTTCGACGACAAGGACATCTCCACCGAGTACACCTCCCTCATGTCCAAGGTGGTCTCCAGCGGGAACGAGCGCATCAAGTTCCCCATCAATGAGCCGGCCGCCGGGAAGAAGAAGTCCCAGATCGACGAGTACCTGGAGTTCTACCGCGGTCCCGGCGTGCAGCACCTGGCCCTGGCCACCGACGACATCCTCACCACCGTGTCGCGGCTCCAGGAGCGGGGCGTGGAGTTCCTCAACGTCCCCACCACCTACTACGACGAACTCCAGGACCGGGTCGGGACCATCGATGAACCGGTGGAGGCGCTGGCTCGCCTGGGGGTTCTGGTGGACCGGGATCCCGACGGCTACCTGCTCCAGATCTTCACCAAGCCCGTCCAGGATCGTCCCACTCTTTTCTACGAGATCATCCAGCGCAAGGGAGCCCGCTCCTTCGGGAAGGGGAACTTCAAGGCGCTGTTCGAAGCCATCGAGCGGGAGCAGGCGCTCCGCGGAAACCTCTGACCCACGGAGAACCCCATGCCCATCTATCATACCCTGGGACGCATTCCCCCCAAGCGCCACATCGCCTTCCGGAAGGAGGGCGGCGGCATCCACTCCGAGCAGCTCATGGGGCACGAGGGCTTTACCGGCACCTCGTCGCTCCTCTACCACCTCCACCCCCCCACCACCATCAAGTCGGCGCGGCGGGTGGCGGAGATGAAGTTGGAAGAAGATCCGGACCAGACCCTCCGGCACCGTCACTTCCGGACCTCGGGGATCGCTCCGGGTGGAAGCCCCACCATGGACCGCACGCCCCTCCTCTTCAACGCCGACATCGCCATGTACTACGTGGTGCCGGACCGGGAAGACGAGCACTTCTACCGGAACGCCCAGGCCGACGAGGTGGTGTATGTGGCCAAGGGGGGCGGGATCCTTGAGTCCCAGTTCGGGAACCTCCCCTTCCGGGAGGGCGACTATGTGGTGATCCACCGGGGGATCATGCACCGGTGGACCTTCAACCCCGAGGCCGACACGCCCCACCTCCTGGTCATGGAGAGCCGGGGGCATGTGCGGTGGCCCCGGCGCTACCGCAACGAATTTGGCCAGTTGGTAGAAGGCGCCCCCTACGCCGAGCGGGACATCCACCGGCCCACGGAGCTGGTGACCCACGATGAGATGGGTGACTTCCCCATCTATGTGAAGCAGTATGACGGGATCACCGAGATGATCCTGGACCACCACCCCTTCGATGTGGCAGGGTGGGACGGCTACTTCTACCCCTGGACCTTCAACATCCACGACTTCGAGCCCATCGTGGGGCGGGTCCACCAGCCCCCGCCGGTGCACCAGACCTTCCAGGGCGACGGCTTCGTCATCTGCTCCTTCTGCCCCCGGCCGTACGATTTCCACGAGGATGCGGTGCCTGCGCCGTACAACCACTCCAACGTGGATTCCGACGAGGTCCTCTTCTACTGCTCCAAGGAATTCATGAGCCGGAACGGGATCGAGTGGGGCTCCATCACCCACCACCCGGACGGGCTCCCCCACGGCCCCCATCCCGGTCGGTACGAGTCGTCCATCGGACAGAAGTTCACCAATGAGCTGGCGGTGATGATGGACTCGTTCCGCCCGCTGAAGGTGGCCAGGGCCGTTCTCCCCATGGAGGACGAGAGCTACCATCGGTCGTGGATCGAGGCCCAGCACCGCCGGGTGGCCGGCGACGGGGCCGAACGGCCTGAGGTCATGATCCCCTGACCGGCCGGATCCCACACCCCCTTCCTGTGACCTGAACCGAGGACCCCTACATGCCCCAACTGGCCAATCGCTACCACTCCCTCGGGGTGAGCTGGATCGACACCATGCCCCTCCGGAAGGGAGAGTTGCTGGAGCGGGGGGTGGACGTCATCGACCTGGGCGCCGGGGACGCGGATCTTCTCCCGCCCCGGGCGGCGGTGGAGCGGCTGAAGGAGGCGGCGGAGATCCCTGCGCTGGGGAGGTACGGGTTCGGGATGGGGTACCGGCCCTTCCGGGAAGCGGCGGTCCGCTTCATGGACGAGCGCTTCGGAGAGACCTTCGACCCCATCACCGAAACCATCCCCCTCATTGGATCCAAGGAGGGGCTGTCGCTGCTGGCCATGGCGTACCTCTCCCGGGACGATGTGGCCATCATCCCGGAACCGGGGTTCGTTTCCTACATCGGCGGGGCCCGGCTGAGCGAGGGGACCCCCCACTTCGTGCCTCTCAGGCCGGAGAAGGACTTCCTCCTGGATGTGGACGAGATCCCCGCCGAGGTGGCGGACCGGGCCCGCCTCATGTACCTGAACTACCCCAACAATCCCACGGCGGCCACGGCTCCCCTCTCCTACCTGGAAGAGGTGGTGGCGTGGTGCCGGGAGAAGGACGTGCTCCTGGCGTACGACAACGCCTACAGCGAGCTGGCCTTCGACGGATACCAGCCTCCCAGCATCTTCCACGTGCCCGGGGCCCGGGAGATCGCCATGGAATTCCACACCCTCTCCAAGACCTACAACATGACGGGGTGGCGGCTGGGGTGGGCCAACGGAAAGGCCGAGTTCATCGAGGTGCTGGCCAAGGTGAAGACCTTCGTGGACATGGGACAGTTCATGCCGGTGCAGGCGGCCGGGGTGGCGGCCATGGAGGCCCGGCACGAGTTCATTCCCGGGAATGTGGAGGTCTTCCGGACCCGGCGAGATGCGGCGGTTGAGGCGTGGCGGGAGGCAGGCTTCATCATCGATCGACCCAAGGCCACCATGTACGTCTGGATCCGGCTCCCGGAGGGCGTCGACGACATCGATTTCACCCTCCGCCTCATGGATGAGGCCGGGGTCATCGTGATCCCCGGGCAGGGGCTCGGGCCGTCGTGCGCCGGGTACTTCCGCATCGCCCTCACCACCGGGGTGGACCGGATCGTGGAGGGAGCCCAGCGGGCGGGCGAGGTGCTGGCACAGATGCGCCAGGGAGAAGGCACCCCTGCCGCCTCCCCCTCCTGAGGGGCGCGTCCATGTCGACTGCCGCCGCTCCCATTCTCTGGATCCCCGGGCCCGACCGGGTCCGGGCCTCGCGACTCACCCGGTTCGCGGAGGAGTACGCCGATGGCCGAACCTTCCGGGATCTCCACCGCTGGTCCATCACCCACCCCGGCGACTTCTGGGAAGCTGTCTGGACCTTCACCGGAGTGGTCTCGCAGGCGGGGCCCCGACCCGGCGGAGCCCCGGCCGTGGAGGGGATGGCGGGTCCCATGGACCCGGAGCGCCGCCCCCGCTGGTTCCCCGCCGCCCGACTGAACTTCGCCGAGAACCTCCTGCAGGCCCCGGACGACGCCGACGCCCTCATCGCCTGGGACGAAGGCGGGCGTCGCGGCGGCCTCACCTTCCGGGAACTGCGCCACGAGGCGGCGCGCTTCGCCGAGGCGCTCAGGGCGCTGGGTGTGGGCCCCGGGGACCGGGTGGCAGGCTTCCTTCCCAACATCCCCGAGACCGTCATCGCCTTCCTGGGCACGGCAGCGGTGGGTGCGGTCTGGTCGAGCTGTTCGCCGGACTTCGGGACGGCGGCGGTGGTGGACCGCTTCGGTCAGATCGAACCCCGGGTGCTGGTGGCGGCGGTGGAGACCCGCTACAAGCGGCGCCCCATCGATCTCCGGGAGCGGGTGGAGGCAGTGGTGGACCGGCTCCCCTCGGTGGAGGCGGTGGTGCAGGTGGGAGGGGACACAGAGGTGCGGGATTTCACGGGGTGGGATGCCTTCCTGGCCACGGGGGGCCCTGCCCCGTCGGCGGAGACGGAGGGGCTGGTGCCCCGCTATGAGCACCTCCCCTTCGACCACCCCCTGGCCATCCTGTACTCGTCCGGGACCACCGGACTCCCCAAGTGCATCGTCCACTCCGCCGGCGGCACCCTCCTGCAGCATCGGAAGGAGCACGCCCTGCACCTGGATCTCCGGAGCGGGGAGCGCTTCTTCTACTTCACCACCTGCGGGTGGATGATGTGGAACTGGCTGGTGACCGGCCTGGCCGAGGGCGCCGCCCTGGTCCTGTACGACGGGGCTCCGGCCATCTCGGCGCCCGGGGCGGATCCCGGATCTCCCCGAGCCGGCGCTCCCGATATCCTCTGGGCCCTGGCCGAAGAGGAGGGAGTCCACCACCTGGGGGTGAGCGCCAAGTACCTGGCCCTCATGGAGAAGGAAGGGGTGCGCCCCGGCACCCACCGACGACTGGATGCCCTCCGCACCATCCTCTCCACCGGGAGCCCCCTGGCGCCGGCGAGCTTCGACTGGGTGTACCAGGAGGTGAAGGCGGACGTCCACCTGGCCAGCATCAGCGGCGGCACCGACATCGTCTCCTGTTTCGTCCTGGGGGTCCCCACCGAGCCGGTGCGGCGAGGCGAGATCCAGGGGCCCGGGCTGGGGATGGCGGTGGAGGTATGGGGCCCCCAGGGCGCGCCGGACGCGGGCCGACGCCGGGTGGGCTCGGCCGGAGAGCTGGTGTGCACCCGTCCCTTCCCCTCCATGCCCCTCCGGTTCTGGAACGACCCGGACCATGAACGGTTCCGGCACGCCTACTTCGACGCCTTTCCCGGTGTGTGGCGTCACGGGGACTGGGCCGAAGAGACGGAGACCGGAGGGTACCGGATCCATGGCCGCAGCGATGCCACTCTGAACCCGGGAGGAGTCCGGATGGGGACCGCCGAGATCTACCGGGTGGTGGAGGCCTTCGACCAGGTCCTTGAGGCGGTGGCCGTGGCCCAGGATGTCCCTGGGGGTGAGGCGGGCGATGTGCGCATCGTCCTGCTGCTCCGGCTTCGGGAGGGGGTCCGACTGGACGACGCACCGGACGGCGAGGGCGAGACGCTGGAAGCCGCCATACGACGCCGGATCCGGGACGAACTGAGCCCCCACCACGTCCCCCGGGTGATGGCGCAGGTGAACGACCTTCCCCGCACCATCAGTGGCAAGCTCAGCGAGATGGCGGTGCGGGAGGTCCTCCACGGGCACCCGGTGGCGAACCGGGAGGCGCTGGCCAATCCCGAGGCGCTGGATCACCTGGCGGCCCGGGTCGATCTCCGCCTGCCCCCTCCGCTGGTTGCCCTTCTGGGGGGGATGGTGGACTACGCCGGACTCTTCCCGCCCTCGGCCCTCCCCATGGCCGAGGCAGTGCGGAACCACGCCGCCTATCTGGTGGGACCGGATCGCTGGGCGCTGGGGCGATTCGTCGTCCCGGCCGGACGCGTCCATGAGTTTCGGGAGGCGGTGGAGCCCTTTCTCCATGACCACGGCCCCACCTGGGAGCTCTCCGTCCTGGTGGGCCCCGATCCGGCTGAGGAGGTGGAGGAAGTGCTGGACCTCCTGCGCTGGGGGCGGGGCCGGATCCGGGTTGGTGCCGTGGAGACCCGCCTGGCGAGTCCCGAGGACGCCGGGCCGCGGGTGGCGGCGCTTGAGCCCCTCCGGGCCCTGGGCGACGAGACCGCCCGGTCCACCGCCGGGTCCCACGGGAGAAGCCCCCTGGAGATCTGGCTCGAGGTGCCGGTTCTGGAGGTGGGCGAGGACCCGGACCGGATGGACGCCTTCCTCGCGGCGATCCGGGATGCCGGGGCACTGGCCAAGATCCGGACCGGAGGTATCCGCCACGACCTCTTCCCCTCGCCGGAGGTGGTGACGCTCTTCATGGAGCAGGCCCTGGCCAGGGGGCTCCGGTTCAAGGCCACGGCGGGGCTCCATCACATCATCCGGGGCTACTACCCCCTTACCTACGAGCCCGAGGCCCCCCGCCACACCATGTGCGGCTATCTCAACGTATTTCTGGCGGCAGCCGTGCTGCAGGCCGGTGGAGACCGGAGCGAGGCCCGGGCGGCCCTCCTGGAAGACAACCCGGCCCATATCCGGGGCGACGAGGAGGGGGTGCGGTGGGGCGCCCGCCACATTCCCACCGGAGAGTTGA
>REEG01000103.1 GCA_007695195.1 Gemmatimonadales bacterium | reverse complement strand
GCAGGTGGTGGGGTTCCGGAAGGGGATGCTGGACCAGCCGGCGACGGACCGGTACTCCCTCACATCGTCCTGGCTGAAGGCCACCCCGTAGCTGCCGGCCTTGAGAGCCGCGTCCCGGAGGCTCCGGAACGAGTTGAAGGAGGCGGATGCCAAGGCGCGGTTATCGTACTCGGCCCGGAGGGCGATGTCTTCCTGGGTCACGATGGTGTCGAAGCGGTTCCGGTCCCGGGGCATGAGGCTGAAGGCGTCCTGCCGGGTGGGCTCATCCAGGTAGGTGGTGGCGGCGGCCTCGTACAGGCGCCCGGCGTCGGCCAGGGTCAGCCAGTTGGGGTTGGCGATGATCTCGGCGCCGCACCCGATGAGGTGCACATGCCGTGAGCCGGCCATCCCCAGCGAGATCCGGGTGGCATCGATGTTGAGGGGACCGAAGAAGTCCCGGGCCGCGTCCGTGGTCCGGTTGTCCGAGTTCACCATCATGGTCTCCAGCACCCGCGACAGGCTGGACTCGGTGGGAAGGGTGGAGAGGTCCGGGCAGCTGGTCTCGTTGAAGCCCTCGCGGGGACTGAGGGAATAGTTGCTGGGCCCCTGGAACCAGGGGATCTGCCGGCCCAGCGTCACCGCCGCCCCACCGATGACGGCGCCGTCCTGGACCTGCCGCATGGCGTGGAAGTGGGTGAGCGCCTTGATGGTGCTGGCGGGCTCGAAGACGAAGTCCTCGTTGTGGGCGAGGATGGTGGGGCCACCGATCTCCCGGAGGTACACACCCACCGTTCCACCGGTCTGCACCTGGCCCAGCAGGTTGAGCATGCGCGCCTGGGCCGCGGCGGCGTCCATGGCGGCGAGCTGCATGAGGGACGAGGCGCGATCCTCCACCCCGCGAGCCGGGGCATCGACCTCCGCCTCGGGCACGTCAGGGTCGGGAGAAGCCGCGGTGGGCGGCGTCGGGGATTCGCAGGCCGCCAGGGCCAGGGCCAGGGCCGTCATGAGGAACAGAATCCACCAGGACTGGGGTCGGGCGTGGGAGCGCATTGGGTTGACCTCCTTGTCGTCGAACCGGGTAGTGCGCGGAAGGCATGTGCGGGAGTGCACCACACCAGACACGTAGCCGGAGCGAAACAGGGGACACGGAGGTCCGGGAGGGGGAAGGGCGGCTACCGGACAGCCGCCACAGGCGGGGCCGGATACCGCTGCAACTGGGCCCGGGCGTCCAGGACGTCCCGGTGGTCGTCCGGCAGGGCGGCCTCGAAGATCTCCAGCGCCGTGCGGAACCGGTCCTCAGCCTCTTCCACCCTTCCCAGCGCCACCAGCGTCCGCCCCAGAGCCATGGACGTCCGGGCCGCTTCCAGGTGACCCACCGCATCGACGCGCTGGAAGATGTCCAGGGCGGCGCGGAACCGGTCCTCAGCCTCGACCAGATCGCCCCGCTCCAGCGAGACCAGGCCCAGCGCCGAGCGGTTGATGGCCACCGACGTGTGCTCGGGGCCGAAGCGGCGGCGATACACCGCGTCGGCGCGCTGCAGAGCCGCCTCGGCCTCGTCGAATCGTCCGGTCTGACGGGCCAGGATCCCCACGATGTTCAGGCTCTGGGCGGTGCTGGGGTTGTCCTCGCCCAGGAGTCGGAGGCGCATGTCCAGGGCCTCGGCGGCCAGCCGGTGCGCTTCTTCCAGATCCCCGGCGTCCCGGTAGGCCAATGCCGCATTGGCGATGGAGATGGCCAGGCTCGGGTGCTCGCCCCCGTAGGCGGCTCGCTGCAGATCCATCCCGAGGCGGTACTGCTCCAGGGCCGCCTCGTACTCTCCCAGCGTGCGGAGGAGGGCGCCGTAGCTGTTCCGGGTGGGGCCGAGGCCCACATGGTCCGGGCCCAGGACCCGCTCCTGCATGGCCAGCGTCTCGGCGTAGACCTCCCGGGCCTCGGCGAGGCGACCGGCCCCGTGGAGGGCCAGGGCCAGGTTCCGGAGCGACTCGGCCACATAGGGGTGCTCGGCCCCGTAGTGGTCCCTGCGAATCCCCAGGGCCTGGCGATGGTAGGCCTCGGCCTCATGGAGGCGCCCCAGCTCCCGAGCCAGGACCCCGAGGGTCGAGAGGGACACGGCGATCCGGGGGTGGTCGGGGCCCAGGATCCTCGAGCGGATGGCGAAGGCCTCCCGGGTGATGGAGTCCGACGCCGGGAAGTCGCCCTGCAGACGACGGACCTCGGCGATCTCGTCCAGGAGGTCGGCGCGGCGCTCACCGGGAGCCGTGGGAAGAAGGCGCCGTTCCGCTTCCGCCAGCAGCGAGTCCGCCGCGGGCAGATCGCCCTGGCGACGGCGAAGCGCCCCCATGTCCTGGAGGCTCTGCACCACATCGGGATGGTCCGGCGCCATGGCCTCCGAGCGGAGGGCCAGGGCGGCGCGGAGGAGGGAATCAGCCTCGCTGTAGATGCCCAGATTGTCATGCACCAGCCCGATGACCCGGAACATGGAGGCCCGCAGCTCGGGCTCGGTGGAGAGCTCCTGCCCCAGTCGCTGGGCGCCGATGGCCAGGAAGTCGCTGACGGGGCGGGACCCCATCCCCAGCCCCAGGGGATCGGACTCGGCAAAGAGCCCCACCAGGAAGTCGGCGATGCCCTCGGCCCGCTCCGCCTGCACCCGGGCCAGATCCCGCTCCCGGGTCACCGTGGAGGTGTGGAAGGCGGCGAAGACCACCGCCAGAAGGAGGGGGAGCGCGGTGGCCGCCACCGGTGCGCGATTCCGGACCAGGAAGCGGCGCGCCCGGTACCAGCGCGAACCGCGCCGGGCCAGGACCGGCCGCCTTCCCAGGTAACGGCGCAGGTCGGCGGCGAACTCATCGGCGGACCGGTACCGCTGGTCGGGCTCACGGCGGAGGGCCTGCAGGACGATGGCGTCCAGGTCGCCCTGGATCTGTCGGGCCAGGCGCTCAGGGGTCGACGACCGGTCCTCGGCCACCGCATCCGCTGAATCCGCCGCGTCACCCCGCCCGGCGCGGACCATTCTGGATGGGGGCTTTGGTTCGTCTTCCGTGAGGGCGCGCACCAGGAGGTGGGGCCGACCGGTGGCCTCGTGAAACGGCCGCTTCCCACTGAGCAGCTCGTAGAGGAGCACGCCGAGGGAGTAGATGTCGCTGGCAGTGGACACGACCTCGCCGCTCACCTGCTCGGGGCTGGCGTACTCCGGGGTGAGCCAGGGGAGGAGGGTGCCGGGTGCGGTGGAGGTTCCGGGGTCATGCGACTCCCCGACGCGAGGCTCGAGCACCCGGGCGATGCCGAAGTCCAGAAGTTTCACGCGGCCTTCAGCCGTGACCAGGATGTTGGCGGGCTTCAGGTCGCGGTGGACCACCAGCTTGCGGTGGGCGTAGGCCACGGCCTCACACACATCCAGGAAGAGCCGGAGTCTAGCGTCCATGGAGAGGCGGCGGGCGTCGCAGTGAGCCGTGAGATGCTCGCCTTCCACAAACTCCATGGCAAACCAGGGGATGCCGGCAGACGTGACACCACCATCCAGGAGGCGCGCGATCCCCGGGTGTTCGAGCCCCGCCAGGATGCGCCGTTCCTCGTGGAAGCGGTGCATGGCCGGCGCACCTGCCGCGCTCCGGACGAGCTTCAGGGCCACGGTCTGGTCGAACTCGCCGTCGGCGCGCTCCGCCACGTAGACGTCGCCCATTCCGCCGCTCCCGGCCACCCGCACCACCCGGAAGGGGCCCACTCGGTCCCCCGGTTCCAGCTCTACCCCGACGGCGCCGGAGGGAAGGAGTGCGTCCGCGACCCCGGCGATATCGGCGTCGAGGAGGCCCATGGCCCGGTCCGCCCGGAGGAGCAGCGCCAGCTCCTCGTGCATGTCGGGATCCGTGTCGGCCAACTCACCGAGCAGGGCCTCCTGTGCCTCCGGGTCCAGGTCCAGGAGGCGGTCGAGCATGGACCGGATGCTATGCCATCGATGGGGGGGCTCGG
>REEG01000204.1 GCA_007695195.1 Gemmatimonadales bacterium | reverse complement strand
ATCCTGGTGGGGATCGTGGTGAACGACTCCATCGTGAAGGTGGACTTCATCGTCCGGGGCCGGGCCCGGGGGCTGAGGGTCCGGGAGGCGGTGGTGGAGGCGGGGCGGGTGCGCTTCCGTCCCATTGTCATGACCACGGTGACCACGGCGCTGGGGCTCCTGCCCATGGCCCTGGGGATCGGACGGGGCGCCGATCTCCGGGCGCCTCTGGCCATTGCCGTCATCGGCGGGCTTCTGGTGGCCACCCTCCTGACCCTCATCGTGGTCCCGGTTCTCTTCTCGGTGCTGGAGGATCTGCGGGCGCCGGAGCCGGACGGCGGGGCTCCGGGGACGGGGTCACCATGATCCGCCTGGCCATCCGTCGGCCCGTGGCCGTGGCCATGGTCTACCTCTCCCTGGCTCTCCTGGGCATCGCCGCCTGGCGGAATCTTCCCCTGGAGCTCCTCCCCGACGCCAGCTTCCCCCAGCTCAGCGTCTCACTCCAGTGGCCCGGGGCCTCGCCGGAGACCATGGAGGCCCAGGCCACCGCCCCGGTGGAGGCGGCCATCCAGCGGGTCAGGGGGGTGGAACGGATCACCTCCACCACCCAGGAGGGGCGTGCCGGGATCCAGGTGGAGTTCAATCGGGATGTGGACATGGACTTCGTGCGCCTGGAACTCACCGAACGCCTGGCGTCGCTGGAGCCCGACCTCCCCGCCGGGCTCGCACATCCGGTGGTGACGCCGTATGTGCCCCGGGAGTTCGAGACCGAGGCGAGCCGGCCCTTCCTGGAGTATACCTTCACCGGCCCCCTCATCCTGGAGGCGCTCCGGCTGCATCTGGAGGAGCTGGTGGTTCCGGAGCTCCTCCGCATCGATGGGGTCCGGCAGGTGGTGGTGGAGGGGGGACGCCGGCGCCTCCTGGAGGTGGAGCTGGACCCGGAGGCGGTGGGGGCGCTGGGGCTCCAGCCGGGCTCCGTCATGACGGCGCTCCGGGAGCTGGATCTGGTGCGGGCCGCCGGGGCGGTGCGGTCCGGAGACGCGGAGTGGGCGGTGACCATCCGGACCCGGCCCGCCGACATCGCCGAACTCCGGAATACGCTCCTTCCGGGGGATTGGGGGGTGCCCATCCGGGTGGATGATGTGGCTGTGGTCCGGGATACCTTCGAGGAGCCCTCCTCCTACTTCCGCATCAACGGATCGCCGGCGGTGAGCTTCCGGGTGGTGAACGCCCGGGGCACCAACATCGTCCGCCTGGCCGACCGGGTGAAGGAGCGGGTCGAGTCGCTGGAGGCGCTCCACCCGGCGGGCAGCGAGATGATCCTGAACCTGGATCAGAGCGAGCAGATCCGGACCCAGCTCTCCGATCTCCGGAACCGGGCCGGGGCGGCGGCGGTGGTCATCTTCTTCGTGCTCTTCGGCTTCCTCCGGTCGTTCCGGAGCGCCGCCATCGTCTTCGCCACCATCGCCTTCTCCATCCTCATCGCCCTGAACCTGGTCTACTTCGGGGGGCTGTCGCTGAACCTCCTCACCCTCATGGGGCTGGCGCTGGGCTTCGGGCTCATCGTGGACAACTCCATCGTGGTGCTGGAGAACATCTACCGGCGGTGGCAAGGGGGCGAGGCGCCGGAGGTGGCGGCTGCGGAAGGTGCCCGGGAGGTGGTACTCCCCATCCTGGCCTCCACCGCCACCACCTGCATCGTCTTTCTCCCCTTCCTGTACCTGCAGGGAGAGCTGCGGATCTACTACCTCCCCCTGGCGGTGGTGGTGGGCCTCACCCTGGTGGCCTCCATCTTCGTGGCCTTCACCTTCATCCCGGCGCTGGCGGCGAGGATGCTCCCCCCGGTGGCGGCGGTGCCCCCCACCCCCACCTCCACCTCCCTCCTCCCTACCTACAACCGGAGCCGGCCGCCCCTCTACGTACGCTTCTACGCCGGGCTTCTGGAGGCGACGCTCCGGGCTCCCTGGGTCACGGTGGTGGTGGCGGCGGGGTGTTTTGCCGGTGGATGGTGGCTCTTCACCAACCATGTGAACACCCAGGCGGTGTGGGGTGGGGGAGCCTTCCCTCAGCGCTCGTGGATCCAGGTGTCGGTGACCCTGCCCAGGGGTGCGGACCTGGACCGGGTGGACCACTTCCTCCGCCGCTTCGAGGACAGGGCGGCACGCATGCCCGAGGTGGACCGCTACGTGTCCCGGGTGCAGGGGACCAGCGGCTCCCTGGCCGTCTACTTCCCTGAGGAGCTGGAGTTCACCGCCGTTCCCCTGGTCATCGAGGAGCAGCTCCGGGCCTTCTCCCTGGGGTTCACCGGGGTGAGCATCCGGGTGGTGGGGATGGGCCCCGCCTTCGGCATGGGGGGAGGCGGGGCGGCGCCCAACTACCGCATCACCCTCCTGGGCTACAACTACGAGCGGCTGGGCGCCATCGCCGAGGACCTGGGAGCGCGGCTGTCCCGCCAGACCCGGGTGGCCGAGATGGACACCAACGCCACAGCGGGCTTCGGTCGGGACCGGGCCACCGAGTTCGTGGCCCGCATCGACCGGGCGGCCGCCGACCGGCATCAGGTGACGGTGGCGGAGGTCTCAGGGCTCCTGAACGCCAGCCTCCGGGGCGGGGAAGGGGCGGGCCTCCTCCAGGTGGGAGGCGAGGCCATCCGGTACGAGGTGAAGCTGGCCGGGTTCCGGGAGGCCGATGTGGAGAGCCTCTCGGAGCAGATCATCACCACCTCCCGGGGCGCCCGCATCCCCCTGGGTGACCTCATCCAGGTGGACGAGCGACGGATCCCCACCACCATCCGACGGGAGAACCAGCAGTACGAGCGGACGGTGGCCTACGAGTTCCGGGGTCCACGGCGCCTCGGGGACCTGGTGCGGGACGAGGCCATCGGAGCCACCGTCCTCCCGGTGGGCTACTCCATCCAGGAGCGCACGCCGTGGCGGATCTCAAGCCAGGAGGAGGAGCAGATGGTGCTGGTCCTACTGGTGGCGCTGGGGCTCGTCTTCATGGTCACCGCGGCGCTCTTCGAGTCGCTCCGCCAACCCGCCGTGGTCCTCCTGGCCGTTCCCATGGCCCTCATCGGGGTCTTCCTCATCTTCTTCTACACCGGGGCCTCCTTCACCCGGGAAGCCCGCATCGGCGTCATCATGATGGGGGGAATCGTGGTGAACAACGCCATCCTCCTGGTGGATCAGGTGAACCGGACCAGGGGGAGGGGAGGGCTCTCCCTGGTGGACGCGGTGGTCCGGGGGACGCTGGACCGGGTTCGCCCCATCCTCATGACCACCGCCACCACCGTCCTGGGGCTCCTCCCCCTGGTCCTCTTCACCCGGACGGCCGACGCCACCATCTGGAACGCCCTCACCTACGCCCTCATCGGGGGGCTCCTGGCCTCCACCCTCTTCGTCCTGGTCACTACGCCCTCGCTGTATCTGCTGGTGGAGCGGGGCCGGGAGAGGCAGGTGGTGGGCGAGAGTGGCGCGCAGGAGGGCCGAGTGGTGGATTGAGGATCGGGCCCGCCGGGAGGAAGTGAGCAGCGGCGAACTGGGCACGGGCCCGGATCGCCGGGGATGGAACGCCTCTGGCCGGCACCCGCTTGACGTGGCGGTCGGTGGCACGGACTTTCTACCGCCTGTCTCGCACACCTCCTTCAGCCAGGCCGCCCGCCAGGTGGGATCCATGCGCCGTGCCCTCACCCCCCGTCCCCTCCTTCATCGGCCGACTCTGGTCAGGGCAACCCTGGTCAGGGCGATCCTGGTCGCCGCCTTCCTCGTCGCTCCCACCCTCCTGATAGGGTGCGGCGATGCCGATGGACGGAGCCCGGGCACCGCCGCCTCTTCAGAGTCCGCGACCACCCCGTCCGCGGCCACCGCCCATTCCGTGGCGGCGTCTGACCACCGATCCCTGGCCGCCCCCCCGGACCTCCAGGTGGGCGAATGGTGGCGGGTTGAGGTGGATCCGGCGCTGGTGGGGCGCACCTTCGAGGCGACGCTGGTGGTCGCCGATGTGGCAGGCGGCACCGCCACCCTTGGGATCGTCCCCGACGACTTCCACCACGACTTCATGATCGTCCATGTGCCCCCTCTCGGCGACATGGATCCTGCGACCATGTCCTGGCGGGTCATGTGGGACGACTTCGAGGCGCTCCGCTTCCCCCTGGAGGAGGGCAGCAGCTGGGAGGCGGACTTCCACGGGAGCGATGTGGTGGCCCAGGTCACCCGGGTGGAGGGGGACCGGGCGTGGGTCACCTATACCGGGGACGACCGTATCGACCTCGTGTACGACGCCCGGATGGGGATGATCACCGAGTTCCAGGAGGAGCGGCTCCGGCTGGGGTTCCGGGTACTGGAGCATGGGACCGGCTACGCAGGCCCGGTGAGGGCCATGAATCGGATCCAGTTGGGCTACATGGCCATGGGTCCAGGCGAGCGGTCCAGCGAGGAGGTTCCCGGGAGCGGAAGGTCGTCGTCCACCTTCGACGTGGCCAGCGGCTCCCACGACGGCACCCTGAGCTTCGCGGTCTGGAATCTGGGGGCCGAAGACGAGCCCGGCCGCTACCGCATCGTGGCCACGGCTCCGGACGGCACCGTCTTCGACGAGACCTTCGAGACCGAGGTGGGGAGCCCGTCGGTGATCCCCCTCTCCTTCCCCCACCGGGGGGTGGACGGGACCTGGCAGATCGACTTCGAGCGCGACGGTCCGGCCCGCCTCCTTGTGGAGCTGTTCACCTACGACCTGGAGATGGTGGAGCTATAGCGGAAGTGGTGTCTATTCGGATGTCCGAACCAGGATGAACCCACGCTCCCAACGAGGGGCCCAGGTCAGGCTGATGTTCACGAGCCGGTCGGCTCCGGGGAATCGAAAGACGAAGTCCAGCTCTTCCTGCGCCGTCTCGTCCCGATCCACCATGGCGCGGAAGCGGCCTTCGAACTCCGCCACACCCGTGCAGGGAGCCACCTCGGAGAAGAAGAGCTTCCCCAGCGTCTGCTCGCGACGACGCCCGGCCAACTCCTCCTCCCACCGGTTGTAGGTGAGGACCCGGCCGTCCCGGTCCACCTCGATGATCCCGAAGGGCAGCTCGTCAAAGCGGTCTCGATCGAAGGCAGCCAGGTCTTCAATGGGGAAGATCCCCAGTTTGGCCACACACGTCGCGCAGATCCCATGGGATGTGGCCGTAGCCGTGGACCTCTCGAGGGATCCGGGAGACCTGGATCCGTAGCCTGTCCGCTGCTCCCCTTCTCCTACTGTGGCCCGATGTCCCAAGGACGCGTCCCCAGCCGACTGCTCCGCTGATCCCTCCAGGACGGTGACCGGCGTTCCACACCAGGCGCAAATGGTATTCAACGATTAATTCCCCGAGACGGAGATGAAGCGGGAGGGGCGAGCGATGGCCCGTCGGCAAGTGGCGGCGTACCTTGACCTGTCCACTCTGTTCCAAGAACAGTGCCACCAGAAACTGTGCCTACGAGTTCTCCCCATGCACCCTGATCGCCGCTCGTTTCTTCGCCTTAGCGCCGCTGCCGCCGGGGGGCTTGCATTCAGTTCATCCGGTACCCTCTCCTCGCTGGAAGCCGCGCCCTACACCGGGACCTATCGCGGGTTGCCGGATGTCCCGGCGGCGCCCCGTTCCCGCCGCCTCCTGGTGCTGGGCGGAACCGGCTTCATCGGACCGCACCAGATCCGGTACGCGGTGGCTCGGGGTCACCGGGTCACCACCTTCAACCGGGGCGTGAGCGAGGCGGAGCTTCCGCCCGAGGTGGAACAGATTACCGGAGACCGGAACACCTCCGACCTCGGGTCGCTCAGGGGACGTTCCTGGGACGTGGTCCTGGACAATCCCACCACCCTTCCGTTCTGGGTCCGGGATGTGGGCCAGATGCTCCACGAAAGCACGGACCAGTACCTCTTCATCTCGACACTGTCGGTCTACGATACCGCCGGGCAGACCGAGATCCACGAGGATTCACCCCGCCTGGGTTACCCGGATGGAGACCCCCTGGAGGTGACGCCGGAGGCCTACCAGGCCCGGTCCGGTGGCCTCTACGGTCCCATGAAGGCCGCTTCCGAGGACGAGGCGCTGCGGTGGTTTGGTGAGGACCGGACCACCATCGTCCGACCGGGCCTCATCGTGGGGCCCGGTGACCGGACGGATCGTTTCACCTACTGGCCCGTGCGCATTGCCCGGGGAGGGGAGATCCTGGCGCCGGGCACGGGACACGATCCGGTGCAGATCATCGACGTGCGCGACCTCATGGAGTGGACGGTGCGTCTGGCGGAGGAAGGGATTACCGGGACCTTCAATGGGACCGGGCCGCGATCGACCCTCACCATGGCTGAGCAGCTCCATGGGATCCGGGCAGCCCTTCCCGGCGACCTGGATCTCCGGTTCACCTGGGTTCCGGCGGAGTTCCTGGCGGAGCAGGAGGTCCGCCCGTGGTCCGAGATGACCACCTGGTTCGGTCCCGAAGCCGCCATCTCCCGGGCTCGGATCGAGCGGGCGGTGGAGGCCGGTCTGACCTTCCGTCCCCTGGCCACCACCGCCGCCGACACCCTGGAGTGGTTCCAGGCCCAACCCTCGGACCGCAGGGAGCTTCGCGCAGGGCTCGATCCCGAGAAGGAGCAGCGGGCACTGCTGGCCTGGCGGAACACCCCTCAGTCCAGCGCCAGGTAGCCTGGTGCACGGATGTCCAGCGGGAACGTCGCTGCGTTGCTCAGGGGCTGTTCCGGTCCACCTTACCGGTCTCGGTCCTGGAGAGATCAAGGTTTCTGCGGATGGCCTCCAGAAGCGCCCGGCCCGTCGCCTGGGTCTTTCCGGCGTAGGTGGCCTGGACCTGGTCCAACGGCGTCTCCAGTAGCAGTTCGGTGAACCCGATCAGATCGTTCAGGGGCGTCTGGATCTGCTGACCCAGATTGGCCAGGAACTCGGAGTGGGCCTTTGACGCCGCTTCGGCCGCTTCCTTTGCCGACTTCAGGCGTTCCTGGCTCTTGAGCCGGGCCATAGCCGAGCCGACCAGGTCGGCCAGCACTCGTAGGATGGCGACCTGATCGTCGCTCCAAGCAAGGGACCGCCGGATCGAGTCGAATCCGATGAAGCCCAGGAACCTGCCGTCCACACCGCGCACAGGTACATTCGCCATTGAGCGGATCCCCTGGGCCGTGAACATCTCCTTTTCCGCCCATGCCTCAGGTGGAAGGGAGGCGACGTCGGAAATGATGAGGGGATCTCCCCGGACAAGCTGGTCCCGAGCCCAGGGGATCGAGTCCATTGGGATATCCCGGAGGCGGTCCTGCTGGGACTCGACTCCGGGCGCACGCCACTCGTGGGTGTTGTCCATTCGCGAAAGGCCTGGACTCACTTCGAACAGGTAGCTCCGGTCCACGGAAAAGAGAGCCCCGAGATCCGCCAGGGTACGCTCCACGGCCTCGGAGAACTGGTCCGCTGTCGCCGCCGACAGGAAACGCGACGAGGCCCGTGCCGCCATCTTCTCCAGGCTCAGCCTTCCCTTGAGATACTTCTCAGCCCGTCGTTCCGCCGTGATCTCCAGAATGAGCCCATCGAGATACTCAACCGATTCTGAGGTGTTTCGGTGGGCCTGTCCCCGGTCGCGGACCCAGGTTGCCGCGCCGTCGGGGCGAACCAGGCGGTACTCCACATCCCAGGATCGATCCGCCGACACAGCCTCGCCAATGACCTGCCGGACCCGATCCTGGTCCACCGGATGAATCACGCGTTCGAAGCTCAGCCGGGCATTGTGGAGAAAGCGATCTGGCGGATGGCCCGTGAGGCGCCGAACCTCGTCACTCAGGTAGAGCATGGTCCGATGCCCATCGTGTAGGCACCGGTAGACAATTCCCGGAATGTGCGCCACCAGCGATTCGTACCGGCGCTCCTGCGCCTCCACTTCGCCCATGGCCCTCTTCTGCTCCGAGATGTCCACGAAGAGGGTGGAGCAGGTGCCAGGCTCGGGGCAATGCACCTGGACCTGATACCAGCGGCCCAGCGGCTCGGAGTAATGGTCCAGGGTCCGGGCCCCCCCGTCCATGGCCACCATGCGGCAGCCCTTGATCCACTCGAAGGCCGCATCCCCGATCGAAGGCATGACCTCCCGAACCCTTCGCCCCAGGATGTCCCCGGCTCTGAGCCCGGTCAGCCGTTCGAAGGCCTGGTTTACCTGCAGGACCCGATAGTCCACGGGTCGCCCCGCATCATCGGTGATGATCTCATGGAGAGCGAAGCCGAACGGGGCGGAATCAAGGATGTCCATCATCCAGCCGACTCCCGGTGGGGAAAAGGACCCTGGGTTGACGAAATGAACACGTGGAAAGATATCGAAAAGACCCGTGCGAACCCAAGCCTACGAGGGGAATGGTAGATAGTCGTCCAGCACCTGGCGGAGCTTGCGGGAGTCCACCGGCTTGGTGAGGAACCGGTCCATGCCACTGGACAGCGCCCTCTCCCGCTCCGCCTCGGTGGCGCCGGCCGTAAGCGCCACGATGGGAATTCGGCGTGGCTCCCTCCCCACCACTTCCCGCGTTCGCTCCAGCTCCCGGATCCTCCGGGTCGCTCCGGTTCCATCCATTCCCGGCATCTGCACATCCATGAGGATGAGGTCCACCCGGTGGAGTTGCACCGCGGCCAGAGCCTGGAAGCCGTCCTGCGCCTCCACGACCCGCACACCGGGCGCCATGCGCTCAATGAGACTTCGGATCAGGAGCAGGTTCATGGCTACATCGTCGGCCACCAGCACGATGGGGATCCCGGTCGGTGCAAGGTCCGTCAGTGTATGGCCGGTCCGGGCATGGCCGGGACCACTCTCCAGCTTCGCGGGCGCGGGATCGGATGGGGAATCGGCCGGGGGGTCGACGCAGGTCGTTGGAGCCTTGCGGAGGGCCGGATCATGGGCGCTTGAAGACGACGGCTTCTCCCGTGTCCGCCGGCCGGACGGACGAACCTCCGCAGGAAGGATGAAGGAGAACGTACTCCCCCGGCCCGGCACACTGTCGAGGGTCAGGTCCCCCCCCATCTGCTGAACCAGGAGACTCGAAATGGCGAGGCCCAGTCCTGTCCCACCGAATCGGCGTGTGATGGAGCTGTCGGCCTGGGAGAAGGCCTTGAACAGGTGGGTCTGCTGCTCGGCACTGATCCCGATTCCCGTGTCCCGGATGTGGAAGCTGTAGCTTCCGTGCTCGAGGCAGTCGGCTTCCGGGTGGTTCCGGTCCACCCCGGACTCATCAGGGTCTTCCCATGCCTCCGAACCCCTTATCCCCAACCCCGTCCCTTCCGCCCGTTGGTACCGAACGGAAAGTTCCACCTCCCCCTTCAGGGTGAATTTCACCGCATTGCCCAGGAGGTTCACCAGCACCTGGTTGACACGGACCGGGTCGAGTACACCCATCCGCGGGAGATCCGCAGGCAAATCCAGGCTCAGGGTCAGCTTCTTTCGCTCAGCCGGGAAGCGGACGATGTCAAGCGCTTGCCTGGCCAGATCCCCCACATCCACCTCGGTGGGATCCAACTCCAGCTTGCCGGCTTCGATCTTCGAGAAGTCCAGGATGTCGGTGACGATCCCGAGGAGCGACTTCCCGGCGCTGTGCGCGTTGGTGAGATAGCGCTTCTGGACATCGTCGAGAGGGCTCTCCAGCAGAAGTTCCGTGAAGCCGATGACGCTGTTGAGCGGTGTGCGGATCTCGTGGCTCATGTTGGCGAGGAATTCCGATTTGGCCCGGCTCGCGGCCTCGGCCTGTCGCTGGGCTTCCTTGAGCTCCGTGACATCCCGCGCCACCGCCTGTACCTCCACCAGCTCATCGTCGTCGTCCCGGAGGCCGGTGAGCTCCCAGGCGAGCCACCGATTCCCCTCCGGGGTTTCGATCTGCTGTTCGAGGCGGACGTATCCGGAGGATGTACGCAGCTGTTGGAGGGCCTCCAGGGTCGCCGCCAGCTCATCCTCCGACAGCAGGCCCAGAAAGGACTGGCCCAACAACTCGTCCACTCCCACATCCATGAATCGACAGAAGGAGCCATTGGCAAAGGTGAAGCGATTATGGGCGTCCACCCGGACAATGAGGTCGTGCTGGGATTCCACCAGGCCCCGGTACAGCCGTTCCTGCTCCTCGACCCGGTGCCGCATCCGTTCCCGTTCCGAGACGTCGCGCTGAATGGCGATGTGGGCCCGGACCTTCCCATCCTCGTCCGTCAGGGGCACCGCAAAGAACTCGCACAGGAAGGTGGAGCCGTCCTTCCGACGATGCCGTGCCTGTCCCGAGTAGCTCCGGCCCTGAGCCAGCGTCTCCATCAGAGTCTGCTGGTCCCCTGCCGCGTTGGGTTCAGCGCTCAGACGGTCCGGGGTCTGGTGGCGAAGCTCGTCAACGGTGTACCCGTAGAGGCGTTCCGCCGCCTTGTTCACGTAGGTGAACACCCCAGCGGGATCGGTGACGGTCACCGACTCGAACATGTTTTCAAGAATGGCGCTGTGGAAGCGGATCCGTTCCTGCTGTTGCCGCTCCTCCGTCACATCGACGGCCATTCCGGTGTGGCGGATCGTCCGGCCGGTCCGGTCGAGAACCGGAAAGCTTCGAGCGCGGAGCCAGCGCACTGCGCCGTCCGGGCGAAGGATCCGGTACTCCTCATCGAAGGTTCCAGATTCCAGGTAGGTGGAGAAGTGCTCCAGAACCCGGCCCCGGTCATCGGGGTGAATAGCGTCGATGAAGGATGATGGGTCTTCATACAGACTTGTGCGACTCCGACCCCAGATGTCTTCGTACGCCTTGTTCACGTAGAGCATTTCCTGGTTGCCCGCGTCCCGCAGCCAGAACACCTGATCCAGGCTCTCGGTGATGTGGCGTCGCATCCGCTCACTCTCCCTCAACTCCTCCACCGCCCGGAGCCGTACGATGGCCGCCCCGACGATATCCGCCGTGAGCTGGAGCACGGCGATCTGGTGCTCAGGCCAGGTCATGTGACTTCGGACGGCGTCCATGCCCATGAATCCGACGATATGCTGATCAAGGCTCCGCATGGGGATGCAGATGACCGATCGAACCCCCTGAGCCTCCAGGGTCTCCCGCTCGGGGGTGGCTTCCTCGGGGAGTGCGCTCACATCCTCGACGAAGAAGGGGCGTCCCGTCATGACCTGACTCGTCCACCAGGGAAGAACATGGGCGTCCAGACCCTGAAGCTCATCGATTTGAGGGTCAATGCCTTCGGCGCACCACTCATGGGTATTGTCCATGACGGATAGGTCGGGCGAAAACTCGAACAGGTAGGTTCGATCCACCGAGAAGAAGGCGCCGAACTCGGCCAGGGAGTGCTCGGCGGCCTCATGAAGGGCTTCCCGTGTGTCGGCGCCTACGAAGCGTGAAGAGGCCTTAGCGGCCATCTTCTGGAACGCCAACTGCCTCTCGAGGATTTCCGTGGCCTGCCTGTAGTCGGAGATGTCCTGGACAAATCCATCCAGGTACCGCACGTCGCCATTGGTTTCGCGGATGGCACGCCCCCGCTCCCGAACCCAGACTTCCTGGCCTTGGCGGCCTACGATCCGGTATTCCACGGTCCAGGGCTCGTCCGCTTCCAGAGCGCGGTTGATGATCCGCATGACCCTGGACGTGTCGTCGGGGTGGACCAGGCTGGCGAGGGTACGAACCGCATTCCCGATGAAGTCCCGGGGTGCGTACCCGGTGATCCGCTCGATCTCCTGGCTCACATGGACGGCGGTCCAGTCCGAGTCGTACCGACAGCGGTAGACGATCCCCGGAATATGCCGCATCAGGGATTCGTGCTCCTGCCTCCGAGCCTCCACCTCCCCTTCCAGCGCCTCCTCCCCGGTGATATCGACGAAGATGACCGACAGTTCGTCGGGCGCCGGGCTATGCACATGGACCCGGGCTCGCCGTCCGAGAGGTATGCTGAATGCCGTGGAGGTTTGCGGAGCAGCGGAACAGGCCACCGACTGCAGCAGGGGGAGCCAATCGAAGGCGGGCGGACGAAGGGTGTCGGGGACGTCCCCCACCGTGAGGTTGGTCAGGGGCGGCGCTTCGGGATGCGTGAAGGCCTGAAAGAGGGCGTTGACCTCGGTGAATCGGTAGTCCACCGGACGCCCGCTCCCATCCATGATCACCCGGAGGCGTGCGTATCCGAAGGGGCCGGAGTCGTGGCGGCCCGGCAGGGGATCACTCCGGGATCCTCGGATGGTCGACCAGATCGAAGGAGAAGCCAAAGCTAAGGAATGGCTGCAGGCAGCGTAGGAGATACGGGTGCGAAAACGTACGGGTCCAACGGGCCCAACATTCGACTGTAACTGTTCTGTGTCCTCACCAGGGCGGTATCGGTCGGGGGGGACCGTTCCAATAGTGGAATGGTCCAACTCGTGTTGGCGACCGTGAGCGCGGTGACTGGATCACGTTCTCGTGGTGGGTGCGGATGTCCGGCCTGGATTCCGCCGGGGGTCGGTTGGGCTCACCCGCTTTCGTCCCCGTTCCACCTTGAGAAGGGCAGGGGGCCGGGAATCGGGGGGATCTCCATGACGGGCACATCCCGGGACGAGTAGAAGAACGTGCCGACGAAGAGGAGAACCGGAGCTACTTGCACCCACATCCGGAGCCAGGGGCTGCCCTCCAACGTCTGACTGCGGAACAGGATGAGGGACACCGCCAGGATCAGCACGCCCATCTGCATCCAGAGACTCCGCCACCAGAGGACGGTCCAGCGCCGGCGCCGGAAGCGGCGGTGGAAGTCCTCGGGCGAGGCTGCAAAGACCCGGTCCAGGTGGTTGGCGGTTCGGAGGAAGCGCGCCTCAATCTCTTCCGATCGACGGGGTTCCCGCTTCGGGATCTGAACAGTGCTTTTCCATCCGGCCTGGTTTCGACGCATAAGTCGCCAGCCCCGCCCCAGCACGGCCAGCAGGTCGTCGGGGAAGTCGGCGTCCCCCGCCGGGTGCGACCCGATCCGGAGGTCTGCCGGGAGCCCCGCCGCCCCGCCGGCGCCCATCTCGAGGCGGCGCCCGGCGACCTGCGCCTCAGCCGCCAGGATCCGCGGCGGGTTCTCCGGGGCCAGCGCGTGGTGGAAGGCGGCCCAGCCCCCCTCAAAGCGCCGGAACTGATGGGCGGGTGGGAGCGCCTCCATGGCCTTCACCGCATCTTCCACCGAACGGGTCCAGAGCTCGGCCCGCGCGGTGGGGCCGCCATCTGTCTCCAACGTCCGAATGAGGTGGAAGCTGCCGGGCCGAGGGGTCTTGAGAGTCAGGCTCTCCACCAGCTCGGGGTGTAGGCCAGGCACCTCGGGGTGGGTACGCTCATCGAAGACCAGAATGCGTTCCTGGCGATGGGAGCGGTCCAGGTCCACCCGCCGCCCCCGGCGGGCCAGCGGGCCCACCAAGGTCAGGATCTCATGATGGGAAAGAGGAGGATGCATGAGAGGATGCACGATAGGGGGTGTGAGACGTGCGGAGGCTATGAACTGAAATGGGGGTGGAGTGGCGAAATGGCAAAGAGATGGTCCCCCATGGAGTTCAGGAGGGTTGACGGAGGGGGCCCCCCCCGTCGCTCCACGTTCCCTCCTTCACTCCACGGTCCCTCCTTCACTCCACGGTCCCTCCTTCACTCCACGGTTTACCCTACGCTCCACGGTCCCCTCTTCGCTCCACTCCCGGAGAAATTAGAACCTGGATTCTAATTTTGCTTCTCCGGGGTATTCGTGGAAGCGTGTCGCCACCGGTTTGATCTTCCATGGAGACGGCGGTGGAGACGTTGACACTCCTCCATCCTCATCCTCGCCTATCTCAAGTCCTCGTCCTCGGCGCCCCACTTGGGAGTGCACCCCTCGGATTGCACCCCTAGGCGTTTGTTCTGGGATCGTGTTGGCGGAGGGTCCCTATGGAGCATCACCTCCCAACGCCGTGCGTGTGAGGATGGGGATGTGCGCGTGAGGATGCGCGCGCCGCGCCAACAGCAACCCACAACGAACGCTGAGGGGCGGCACCAGGCATCTCTGATACCCACGAAGCTGAAGACCCGCGAGGGGGGGGGCGTCAGCCCTCTGGCTCAGTCCTTGAACCGGATCCTCCGAACCTGATGAAGCCTTTCTCGCATCCCTGCCCATCCCCCGTGTCCCTTACCGCCTCCCGCGCCAATTCCCGTGGATCCGCCTTGTACTGCTCCCCCCGCCCACGGCGTCGCCCCTTCGGCGCCTGATCGCCGCCATCTCGGTGTGTACCATCTCTATACGGCCAAGACGCCTCGCCCGTGTCGGAGCCCTCGTGTAAACTTGCATTGCCGAGCCTCTGGAGCCCGATGGGACCCACGTTTGGTCCGACCCGGCTTTCAGCGATCCCCTGGTCAGCGCCTTCTGACCGATCTCCTGGTCACCGTCACCCGATCCACGCCATGAGACTTCTTCTCGCTGGAGACATCCATATGGGCCGCACGTCGACCCGGTTCGACGCGGTGGAAGGGGGAGGCAGGAGGGTGGGACTGGGCGCGAGGGCGGCGTGGGGCCGGATCGTGGATACCGCCCTCGAGCACCGGTGCGACGCCGTCCTCCTCTCGGGTGACGTGGCCGATCAGGAGAATGGATTCTGGGAAGCGGTGGGTCCTCTGCAGGAAGGGACGGCTCGCCTGGCCGAAGAAGAGATCCGGACGGTGGCGGTGGCAGGGAACCACGATCACTCGGTGCTCGGACGACTGGCCGATACGCTGCCACCGGAACACTTCACACTCCTGGGGCGAGGGGGCCGATGGGAACGGATGACCCTCGAGAAGGGCGGCGTCCCGACCCTCCACATCGACGGATGGTCGTTCCCCGGAAGCCGGGTGACGGAGAGCCCCCTGGACCGGTATGACCTGCCCCGGGTCCACGGGACTCCCGTCTTGGGGCTGGTGCATGGAGACCTGGATGCACCCGGCTCCGTCTACGCGCCTCTGGCCGCCAGTGATCTCCGCTCGTGTCCGGTGGATGGGTGGCTTCTCGGTCATATCCACGCTCCTCGTCTGCTTGAGGCCGGGGGAGGAGCCCCGTGGATTCTCTATCCCGGTTCCCCGCAGGCCCTGCACCCTGGAGAGACCGGGCCTCACGGCATCTGGCTGGTGGAGGTGGAAGAGGGGCGGCTCGGCCGTCCCCGCCTGCAGCCCCTGTCCACTGCCCGCTACCAAGCGGTGGAGGTGCAGGTGGATGGAATCCGCGACCCCGACGCGGTGGAACCCCACCTCCTGGCCACCCTGGAGGAGGAGGTTGAGCGCCTCCGCGACGAGTCGGGGGAGGTGCTCAGGTATGTGGCGCTCCGGGTCTCCCTCACGGGGTCTACCCAGATCCCCACCGCCGTGGCCCGGGCGGTTACGGCCCTGGGGAGCACAGGTGGGGAAAAGACGGATATCTCCATGGCTCAGGTGCGGGTTCTTGTCGACCGGGTCGCCGATGCCACCACCCCGAGCCTCGACCTGGAGGAGGCCGCACGGAGCCCCTCAGCGCTTGGGGCCGCCGCCCGCCTCCTCCTGCTCCTGGAGGGCCGGCGGGAGCCGGCCGGCGGCGAGGCCACAAAGCTGGATCTGCTGGTGGAGGGCACCCGGAGGCACCTGGAGCGCCTGCAGCGGGAACGGGTGTACAGGGCGCTGGAGGCCGAACCGGTCACCGACGCCGTGGCCTGGGAACACCTCCGGTTGGCTACACGCCGGCTCCTGCATCGCCTGGCCAGCCAGATCGGTGCGAACGGGATCCACAGTGCGGAAGGCTCAAACGTGCAGCGACTCCAGAGGGCCCCATGAACGA
This sequence comes from Gemmatimonadales bacterium, assembly GCA_007695195.1. Taxonomy (GTDB): domain Bacteria; phylum Gemmatimonadota; class Gemmatimonadetes; order Longimicrobiales; family Gaopeijiaceae; genus PWLA01. Next base: position 3,948 of record REEG01000204.1, on the reverse strand, counting down.
CTCCACACACGATCCCGCTGCCGACTCCCTGGACGGCTCCACACACGATCCCGCAGGACCATCCTCGGACGTCTCTCCACACCATCCCGCCCCCGCCCGCCCCCGCGCCCTCTGGTTCCACGAAGTGGAGGTGCGACGAGCCCGGGGGATCGGGCTGCGGGACGGATTCCGGCTCCCTGATCTGGTTCCCGGCATCAACCTGATCAGCGGCTCCAACGGGAGCGGCAAGAGCACCACGGCCCTGGCCATCCAGGAACTCCTCTGGCCCGGCGAGACGGATCTGTTCCGCCCGAGCCTGGCGGGGATCCTCCGGGACGGGGACAGCGTTCTGGACCTGGAGGTTGAGGCCGGATTTCCTACCCTCCGGCGAGACGGGCGGGAGGAAGGGGTCGCGGCCTTTGCCCCCGCCGAGAGTCGGACGCGGCATCACCTGGCGCTCCCCGAACTCCTCCACTCCACCGATCGGGTCTTCGCCAAGCGGGTCGCCGACGCATCCCGGGGCGGCTACGACCTGACGGCGGCCGCCCGGGAACTGGGGTTTACCCCTCGACCATCGTCGCCCCGGGCCCGCAGGCAGGCTCTGGACGAGGCGCAGCGGGACCTCCGGAAGGCCCGGCAGCTCCACGAGGATCTCCTCCTTCGCAGCAACCGGGTGTCGGACCTCGAGAGGGCTGCGGATGAAGCCCGGGAGGCGGAGCGGGAAGCCCGGGGCCTCGAACGCCTGCTCGCCTGGTGGGACGCGGCGGCGGAGTGCCGGACGCTGGAGGCGAAGATGGCGGCCTTTCCCCCCGGGATCGCCCGCCTCCGCGATGGCGATGAGCGGGACCGACTCAAAGCCCTTCGCCACCGACGCCGGCGCATTTTGGATCGACTGCACGATGCCCACCGGGAACAGGACGAGGCCGTCGCCCGGCTCCGGGAAACGGGGCTTCCGGAGGAAGGCATCGACGGGGTCCGTCTCGCTGCATGGACCGCCGAATCCGACGAGCTGGCCGCCCTCCACACCCGACGGACGGAGGCGCGCCGCGTGGCCGCCGGAGCCCGGGGCGAGGCGGAACGGCGCCGCCGGGAGCTGGGCACCGAGGTGTCGGAGGCGGCGTTGGAGGCGCTGGACCACGAAGCCCGGGAGGCGCTGGAGGCGTTGGCGGACGAAGCCGAGGCTCTGCGCCTGGAGGGGCTCAGGCTCCGGGTCCGCCGGCAGGAATTGGAGACCGAAGCGTCCCGGAACGGCCCGCAGGAGGCGGAGACCATCCCGTCCGATACGCTCCGGGACGGGATCCGGACCCTGGGGCGCTGGCTCAAGGCACCGTCACCTCCCGGCCCCGATCCCCGGGAAGACACGCGCCGCGGGCTCCGGCTCCGTCTCCGAGTTGCGGTGGGACTGTCGGCGCTTCTCTTCATGGTGCTCGCCGTGGTTTCAGACCCCCTCTGGACGTTGGGGCTTCTCGTCGCCGCCGCCCTTCTCGTGGGCGCCGGCACCGGGGCAGGAACGTCCGGCCCAGCTGCAGAGGGCTCCGACGACCGGGCCGTCCACCGACGTAGCTTCGAGTCAGCCGGGCTCCCGGAGCCTGAGCGGTGGGACGAAGGTGCTGTGGCCGCACACATGGATACGCTCTTTGCCCTTTTGCAACAGTCGATCCAGGACGAGGCCATGCAGACCAACCTGACGATCCTGGCACGGGAAGAGGAGGCATACCTGAGCCGACGGGGTGCCCTGGAACGCTCGAGACGGGACCTGGCCCGGCGGTTGGGGATCCCGCTTGGCAGTGCAGGAGTCCCGGCACACGAGGATTCCCCTGGGGGTGGAGTCCCGAGGATTCCGGGCAGCCCCGCCGCCTCTAATGACCTGGCGGCAGCGTCGGGCGAGCTACCGCTCCGGTGGCTCCCAGACTTCGTCCGGAGTGTGGCGGGATGGCGAGAGGCCCGGGCCCGGGCCGCGGCGGCAGAAGGGGAGGCGGACGCCCTGGACGACGCGTGGGAGCGACGCTTCCACCGTCTCCTGGAGGAGCTGGCTCCGGTGACGGCAGTGGAGGTGGCCACCGGTGCCGCCATCCAGGGGGTGGTCACCGAACTGGGACGCCGAAACGAACGCCGTGGCGCGGCCGTCCGGGCCCGCATGGCCGCCCACCGGAGCATGGAGGAGCTGGAGGAGGAGTTGGGGGTCCTGGAACAGGAAGAGGCGGAGTTCTGGGCACGCCTCGGGTTGGAACCAGGCGACGAAGCCACACTCACCGAATGGGTGGAACAGGGTTCGGATTGGACGAGGGCTCGGGACGAACTCCTTCGGGCCCAGGCCGTCCGGGACGGCATTCGCCGGGAATCCGGCCTGCCGACTCCGGAGCCGGGACTCACCCGCCTCGACATCCAGGACCGGCTGGCGGAGGCGCAGGCGCGAGCCCAGCGTCGGGACGAACTGATGGAAGAGATCACCGCCATCCGCACCGAGGTCCGGAGCGCTGCCCAGGGAACCGGGATGGCCGACCTGCTGGCCCGGCGTGACGCAGCCATGGCGGCTCTCTCCGACGAGAGGGAGAGGGCGGAGGCGGAGGTGGCGGGCTTCCATGTCACGGAGTTCATCCGAGCCGAGGAGAGCGAGCGGTCCCGGCCCGCCGTGCTCCGTCGTGCGTCTCGCCTCCTCTCCCGCTTCACCCGTGGGCTACTGGCTCTGGAGGTGCAGGACATCCAGGGTGAGCCGGAGTTCCGGGTTCGACGCGGGGACGGACCGTCCCGACCCCTTGACGAACTCTCCGGGGGCGAGCGGATCCAGACCCTCATGGCGGTGCGCCTGGCCTTCCTGGAAGAGGAGGAATCCGTCCAGCTACCCCTCCTCCTGGACGAGACCCTGGCCACCAGCGATGACGACCGCATCGCCCGTATCGTGGAGACGGTGATGGAGATCGCCCGAGGAGGGCGGCAGGTCTTCTGCTTCACCGCCCAGCCCAGCGAGGTGGCCAAGTGGCGGATGCAGCTGGAGGGCACGGGCGCGGATGTCCCTTTCCGGCACCTGGATCTGGATCAGGTGCGGGGGCGGGAGCGCGCGGACAGCTTCCCTCCCACACTGACGTCGCCCCGGCCCCTGGACGTCCCTCGTCCCGCCGGAGATGGCCTGAAGGAATATGGACGACGGTTGGCGGAAGCGGGGCTCCTGGACGGGATCGATCCGTGGGCCAGGAGCGCTCACCGACTCCACCTCTGGCATCTGGTGGAAGATCCGGAGGTTCTCCATCGCCTCCTGGCCGACGGGATCCAACGGTGGGGGCCACTGGGCCAACTCGCCGCCGGGGCCCCTGAGTTCATTCACGGCCTCGGCGTGGACGAGGCCAACCTGGACGCTCTTGCTTCCCGCGCCCGGGCGGTGGAGCTGGCCACCGAACTCTGGCGGATCGGTCGCTCGCCGCCGGTGGACCGGGAGGTGCTCACGGAGGCCGCCGGAATCTCGGAGATCTTCCTGGACCGGGTGGTGGCGCTGGCCACCGACTGCGCCGGGGATGGATCGGTCCTGATCGAACGCCTGGCCGCCGGAGAGTTGTCGCGGTGGCGACAGGACAACACCGAGCTGCTCCGGGAGTGGCTCGAGGCCGAGGGATACCTGGACTCCACCCCACGCCTCACTCCCGAAGAGCTGCGGGTGCGCCTCCTGGAAGGTTGCCGGCGGGAATTGGGGGCAGGTAGCCTGGACACCGCCTTCCTGGACCGAGTGATCCATGGCCTGCCCCTGGATCGGGACCATTGAACCCATCCCCCCGCTACCCATGGCCCGCCACGTGTGGCAAATTAGAATCCAGATTCTAATTTGGAGCCATCCTGTCGCTGTTCGGAAAACACCCCCTCGGGGCCGTCTCGGAACGAGCCGCCAAGGCAGCCATCAAGACGGCGCGAACCAGAGCCCCTCCGCTGCCCAACCATCTCGGTTACCTACCCTCCCAGGGACCGGCCGCCACCGGACCC
>REEG01000201.1 GCA_007695195.1 Gemmatimonadales bacterium | reverse complement strand
CGGGCCACGCTCTCGGCGGTGAGGGCGGTGAGGGTGGCCAGGAGGTCGTTCCACCCTTCCTCCCCTCCCTCTTCGGGGCGGACCTCCTCCATGAGCGCGTCAAGATACGCGTCACCGAAGTGTTCCCGGCCGGTGGTCCGGGGCGGGGGCATGCGGAAGAAGGGATCCTCCAGGAGGCGGCCCAGGAGATCGTCCCGGACCCGCCCCGCCCTGGCTCGGCGACCGTCCACATCCCAGGGATCGCGGCCGTCGCTGGCGCGGCGGGCAACCCCGTCCAGGAGGGCCACGCCCGGCCCCGTGTCGAAGGCCAGCACCGACTCGGGGCCTCCAGCGGGGGGGAGGAAGGTGACGTTCCCCATGCCGCCCAGGTTCTGGAGCGCCCGCCCCAGACCGGGGCGCCGGAAGAGGACCCAGTCGGGCCAGGGCACCAGGGGCGCCCCCTGGCCTCCAGCCGCCAGGTCCCGGCTCCGGAAGTCGGTGACCACCGGGATCCCGGTGGCCTCGGCCAGGGTGTGACCGCACCCGAGCTGCAGCGTCGCCGCCGGAGGCTCGTGCCAGAAGGTCTGACCGTGGGAGCCCACCACCGCCACCGTCCCCGGGGCGATCTCGGTCTTCTCCATGAGCTGCGTCAGGGCCCGGGCGAAGCTCCGCCCCAGCTCGCGGTGGAGGAGGGCCAGCTCCCGGGGGCTCCCCCCCTGGAGGCTCCGGCGCATGCGCTCCCGGAGACGGTCCGGGTGCAGGTACGATCCGAAGGCCAGCACCTTCACCTTCAGTTCGTCGGGGCGGATCCCCGTCACCCGCACCACGGCTACATCCACGCCGTCCAGGGAGGTCCCGGACATGATCCCGGCCACGATGCGGGTGCGACCCGGAGGGAGGGTGCCTTCCCGGACCGGGGCCATGGAATCGGAGGCCGCGGTCCCGTCGGGGGTGCGAACCCGGCCCTCCACAGGGCGGGGAACGCCGCCGGTCGGGGGAATGGGATTGAATTCCATCAGGGCGCTCCGTCGCCGGGGGAGAGGAGGTCGGCCACTCGCCCCCCCGCCTCGTCCAGAAGGCGACGCGCCTCCGGGGCACGGACCCCGAGGCGGTGCATGGCGATGGCGGTGCGCACTTCCCCGTCCGCCTCGTCCAGAAGGCGAGCGGCCAGGGCCGGCTCCACACCCAGCGTCCCCTGCAGGATGCGGCGCCCCCGATCTTCCAGCTTCCGGCAGGTGACCTGCAGATCCACCATGAGATTCCCCCAGACCTTCCCGGTGAGGACCATGGCGGAGGTGGTGAGGGTGTTCAGGACCATCTTGGTGGCCGTCCCGGCCTTCATGCGGGTGGAGCCGGTCACCACCTCCGGACCCACCAGGGGGGCGATGACCACGTCATGGGTGGCCAGGAGTTCCGCCGTCGGCGGGGTGCACAGGAGGAAGCCGGTGCGGGCCCCGAGCTCCCGGGCCCGGGCCAGGGCGCCGTGGACGTACGGGGTGGTTCCGGAGGTGGCGATGCCCAGGACGAAGTCGCCGGACCGCACGCCCCGGGCTTCCACGTCCCGGGCTCCGCGGTGGGGGTGGTCCTCGGCTCCCTCCTGGGCCCGGACCAGCGCCTCGTACCCTCCGGCGATGATCCCCTGCACCATCTCCGGGTCGGTGCCGTAGGTGGGCGGCATCTCCGCCGCATCCAGGACACCGAGGCGTCCCGAGGTGCCGGCGCCCACATAGAAGAGGCGCCCGCCGGCGCGGAACGTCTCGGCCACCAGCTCCACGCCCCGGGTGATGGCCGGGGCCTCCCGCGCCACCGCCTCGGCCACGGTGCGGTCCTCGGCGTTGATGAGGGCCACCAGTCCGGCCGGGTCGAGCCGGTCCATGTGGGCGGAGCGGGGATTGCGCTGCTCGGTGAGGCGGGAGTCCAGCATGGGAGGCGGCGGGTGCAGGGGGCGGGGGTGACCGGAGCGAGCGCGGTGGAGGCCACCCATTCCCCATGAGCTTGGCCTCCGGCGAGTGCCGTGACAAGGGTGCGGCGCCGTCCCTCCGGATCCCAGCGGCCGGACGCAATCCAAGCGGCCGCTCGCGATCCCGGTGGACGGAGTGGGGCCCAGCATCTATTCTGGCTCCATGAATACATCGCCCCCCCTCCGCTGCCCCGGGTCCCCTGGCCCGGGACCGGCCCGGCTCCGCGGCCCGGCCATCCCCTTCCCGCTTCTCCTTCCCCTCCTTCCCCTCCTGGCGGCGTGCGGCCCCGACGCAGGTGACGAGCGCCCCGGGGCGGACGCGGCCATGGCGGAGGTGGCCCACGCCGACATCGACTTCCCCGCCGAATGGCGCTTCCCCTCGCGGGAGGCGCCGGTGCTGGGAAGCCGGGGGGCCGTGAGCACCACCGACGAGTACGCCACCCGGGTGGGGCTGGACGTCCTGGAGCGGGGCGGGACAGCCATGGACGCCGCCATCGCCGTCTCCTTCGCCCTGGCGGTGGTGAACCCATCGGCGGGGAACATCGGGGGTGGGGGCTTCATGGTGACCCGCCTGGCCGACGGCGGGACGTCGGCGCTGGATTACCGGGAGAAGGCGCCTCTGGCCGCCCATCGGGACATGTACCTGGACGCGGACGGGGAGCTCACCGATGCGTCGCTGGTGGGGCATCTGGCGGCGGGGGTGCCAGGGACGGTGATGGGGATGTGGCGCGCCCACGAGCGGTACGGCACCCTTCCCTGGGACGAGTTGGTGCAGCCGGCGGTGGAGTTGGCGGAGGGGTTCGAGGTGCAGGAGCGCTTCGCCCGCTCCATCCGGGGGGCGGCGGAGCGGCTCCGGACCTTCGAGACCACCCGCCGCACCTTCCTCCCCGACGACCGGCCGCCGGAGGTGGGCGAGATCTTCCGGCAGCCTGAGCTGGCCCGGACGCTGGCCCGGATCCGGGACGAGGGGCCCGCCGGCTTCTACCGGGGTGAGACGGCGGATCTCATCGTGGCCGAGATGGAGCGGGGCGGGGGGATCATCACCCACCAGGACCTGGAACGCTACGACGCCCTCTGGCGGGAGCCCGTCACCTTCACCTACCGGGGCCACACCGTCACCTCCATGCCTCCCTCCTCGTCGGGCGGGGTCACCATGGCGCTCATGGCCCATATGCTGGAGGAGCATGACCTGGCCGGGCTCGGGTGGCACGCGCCGGAGATGATCCACCTCATGGTGGAGGCGTGGAAGCGGGCCTACGCCGACCGCAACCAACTCCTGGCCGACATGGACTTCGTGCCCGTTCCCATGGACTCGCTCCTGTCTCCCTCCTATGCCCGGCGGCGAGGGGCGGATATGGACCCGTCCCGGGCCACGCCGTCGGAGGCCATCGCTCCGGGCCTCGAGATCCGCGAGCCCACCGAGACCACCCATTACTCGGTGGTGGACGAGTGGGGGAACGCCGTGGCCGTCACCACCACCATCAACTCCGGGTACGGGAACCGGGTGACGGTGGAGGGGGCCGGCTTCCTCCTGAACAACGAGATGGACGACTTCGCCGCCAAGCCGGGCTTCCCGAACCAGTTCGGCCTGGTGCAGGGCGAGCAGAACGCCATCGAGCCGGAGAAGCGCATGCTCTCGGCCATGACCCCCACGGTGGTGGCGGACCCCGACGGACGCCTCCTCTTCGTCACCGGCACCCCCGGCGGCTCCACCATCATCACCACCGTCTTCCAGACCCTGGTGGGGGTGGTGGACTTCGGGATGAGTGTGAGTCAGGCGGTGAATGCACCCCGGGTGCACCACCAGCACCTCCCGGATCTCCTCTACTGGGAGGCGGGAGGCCTGGCGGGTGAGACGGTGGAAGCGCTCGAGGCGATGGGGCACACCCTGCGGGAGCGGGGCGGGGTTTCAGGCGATGTGCAGGCCATCCTGGTCCTTCCCGACGGCACCTATTCGGTGTACTCGGATCCGCGGCTCGGTGGAACGGCGCTGGCACGCTGAGAAAAGCGGGCCGCCGG
>REEG01000104.1 GCA_007695195.1 Gemmatimonadales bacterium | reverse complement strand
CGGGCGCCCCGATTGGTAACTTGGAATCTGAAGGGTACCGCCCGGAACACGAGCGACGGCGAAGCTGATCCGGGTGCTCCGATTGATCAAGCGTGGTCCGACTGGAAGATCTGAGTTTCCGGAGGCGTAGTCCTAATTGGTAAGGCACCGCACTCGAAATGCGGCGGGCTTCATCGCCCTTGGGGGTTCGAGTCCCTCCGCCTCCGCTCCGGCGGAGTCCAAGCAGTTCCAAGCCCCACATGCACTAATGCATGAGGGGCTTTTGTCGTGGTGGGGCCGTTGGGGGCAGATGTGAGGGCCGTTTCTGGATCCATTTCCAGATCCGCTTGTCGCCCGCCTGGTCATGGTGTGAGAGGCGGGCCACTGGGGGCCTGGGTTCAGCCGGGGGGCCGGCGGGCCCACGGCCGCCCAGGCGGGCAAAAGGTTGATTCGGAGGGTTTGCTGGGGAAATGCATCGACATTCATCCCGCTGACTGGGACGAATGTTGATGCATTTCAGCGGCAGACCGGGATGGTTCCGCATTTGTCCCGTACTTCGGGATGAATGTCGATCTCGGTTGCTCGAGATGAGCCGAATCCGCATTTGGCCCGCCCCCGGCCCACTTGGAGTGGGAGCTGACCTTCAAGCCGTCCCCACGTGTCGATGGCCTGCAGAAGACCTTTCCCCTGCTGCATCACCGGTCCCACTCGTCTGGCACGAGGATGTCCAACCCACGCGCGCCCCTTCCGACCCACCCGCGCCCCTCCGGTCCTCATCATCAATTCCGTGGTCTGGTGTGTTCTCAAGGTCAACGACCCGGCCCTGAGGTAGTAAGGCTACACGCCGGAGGAGGGCGTGGTCCTTCCAGTGCTGCAGGGGGCCGCCCCCCCGCGAAGGGAGAGCCGAACGTCGGGCAAGGCCTTCCGCCCCTGATCGTATGATCCGTCCCCCCGCGGGGGGGGCGAGGCCGGATTGGTCATGTCGCAGATTCTCCGTAGCTTGTGGGAGATCACCGCAGTCCGCCCCGCACGGGGGGCCGTGTCTACGGCTCATGTGCGGCCTCGGTAAACCGAGGCGGATGGACTACCCGTGAGGATCGCCACGATCCACGAGGTGACGGGGCAGCTGCACCTCCAGCAGGAACTCCAGCAGGCCCGGAAGGTGGAGATTCCGGGCCTCTTGGCCAGGGTGCGTGGTTCCACCACTTCAACAGCGTCCTCAGTGCCACGGTTGGGGGTACGGACCTCCCCTCGGGGATGTCCGAGTGGCGGCCATAACAGACAGGATGTCTGGGGTGCCAAAACCGCCGTCACTGCGACGCAACCGCTCAACGGACGCCCGCATTGTCGCCGATCCGGGTCCGAACCGTGGTCTCGCCGTCCCGTATCTCCAACATGGCCGGAATACCCATGTCGGCGACAATGCATGGAGGCGGCGCCGAAGACGAGTTGCTCATGTTCGGAGATCAGGAGCTCCGCAACCACCGAAGTTGGCATCTCCCTCCGGATCCGGCTGAGGTTGCTCTCGTCGGCGAGGATGAGGAAGGGTTCGCCCCAATAACCATTCTGATCCCGACTCCTCCTGCCTTGAAGAGGCTGAGTCGCAGCCGGAGATCGGTGAGCCATGAGTGGACCGGATCGCAGAGGGTCCGGGAAACCAGATTTGCGGAACCCCAGGGTTTTCACGAGGCCCTACCGGAAGAAGGGGACTAGGAGGTTTCAGGTACCCCCGTTCCCTCTCATATGACTGGCGTGGTGGGCAGGACCGGGCCAGTTTCTCCTGGGCACCCCCTTTTCCCCTGCTGCGTGGCGAGCCTGATCCTTGGATCTGAATCGAGAAAAACACCGCCTGCGTCGTGAGATGAGGGCGAAGCTGAAGGCGCTAGCTCCCTCCCAGTTCCTGTCGGCGGGTCACGCCATTCTTCCCCACTTGATGCCCCTGTTGGATGATGGGGAGCACCTTTCGGCTTCCCCTCTCACGGTGGTGTACTTCGCGAGCCTCCCCACGGAGATCTCCACCATCCCCCTGGATCGCCTCCTCCTGGAGCGAGGGATCCGACGGGTCCTCCCTCGGGTCGTGGGGAAGGATCTCGCCTTTCATCTACTGGGCCCGGAACTCCCACTGACCCATCTATCCCATGATCGGTTGGGGATCCCGACGCCCGACCCGGAAGCGCCTCGGATCTCCCTCTCCGAGACCGATCTGGTTCTTGCGCCGGGACTAGCCTTCGATGATGCCGGAAGACGTCTGGGCCAGGGAGGGGGCTTCTATGATCGAACCCTACAGGGCATCCGGGCGGCGGAGGCTGGCGCCCCACCGGTGATCGGCTTGTGCCTCGATGTCCAGCGTCTGCCCCGAATCCCAAGCACGGCCCTCGATCAGCGGGTGGATGGGGTCTGCTCCCCGGAGCGCGGACTGCTCCGTCTTACCCGCTGACGGCAAAGAGCCACCACCACCCCGCCCATGAGGCACATGGAGAACCCCTCTAGTCATTCAGGTAACAGATCAGCTATCATATGGCTTCTAAAACGTAACGGACCGGTGCCCGCCACCGGTTACGCCACGCAATTGGAGCAAGAATGGGAGCAGGGGTGGCAGGGCCGGCAGGGAGAGCAGGGAGAGCAGGGAGAGCAGGGCCGGCAGGGATGGCAGGGCCGGCAGATCGGGACAAGGTGCGAATCCTCCTTCGCTTCCTGTGGACCTGCCTGGCGCTTTTCCTGGTGCCCACCAACGGGGCCGCTCTTCCGGTTCAGGAGTCCCCGGATAGCTCCAGGGAGAACCCGGTGGCAGCGGAAGTCCCGACCTGGCTGGCCGGCGTCGGGGCCCGGCTGCAGATGCGACACACGTGGGAGCATCCTGAGGGGGCGCACACAACCGCCGTGCAGCGAGGGCGGGTGTGGGTCCGAGGTGCAGCGCAGGATCGGCTCCGCTACCTGGTTCAGGCCGAGTTGGCCGGGAGCAATGTGTACCTCCTGGATGCTCAGATCACGGCGTCTCTGCCGGGGGGCGTGGCTCTCCGCATGGGGCAAGGTAAGGTACCCTTCGGCCGCCAGTTACTGAACTCATCCGGTGCCCTTTCGCTGGTGGATCGGTCTCTGGCCGACGGGCGGTTCGGTGCTGCCCGGCGCGCCGGGATCGAGATCTTCGGGACTTCCTGGGACACTCGGGTCCACTGGGCGGCCGGCCGATTCCAGGCCAGGGGGATTCGGGGTGACCCCGGGATTCCGGGGCGCTCATTGATGGCCGGTCGCGTGGTTCTCACGCCCCTGGGCCCCTATCCGGAGAATGAAAGTCCCCTCAGGGTCCCCGACGACCCCAGGCTGGCAGTGGGTATCGCCGGCCTCTCCACCACGGAAGATCGAGGAGGACAAGCCGTTCCCCTGACCAGATGGAACGGCGAGGCCGCTCTGAGGGTGGGGCCGGTACAGTTGGTCGGTGAAGCTTTTCGGGAGTCGCCGGGAACCAGGCAGGATCCCATGGATCAAGCCACGTCGCCCGATGGGCCCATTGATCAGGAAGGGGCCTGGGGCGGGTACGCACAGGCGGGGGTGATCTCTCGCGGACTCACCCACGAGGTCGTGGCCCGTCACGCCTGGGTCCGGCCGGACGGCGTTACCCGTGATGGTCCGGGCCCCGCACCGGAAGAGTGGGGGACATCCCGTTCCGAGACCGGGATCGGTTACACCCACTACCTGGACGGGCACCGCACCAAGATCCAGGGCGACGTTCATCGGTTGCGGAATCACACAACCGGAGCGAATGGTACCCGGGTCCGAGTACAGGCCACCGTGACACTCTGGTAAGGATGGACGGGTAGGGCTGGAGCATCAGCCTCGCGGCCAACCGCTTCCAGGGGGCTTTCCCTTTGCAGGCCAGTGCGTCAGCATCCCTATGCGGGTGCACCCGCATGGGAATGGAATCTGGCGTGCGAGGATTGACCGAATGGGGCAACTGATCCTGGTGGTGGAAGATGAGCCGGATATCTCCGCGCTCCTCGCGTACCACCTGACCCGGGCTTCGCACCGCGTTCGCGCCGTCGCCGGCGGATTGGAGGCCCTCGCCGCCATCGGGAGTGAGCGCCCCGCTCTGGTGATCCTCGACCTCATGATCCCGGAGCTCCCGGGGCTGGAGGTCCTGGCCAGGCTACGGGCGGACCCGGAGCTCCGCGATCTTCCGGTCCTCATCCTGACGGCACGACACCAGGAGCATGAGCGAGTGGAGGGTCTCCGAGCCGGAGCCGATGATTATGTGGCCAAACCCTTCTCTCCGGAGGAACTGCTCCTTCGGGTGGAAGCCATCCTCCGTCGCGTCGACCGCGCGGCTCCCCCCCGAGCGCAAGGCGAAGGCGCCATCCTCCGCACCGGCTCGGTTATCATCGATGTGGGAGCGGCACAGGTTGAGGTGGACGGCCTTCCGGTGCAGCTGACACCCACCGAATACCGGTTGCTGCGAACGCTGGTGGAGCGGAGGGGGAGGGTACAGAGTCGCGCCCAACTGCTGGAGGCCGGATGGGAGGAGGCCGGAGCCGTGACCCCTCGCACCGTTGACATGCATGTCCAGCGGCTGCGGGCGAAACTGGGCGGCTCCGGGGCCCGACTCGAGACGGTGCGGGGCTTCGGGTATCGGTGGCGTGCCCCTCGCAACCAGTGAACCCCCCATGCGCCTCCTGATCCATCACAAGCTCTTCCTCAGCTTCACCGCCCTGGTGGCTGCGGTGGTGGTGGCGCTGACCCTGGGGATGGAAGCGGTGCTGAGAACGCCGCTCATCCAACAGGCATCCGATGATCTGGGCCGGGAGCTCTCCCTGGCGCTGGAGCTGTATCAGGCTTCTCCGGAGACCCCACCCAACGATCTGGCCAACCGCATGGGAGTTCTCACCGGACACCGGGTGACCATCATCGATTCCAATGGGACCGTCGTGGGCGAGTCGGCCATTCCAGCCGATCGATTGGCGACCCTGGACAACCACGCCGGGCGACCGGAGGTGGTTGCGGCCGTGCGGGACGGAGTAGGCACATCCGTGCGGTACAGTTCCTCCGTGGACGGAGATCTCATCTACTCGGCCCGTATCGCCGACGACGGACGGGTGCTCAGATTCGCCATGAGCACCGCCGAGATCGATGCGGCGGTCAGCGGGGTGGAGCGCCAGGTTCTGAGGGTGGGATGGTTTGCCCTCCTGGGATCGGCGCTCTTCGCCCTGGCATTCAGTTCGGCGGTCACCAGGCCCCTTCGCCGCATGCGAGCCGTGGCCACCGCCATGAGTTCCGGGGAGCTGTCGGCCCGGGTCCGGATGGAACGAAAGGACGAACTGGGTGATCTGGCCACTGCCCTCGACACCCTGGCCGCTCAGCTCCAGAAACGGCTGGCACAGTTGGAGGCGGAGCGGGAGGAGACGGGCGCCCTCATCGACTCCATGGCCGAAGGCATCATTGCCCTCGATTCCAGGGGCCTGGTCCGGCGAGCCAATCCTGCCGCCATGGCCATCTTCGGCCTCACGCAGGATCCCACGGACCTGCCCCCGGAAGCGGTAGCTCGCCGGCAGGACTTCCTCCACCTGGTGGACCGGGTGCTTAATGGCGAGGCGGTGCCTCCCACCGAACTGAGGTACCGGGATCGATTCCTGGTGGCCACCGCCGAGCCCATGCCCCGGGGGGGAGCCGTTCTCGTCTTCCTCGACACCACGGAGCTGCGCCGCCTGGAGGGTGTGCGCCGGGACTTCGTTGCCAATGCCTCGCACGAGTTGAAGACTCCCCTGACGGTGATCCGGGGTCTTGCCGAGACACTCCGGGACGACGATCTGCCCCCTGATCTGCGTCGGAGGTTCACCCAGCGCCTCCAATCCAATGCCGAGCGTCTCCAGGCCATTCTGGAAGACCTCCTGGATCTGTCCCGAATCGAGTCGGGTGGGTGGAAGGTCGAGCCGGAGCCGCTGGAGTTGGCCCAGGTGGCCCGGGACGTCTGGTCCCCCTTTGCGGAGCAGGCCAGGGGCAAGAACGTCTCTTTCGCAATCCACACCGATGCCGGTGCCGGACGCATCGAGGCCGATCGCGGTGCCCTCCGTCAGGTGTTCACCAATCTCTTCTCCAATGCGTTGCGCTATACTCCCCCCGGGGGAAGGATCGACGTCCGGATCAATCCGGCGTCGCCCCCCGGATCTGGTGCCACCGTGGTCGAGGTGGCGGACACCGGGGTGGGGATCTCGGCGAAACACCTGGACCGGATCTTCGAACGGTTCTACAGGGCGGACCCCGCCCGGTCGAGGGAAGAAGGTGGAACCGGCCTCGGCCTGGCCATTGTCCGTCATCTCATCGACCGACACGGCGGTACCGTGGGGGCCGAGAGCCAATTGGGGGTGGGGACGACGATTCGGTTCACACTGCCCTTGGTTCCGGAGGGCGCAGAGCCGATCCGATCCCTGGACCCCGGATCCCGACCGGTATCGCGCCTCACTCCTTGACCCCCTATCGCCGGAGCCTTCCCCGGCCGCCACCGGCCCACGGCCTTCTCCCCTCGCCATCCACCATCATGTCTTCGTCACCAATCACCTACGAACCTGCGGTCCGACCGGCCCCGGTGGAGCAGGGGGTCGACCTCGATCACCCTTCCCTGTACTTCAATCGGGAGCTTGGCTGGCTGGACTTCAACTGGCGCGTATTCCACTACGCCCGGCACCGGGGGGCTCCCCTCCTGGAACGGGTAAGGTTCCTGGCCATCACCGCGGGGAACCTGGACGAGTTCGTCCAGAAGCGGGTCGGGGGGCTGAGGAGGCAGGAGGCGGCCGGCGTCACCCACCTCTCACCGGACGGCCGTGGGCCCGGGGAGCAGCTCCGCCTCCTCCGGTCCGAGATCCTTCGCATGCAGTGCGCCATCGATGACCTCTGGACCGACGAACTCCGTCCGGAACTGGAGAGCATCGGCGTCCGGATCTGCCCCTTCAGCGAGCTGACCGACGAGGAGAAGAGCCGGGTTTCGGCACTCTTCCAGGACCAGATCTACCCGGTCCTGACCCCTCTGGCGGTGGATCCCGGCCACCCGTTCCCCTTCATCTCGAACCTCAGCCTGTCCCTGGCGGTGGTACTCCGACACCCGGAGCGCGGCACCCTCCACTTCGCCAGGGTGAAGGTGCCAACCAACCATACCAGGCGCTGGATCGTTCTGGGCCGTGAGGGAGCGGGGGAAATCCGCCTCGTCCCCGCCGAGGAGGTGATCCGCACCCATATCGGCAAGCTCTTCGGATCCATGACCGTGGAGGATGCGCACCTCTTCAGGGTCATCCGGAACGCCGATATCCGCCGCGACGAGGAAGAGGCGGAAGATCTTCTGGCCATGATCTCCCAGGAACTTCGGGAGCGACGCTTTGCCCCGGTGGTTCGCCTGGAGGTGGAGGCGGATACACCTCAGCGGGTGCGACAGCTGCTGATCCGTGAGCTGAACGTGGATGCCGCGGATGTGGCCGACTTCAGGAGTCATCTGGCCCTGAACGACCTCATGGAGATCGTGTCCCTGCCGCTTCCCCGCCACAAGCTGGAGCCGTGGGAACCCCGGATCCCGCCCCGCCTCCTCCACGAGGGGGAATCGACGGAAGAGGAGGACATCTTCTCCATCATCCGCGCCGGCGACGTTCTGGTCCATCATCCCTACGAGTCCTTCAACGCCAGCGTCACCCGGCTCGTGGAAGAGGCGGCCGCAGATCCAGAGGTCCTGGCCATCAAGCAGACCCTGTACCGAACCTCCGACGATTCCCGGATCGTAAAGGCCCTCCTCCGTGCCGCCGAGTTGGGCAAGGAGGTGGCCGTGCTGGTCGAGGTCAAGGCCCGATTCGATGAACAGAACAACATCGATTGGGCTCGAATGCTCGAGAACGCCGGGGTCCACGTGGCCTACGGGTTGGTGGGGCTGAAGACCCACGCCAAGGCCATCCTGGTGGTACGTCGGGAAGAGGGCAGGCCGCGGGTCTACTGCCACATCGGTACCGGGAACTATCACGCCGGCAACGCCGGAATCTATACCGACCTGGGACTTCTCACGACGGACCCCGAAATCGGTGCCGACGTGGTAGACCTCTTCCACTTCCTCACAGGGTATGCGCCGGACCAGGATTACCGGAAGCTCATCGTGGCACCGGGGGACATGCGCCAACGCTTCTATGCCCTCATCCACGGGGAAATCCAGCGAGCTCAGGCCGGAGAGCCGGCTTCCATCGACGCCAAGATGAATGCCCTGGACGATCCGGGGATCATTCGGAAGCTCTACGAGGCCTCAAGGGCGGGGGTGAAGATCCGCCTTGTGGTGCGGGGCCATTGTCGTCTGCGGCCCGGCGTGCCGGGCTACAGCGAGAACATCGAGGTGCTGAGTGTTCTGGGACGATTCCTGGAGCACGAGCGAATCTTCCGCTTCGGGAACGGCGGTTCGCCCCTGACCCTCATCGGGAGTGCCGACTGGCGGACCCGCAATCTGGATGAGCGGATCGAGGCTCTGGCGCCGGTGGAGGATCCGGGGTTGGAAACCCGGATCTCGGAAATCCTCGACCTGAGCCTGCAGGACAATGAACTGGCCTGGGATCTGGACAGCACGGGCCGGTATACCCTGCGGACACCGACCGGCCAGGCGGCTCCTATGAATCTCCATCGGGAACTCATGGCTCGAACCATGGCGGGGGAGCGGCGGGGCGAGGGCACTGTGAAGCCCTGAAGCGGGGCCGTCCGGGGTCCGCACCCTATTTGTTACATGGTTCACCGCTGTTCGTGACAGTTTCGTGACCATCTCCACCCACCTTTCCGGTTCGGATCCAGAGCCTGGTCAAGCCCAGGCCTCCTAGCCCCACTTCCGACATCCGGAGTGATTCATGGGTCGCTTCCCGCGCCACAGCCCGGCCCCCCGTCGACTCTTCATGGCGGGCTTCACCGGCGCCATCCTTTTCGGTCTCGTAGCCTGTGGTGGGGACGGAAGTGAAGGGGGCGGCCGGGGCGGTCTGACCCTGAACGGTGCCGGCGCCACCTTCGCCATGCCCCTCATCAGCACCTGGAGTAGCGAGTACCAGGCTGAGACGGGCTCCCGCGTGAACTACAATTCCATCGGTTCCGGAGGTGGAATCCGGGCCCACACCGACCGGACGGTGGATTTTGCGGCGTCTGAAGCTCCCCTCTCCCCTGAACAGTTCGCCAACGCTCCGGGCACCCTGACCCTTCCGTTCACCATCGGAACGGTGGCCATCGCCTACAACGTCCCGGGCGTGGAAGAACTGCGCCTCAGTGGTGAGGTGCTGGGAGCCATCTACCGGGGGGAGATCCGGCGGTGGAGCAACCCGGCGATCCAGGAACTGAACCCGGGATCCGAGCTTCCCGACACCGAGATCGTTGTGGTCCATCGCTCCGACGGATCGGGGACGACCTACGTGTTCACCGAGTATCTCAGCAAGCTCGACCCCGTCTGGGCCGAGGACGTGGGGTTCTCCACCTCCGTTTCCTGGCCCAGGGGCATCGGGGGGAACGGGAATGAGGGTGTGGCCGGCGCCATCCGCAACAGCCGAGGCTCCATCGGATATGTGGAGCTTTCGTATCTGGACGCCCTTTCGCTCCCGGCCGCTCTGATCCGGAATCAGGAGGGGGAGTTCCTGGCCCCCACGCTGGACGGAGGAACCCTCGCCGCCGAGACGGTAGTGGGACAGCTTCCCGCAGGCCACGAGCCGTGGCATGAGGTCAGCTTCACCGATCCCCCCGGAGCCGGGGCCTACCCCATCTCTTCGTTCTCGTACTTCTTCGTCTACGAGGAGCTGAGCACCTTGGGGTCTCGGATGACACGGGAGCGGGCCGAATCCATCGTGCGGTGGTTGGAGTGGGCCGTCACCGAGGGACAGCGCTTCAACAATGAAGTCCAGAACGCAGCGCTCCCCGAAGCGCTTCAGGAGCGGAATCTGGCGACGCTTGACCGAATCCGCTTCAACGGCGACCCGATTCGAACTTGGTAACCCGAAGCGGGGTCTCTGCGGCCGTGGGCGGGAGTTGGTTCCGGCTCACAACCGGCGCCTTGGCGTGTCTCGTCCTGATCACGGCCGGCCTGATCTTCTATGAGCTCTGGATGGGTTCCCGGCCCGCCTGGGAACAGTGGGGTCTGAGCTTCATCTGGCGCACGGAGTGGAATCCGGTGCGAGGGGAGTTCGGGGCACTCCCGTTCATTGCCGGGACCTTGCTCACCAGCGGGATGGCTCTGGTCATTGCCCTGCCCGTCAGCCTGGGGATCGCCATTCTCCTGACGGAATTCGCCCCTCGCGCCGTGCGGGATCCGCTCATCTTCATCGTGGAACTCCTGGCGGCGGTGCCCTCCGTGGTGTTCGGGCTCTGGGGAATCTTCGTACTGGCGCCGGTGGTGCAGGGAACGGTGATGCCATTCATCGCCGGTTCACCCCTGGGGTATCTGCCCATCTTCGGTGAGCCGGGCGCCGGGTACACGCTCCTCACGGCGAGCCTCATCCTGGCCATCATGATCATCCCCATCATCGCCTCGCTGAGCCGGGAAGTCCTCATGACGGTTCCCCGGGACCAGCGTGAAGGGGCGCTGGCCCTCGGGTGCACCCGCTGGGAGGCCATGCGTCACGTGGTCCTGGCGTACGGCCGGGCCGGCATCTTCAGCGCGGCGGTCCTTGGGCTCGGGCGGGCATTGGGCGAAACCATGGCCACCACCATGACCATCGGGAACAGCCTGGGGCTCACCTTCGATTACTTCGAGGCCGGAAACTCCATGACTGCCATTATCGCCAACGAACTCCGTGAGGCGGCCTCGGAGATCCACGTGGCGTCCCTGGTAGCCATCGGGCTCATCCTCTTCGCCCTTTCCTTTGTCCTGAACTCCATCGGGCGCCTCATCATCGGCCGGGTGTCACGGGGGGGGGTATGAGCGAGGGGGTATCTCAGACCATTCCGCTCCGGCTCAGGCTCCGATTCCTCAGGGATCGGATTCTGGTGGGTCTGTGCGTGGTGGCCCTTGCGGCAGCCGTGGTCCCCTTGGTCTGGGTCCTGTGGGATGTGGTGAGCGTGGGAGCAGCGCACCTCTCGGTGGAATTCCTCACATCGCTTCCGGAGCCGCCCACACGCCCTGGAGGTGGCTGGGCCCACGCCTTCCTGGGCTCCGTCGTGGTGGTGGGTTCCGCCATTCTCATGGGGATCCCGGTGGGGGTAGGGACCGGGATCTACATGAGCGAATACGGAAACAACCTCCTGGGCCGGTCGACCCGGTTCCTGTGTGAGGTCATGGCCGGCCTTCCCTCCATCGTGGCCGGGATCGTCGCCTACGGCCTCATCGTGGTGACCATGGGCCGGTTCAGCGCCCTCTCCGGAGCCATCGCCCTGGCCGTGCTCTTCGTTCCCATTGTGGCCATCACGACCCAGGAGGCCCTGGCCCTGGTGCCTCGCCATCAGAGGGAAGGTGCATTCGCCCTGGGACTGGGCGATGCCTCCACCACACTTCGGGTCGTCCTTCCTGCTGCCATGGGGAACGTGCTCACGGGCATCATGCTGGCTACGGCGAGGGTGGCTGGGGAGACGGCTCCCCTCCTCTTCACCGCCTTCAACAGTCGGTTCTGGATGGAAGGGCTGGATCAACCCACCGCCACCGTTCCGGTGAACATCTACAACTACGCCATCAGCCCCTTCGATCACTGGCACGATCAGGCCTGGGCCGGCGCCTTCGTCCTCGTCTCCGTCGTGCTTGTGCTGAACGTGGCGGCGCGGACCCTCTGGGCCCGGCGGGCCCGATTCATGGCAGGCGGCTGAAGCCGCCTGCCCTCCCTCGAAGCAACTTGGCTGGAAGAGGATGATGCCGGAACGGATGCAAACCAAGGACCTCCGGGTATATTTCGGGAAGACGGAGGCGGTGAAGGGCGTGGATATGGAGATCCGGCCCGGAGCGGTGACCGCCATCATCGGACCCAGTGGGTGCGGGAAGACGACCTTCCTCCGTTCCCTGAACCGGATGCACGACAACACCCGGTCGGCCCGGGTCACTGGACATGTGTACCTGGGCGACAGGGATATCTACAATGGGGGGATGAACCCCGTAGAGCTCCGGATCCGGGTGGGGATGGTCTTCCAGCGCCCCAACCCCTTTCCCACCATGAGCATCCGTGAGAACATCACCTTCGCCCCCCGCAGGCATGGGATGAGGCGACGGTCGGATCTCCAGGACCTGGTGGAGGAGGTCCTCCGTCAGGCCGCTCTGTGGGACGAGGTGAAGGACCGCCTGGACGATCCCGCCACCGGGCTCTCGGGTGGGCAGCAGCAGAGGTTGTGCATCGCCCGGGCCCTGGCTGTCCGCCCCAAGGTTCTCTTGATGGACGAGCCGGCCAGCGCCCTGGACCCCACAGCCACCCAGAGGATCGAGGAGCTGATCTTCGACCTGAAGGCGGAGTACACCATCGCCATCGTGACACACAACATGCAACAGGCTGCCCGGGTCTCGGATTACACGGCGTTCTTCTACATGGGAGAACTCATCGAATTCGGTGAGACCGACGTCATCTTCACGAACCCGAAAGAGGCCCAGACCGAAGCCTACATCACGGGACGGTTCGGATGAACGTGGGAGAAGGGGCCCGTCACTTCCAGCATGACCTGGAACTGCTCCGAAGCCAGCTCCTGGATATGTCGGTGCTGGCCGAGGAACTGCTCCGGACGGCGGTGGAGGCGCTTGTGGAGGGAGATGCGGCCAAGGCGGACTCGGTCATCCTGGGCGATCGTGAGTTGGATGCGGCCGAGGTGGAGGTGGACGAGGCTGGGATCAACCTGCTGGCGCGCCATCAACCCTTTGCACGGGATCTCCGGCTCATCACCATGATCCTCCGCATCGCCAACGACCTGGAGCGGGTCGGAGACCACGCCGTGAACATCGCCGAGACGGTGCACCATCTTGGCGCCGTCCCCGCTCCCCTCTCCCGCTTTCCCCAGATCGAGGAGATGGCCCAGATCGGGCGGGACATGCTCACCCAGGCGTTGGACAGCTTCGTCCGCGGGGATAGCGCATCGGCCCGGGAGGTGTGTCGGAGGGATGATCTGGTGGACTCGCTGCACAACACCGGGTTCCGCAGCCTGTTGACCCTCATGACGGAGGATCCCCGTTGGGTGGGTACCGGCATGTCCCTCATCCTTGTCGGGCGAAACCTGGAGCGAGTCGCCGATCTGGCCACCAATGTGGCCGAGGATGTGGTCTACATGGTGGAGGGGAAGAGCATCAAACACGGGGCGGATCGGGACGAGCAGTGAACGGGGACGACGGCGCCCGCTACGACTGGCCGTCTTCGACTCCCCGGGAATTCCCGAACCCCTCCGATTCCGGGACCCGGAGGCGGTAGCCGAATCCCCTCACCGTTTCGACCCAGTCTCCAAAACGTTCGAGCTTGGCCCGGAGGCGCCGGACATGCATGTCCACCGTCCGGGTCTGGATGCGATCCGCCACATTGGAATCCACTTCCCAGGCTCGCTCCAGGAGCTGCTTGCGACTCTGGGTCCGACCCTTGCGCTCCATGAGCGTCTGGAGGAGCCGGAACTCGGTGGGGGTCAGGGAGAGCTCTTCACCGTCCAGGGTGGCCAGGTGGGCGGTGAGGTCCAGGACCAACGGCCCCGCTCGGAGGATCTTCCCCCCCGTTTCGGTGGACCCCTGCTCGGTTCGACGCAGGATGGCCTGCACCCGTAGCACCAGTTCCCGGGGACTGAACGGTTTGGTCAGGTAGTCGTCCGCCCCCATCTCGAGCCCTTCGATGCGGTCTTCCTGCTCCCGCTTGGCGGTGAGCATGAGGACCGGGACGGTGCGAGTCGCCGGTTCTTCCCGCACCCGGCGCAGCACTTCGTCTCCGGAGATCTCCGGCACCATGCGGTCCAGGATCAGGAGGTCGGGAATGGTCCGGTCGATGGCTGAGACGGCCTCCGCTCCATTGGAGGCCGTCTCGACCCGGAACCCTGCCCGGGTGAGTTGATAGGCCAGAAGGGCGGCGATGTCCGGCTCGTCTTCCACCACCAGGATGCGCGGGGCTCCGGAGGTGACGGGTTGGGCGCTCATGGACCTCGGGCTGGGGGCCGGAAGGAAGAGGATGTCCCGGATCGGAGACGGTACCTCACCGACCTGTCTACTCCGATCCTCGCATGATTCTATCCCGCCCAGGTCACGGGCTGGGGCGCGGAGAGGTAACGGAAGAGTAACGACACCCTCGGCCCCCAGCCCTGCCCGCCTTCTTCAGCGACCTCTCCGGCCCCCCTCCTGCCTCACCACGGCGCCGACCGTGTCGCCGGCTGGCACGACGGCCACCCCATGGGCTGGCCCGTCTGGGGGCTCACCGGGAAGACCGTCCTCTGCTGCCGGGACACCCGCTCCGGATCCTGGGAAGCGAGATACGCCAGTGAGGCCACCAGGACCACGTTGTTCTTGAGGTCGTCCAGGACGATCTTGTCGAAGGTGTCCCGATTGGTGTGCCAGGTGTAGGTGAAGTAGTCCCAGGGGAGGGCCGAGAGGCTGAGGGCCGGGGCGCCGAAACAGACGAAGGCGGCGTGATCCGTCCCGCCCGCCGAGGGCATGCCCGGGATGGTCAGGTTGATGTGCCGGGTGACCTCCTGGGGCACCTGGGCCAGCCAGTTGGCCATGCTCCCCGGCGCTTCGGTGAACCCCTGGAGGGAGATGTTCACGATGCGGCCGGTGCCGTTGTCCTGGTTCAGGAGCACCTGCATCCCCTCCACCACCTCCGGGTGATCCTCGGCGAAGGCCCGGGACCCGTTCAAGCCCTGCTCCTCTCCGCCCCAGTGGCCCACCAGGATGGTGCGCCGGGGGTTGGGATACACCTCCCGGAGAATCCGCACCGCTTCCATCATGAGGACCACGCCGGTGCCGTTGTCCACGGCTCCGGGGGCGCCGTCCCAGGTGTCCACGTGGGCCGAGAGGACCACGTACTCGTCAGGGAGCTCGGTGCCGGGGATGGTGGCGATGGTGTTGAACACCGGGACTTCACCCAGGAACTCGGCCTCGAAGTTCACCCTGAGCACCGGGCCCTGGTCCCGAGCGGCCTGGCGGAAGAGCATGCCGTAGTCCTCGCAGGAGAGCTCGAAGGTGGGGATCTCCCGGGTGCGGGAGCTGAAGACCCGGTTCGTCCCCCACCCCCCGGACCAGTTGATGGTCACGAGCCCCGCCGCTCCCGCCTCTTCCAGTCGCAGGGGAAGGGTCTGGGCGTTCAGCCCTGTGGCCTGGATCCGGGCGTTCCACTCCTGCGTCTCCTCGGCTCGCCGCTCCCTGTACCGCTCCAGCGACTCGGTGGTGGCGTGCTCTTCCCAGTTGCTCTCGGGGCGGCAGGAGAAGGGCGCCAGGGAGATCATGACGAAGCGCCCCGCCACCGAGGGGAGCCAGGCCTCGAAGGCCTCCGGGCTGTCCAGCGCCGGGAGCACCACCACGTCGCCGGTCACCGGCCCGTCAGTCCCCGGGCTCCACGCCAGGTTGATCCCTTCCAGGGAGCGAACCCAGGGCTCCAGCATGTCGATGTGGCTGATGCCCCGGCGCCACCCCTGCCAGGTCCCGTATTGACGATTCTCGGCCTCCACTCCCCACTCGGCGTACTTCTGGACCATCCAGTCGTGGGCCCGGTCGATGCCCGGCGTTCCCACCAGGCGGGGCCCCACCGAATCGATGAGGGCCTGGGCCAGGTCTTCCACCTGGGAGTGGTGCATGGCCCGTTCCCAGATCCCCTGCAGGACCGGGTCGTCGGTGGCGAGGGTCTGGGCCTGGACGTGTCCGGGAGCCGTCCAGGCCAGGAGAAGGAACAACGGAAGAGCGAACACGAGACGACACATGGCGGAGAGCTCCTTCCTCAGGGGTACGCACGGGGGATGGCCCGGAGACCTCGAGCGGGGTCGGGTGGGCCATCGCCCCACCAGAGAACAAGATGGCGTCAGCGGGGCGCCACCTCCAGAGCCTCGCCTACCTCCAGAGTGTACGCCTTGCCCCGGATCCGGATCTCCAGGGAGTCGCCTTCTTCCAGCAGATAGCGCTCCACGTCCGATCCCAGGTGGACCCGGAGCTGGCGATCGCGAAACCGGAGGGAGAAGGCGAGTTCGTCCCATTCGGCGGGCAGGGCGGGATTGACCTCGAGGTGCCCTTCCCGGTCCCGGACACCGGCGAAGCCGAAGATCAGGGCCTGCCACACCCCCCCGGTGGAGGCCACATGAACCCCGTCG
Source organism: Gemmatimonadales bacterium (assembly GCA_007695195.1). Taxonomy (GTDB): domain Bacteria; phylum Gemmatimonadota; class Gemmatimonadetes; order Longimicrobiales; family Gaopeijiaceae; genus PWLA01. The sequence continues at coordinate 3,634 of REEG01000104.1, read as the reverse complement.
GACACGTTCCCCGCCACATCACCCAGGTCCATCATGAGGGCGTACTCGAAGTATTCCATGGCCTTGGCCGCGTCGCCGATCTCGGCGGCCACGATGCTCTGAACCGCCGCGGAGAGAGACGAGTCCCCGGTGGTGAGAGGGTCGTAGTACTGGAAGTTCCGTCGCTTCTCGTCCAGGCTGAATTCCTCGCCCAGGAGGAAGAGGGCCAGGACCACATCGGCCTGCTTGATGACCTGATACCGGTAGATGGTGAGGGGGTGGAAGTGGAGGAGGAGGGGGAAGAGCTCCCGGGGGGTGGCGGTGAGGTCCCATCGCTCCCGATCCAGGAAACCGGCGTCCTGGGGGAGGATCCCCCGCTTCTTGTCGAAGGGGATGAACATGGCCTCCGCCGCTTTCTCCCAGACTTCCGTTTCGTCCCAAAGGAGGTCGGTGGCATCCACCAGGGCGTGGAAGCTCGCCGGGTCCCCCGCCGCCATCTCCCGGACGACCCCCACCGCCGCCTTCAGATTCCGTCGGGCCATGAGGTTGGTGAACGCGTTGTCGTTCACAACTGTGGTGTACTCGTCGGGGCCCGTCACCCCGTGGATGTGGAAGTCCCCGCCCTCCCCATAGAACCCCAGGTTGGCCCACATGCGCGCCGTCTCCACCAGGAGTTCCGCACCCCACCGGGCCATGAACTCCGGGTCATCCCGGATCTCCACGTAGCGAAGCACGGCGTAGGCGATATCGGCGTTGATGTGGTACTGGGCTGTTCCGGCCTGATAGTAGGCCGAGGCCTCGTCTCCGTTGATGGTGCGCCAGGGGAAGAGGGCCCCCCGCTGCCGCATCTCCCGTGCCCGTTCCCTGGCACGGTCCAGCATGGAGTGCCGGAACCGCAGCAGGTTCCGGGCAATGCGCGGATGGGTGTAGGCGAGGAAGGGGAGCACGTAGATCTCCGTGTCCCAGAAGTAGTGGCCTTCGTAGGCCTGACCGGTGAGCCCCTTGGCCGGCACCCCCGCCCCCTCGGCCCGCCAGGTGGCCTGTGCGAGCTGAAAGAGGTTCCAACGGATGGCCTGACGGGTGCGGGCCGTCTCGGGGCCGTTGGATATACGGATGTCGGCACGATCCCAGAAGCGGTCGAGTTCCCCTCGCTGGGCCTCCCGGTGGTGATCCAGCCCCTGCCGCACGGCCCGGTCCAGAGTGCGGGCACAGCGATCGGCCAGTTCCGGTGCCGGCACCACCGTCGAACTCTGATAGGTGGCGTACTTGGTGATGCGAATGGGCTCCCCCGGAGCCGGCTCCGCGGTGAGGACGAGGCGGGACATGTCTCCGTCCGCCTCCACCTCCACCCGGTGTGATGCCCGGGTCCGGATCACATGATCAACCCCGAGGCCCAGCATCATGCCGCTCCGGGACGTCCGGTACCCCAGCAGGATCCGATGGTCCACGGTCCGGGCCACCTTGCACCGAAGCACCCGTTCCGGGAACTGCCGGGCCAGGCGCGGATCCACCGCACCCGGAGCGGGCTCATCCTCAGGGACGGTATCCTGCCGGTTCAGCACCTTGGACACGATGGTGACGGGCGCCGTCCCGTCCAGGAGGGTGACCTCATAGTCCATGACCACCAGGTGCCGATCCCGAAACGACACCATCCGGCTCGATCGGACCCGGACGCGCTTTCCTCCGGGCGTGGACCAGATGAGTTCCCGGGTGAGCTCGCCGGCGCGCATGTCCAGCACTCGCCCGTACTCGGCCAGATGCGCGAAGGGGAGAACCAGCGGCTCGTCGTCCACGTACAGCTTGAACACGGTGGCGTCGGGGACGTTGACGATGGTCTGTCCCGTCCGGGCCAGCCCGTACGCCTCCTCGGCATGCTTGATGGGCCAGGTCTCATGGAAGCCGCTCACGAAGGTGCCGGGCGACAGAGAGGGGCGACCTTCTTCCGGCGTGGCTCGGAGTCCCACGAAGCCGTTGCTCTGGGCGAAGATGGTTTCGGCCCGGGCCATATGGCGTGGGTCGAAACGCGACTCCACGATGCGCCACTCGTCGGCCGGGTAGATGTGCTCCGGGAGGGGGATGACGTGACGAGCGAGCATGGTTCGACTCCTGGCGTGGCTGACTGGGGTTGGGGCGACTCCGCGTGGCGCCGGCGTCGCGTCCGGGGCACGGACTGGGCTCCCGGGGTGGTTGCCGGCACGGTCGGTCGGGCCGGCCCCTTGCTGTCTGTCGCCTTTCTACCTTCTATTCGGTCTCCTGCTCATGCAAATGAACCCTTCCACGGGGGTGGCGGTGAACGAGAAGAAGGTGGTCCTGGCGTACAGTGGCGGATTGGACACGGCGTGCATCCTGAAGGTCCTGGAGCAGCAGGGCTACGAGGTCATCGCCTATGTGGCCGACGTGGGGCAGAAGGAGGACTTCGACGATGTGGCCGAGCGAGCCCTTCGCACTGGAGCCTCCAAGGTGTTCGTGGAAGACCTGAAGGACGACTTCGTCCGGGAATTCATCTTCCCCGCCATCGCCGGAAACGCCGTCTACGAGAACCGCTACCTCCTGGGGACGGCCCTGGCACGGCCCGTCATCGCCCGTCGGCAGGTGGAGATCGCTCTCCGGGAGGGTGCAGGGGCCGTGGCCCATGGCGCCACGGGGAAGGGGAACGACCAGGTCCGCTTTGAACTGGCCTTCGCCGCCCTGGCTCCGCAGCTCAAGGTCATCGCCCCGTGGAAGGATCCGGAATTCCTGGAGCGTTTCCAGGGCCGTTCGGATCTGCTGGCCTTCACCCGGGAGCACGACATCCCGGTGGAAGCCACGGCGGAGAAGCCCTACTCCAGCGACGAGAACCTCATGCACCGGTCCTACGAGGCCGGGATCCTGGAAGACCCGGAGACGCCGCCCCCGGCGGACATGTTCAAGCTCACCCGGTCTGTGGCGGAGGCCCCGGACGAGCCGTCCCGCCTCGCCATCGAATTCAAGGACGCCATCCCCACCCGGGTGGAGAATCTGGACGACGGGACCATCCACTCGGATGCCGTGGCCCTCTTCACCTACCTGAACGAGCTCGGCGGCCTCCATGGGGTCGGGCGGGTCGACATGGTGGAGAACCGGTTCGTGGGCATCAAGTCCCGGGGCATCTACGAGACGCCGGGGGGGACCATCCTCCACCACGCGCTTCGAGACCTGGAGGGGGTGGCCATGGACCGGGAGGTGCTTCGGCTTCGGGACATGCTCTCGCCCCGCTTCGCCGAGATCATCTACAACGGCTTCTGGTTCTCGCCGGAAATGGACTTCATCCAGGCCGCCTTCCGCCAGTCCGAGCAGCTCATCGACGGGCGGGTCCGACTGGACCTCTACAAGGGGAATGTGATCCTGCAGGGTCGCACCTCGTCCAGCCTCCTGTACGACCAGGAGCTGTCGTCCATGGACCGGGCCGGCGGATACGACCAGTCCGACGCCTGGGGCTTCATCCGCATCAGCTCTCTCCGGCTCCGGGCCCACAACCTCATCCTCGAGCAGGTGGCCGAGGATGAGGGGACGGATGAGGGCGGGTCTTAGCCCGACCTCCCCCGGGCCATCACCTCCAGCGCTTCCGCCTCCGTCATCCCTGGATTCTCGAAGCGGGTTCCCAGCGCCGCGCACATGATGTGGAAGAGTTCGGTGT
>REEG01000049.1 GCA_007695195.1 Gemmatimonadales bacterium | reverse complement strand
TAAGGAAAAGCCCCACCGCGGCCAGGCCGCTGCGGGGCTCCCTCTTGTCTTTCCGTTGACTACCAGTGCGCCCGAGAGGATTAGCTCCGCTGGCGCTTCGCAGATCCTCTCGTGATGCCGTCTGACCGGTTACTACCAGTGCGCCCGAGAGGATTCGAACCTCTGACCTTCGGCTCCGGAGGCCGACGCTCTATCCAGCTGAGCTACGGGCGCGTTGTAGATCGGGGGTGGCGTGCGAATAAGCCGAGTTCTGTCATCGCCGAAGCGACGGGGAACCATTTCTCTGGGATCCGCATTACTGCGAACCTCGTGCAGCCTACCCGGGACTCGGATGGAGCGGGCAGCTCCTCGTCCCTGCTTGGCCTTGCTCCGGATGGGGTTTACCGTGCGACCGACGTTACCGCCGGCCCGGTGCGCTCTTACCGCACCCTTTCACCCTTACCTGTGTCCGGCGACCGTGAAGCCAACCGGACCATCGGCGGTCTACTCTCTGTGGCACTTTCCATCGGCTCTCGCCGCCCGGGCGTTACCCGGCATCCTGCCCTGTGGAGCTCGGACTTTCCTCCAGCGGCGCATGTCCGCCAGCGGTTCCCACTCGCACGCGACCCGATCTGTTCCCACCCCTTGCGAGGCAGGACGAGAAGTCTACCGCTTCCGGGACCTCCGGTAAAGGGGCGACGGCGCCGGTTTCCGGTGCGCCTCCTGCGCGCTGCCGGTCCGGCGCCGCCGCCTTCCTCCCATCAATCGAACCGCCGGCCCGCCACCGGCCGGCCCACCCATCGGATCAGAACGCCCAGCGGACGCCCGCCAGCACCCGGGTCCCGTAGATGTTGTACCGGTCCGGGAACATCACATCCCCCCGATACCGGAGCTGGTCCTGCCCCGTCAGGTTGTTCACCTCGGCGTAGAGCCGCGCCCCGGTGGCGAAGGGGAGCACCTGGCTCGCCGAAAGATCGATCTGGTACCGGGCATCCAGCCACCGATCGTTGTCCGCATCCGACTGCACGCTGTGAAGCTGCGTGCCCTGGTAGTTCCAGGAGACGTTCCCGGAGAAGCCGCCCCGATCGTAGGAGAGCGCTACGTTGGCGATATGGGGAACCTGACGCGGAAGGGGCAGATTCCGCTCATCGTAGCCTGGATCATCGAAATCCGTCGTGCTCCCAGTCCAGGTGTAGTTAGCCAGGAGCCCGAGCCCGCTCCACCCACCGGGGAGGAAGTTCATCTGCTGCTGCCAGGCTACCTCCACCCCGTAGGCCCGGGCCGCATTCCCCGCCTCCGGCCGCCGCAACTCGAAGCCGTCGATCTCCGACCCCGGCGCATCCACCAACTCGGTGAAGGTGAAGGCGAAGTCCCGCATGCTCTTCAGGAAGACCCCGGCCGACAGGAAGCCCACCGACTGGAAGTAGTGGTCCATGGTGAGGTCCCAGTTCATGGAACGAGCCGGCGGAAGCTCCGGATTCCCCCGGGAGATGGTCTCGCTGTCGATGTTCCGGGTCTCGTACGGTGCGATGGAGATGAAGCTCGGCCGTACGATGGTGTTGGACCAGGCGAACCGCAGGTTGGTGTCTTCTCCCATCAGATACCGGAAGTTCAGCATAGGGAAGAGATCCACGTAGCTCTGCGAAGCCTCGGCCAGAACGGTCTCGGCAAAATCCCCGTCCGAGTCGTAGATGACCTGATTGCCCAGGTAGTTTAGCCGCGTCTGCTCCACCCGCACCCCACCGATGAACTGCAGGTCGCCGAAACGGACGCTGGTCATCCCGTACCCGGCCAACACCGACTCCGCCGCCTCGTAGTCGTCCGTATCGTAGGAACGGGTCCGGTTGGCCCGGGCCGCCATGTTCTCCCGGTTCGCCTCGACCCACCTCTCGGCCTGATCCCAGTCCACGATGGAGCCCAGGTTGTAGCGCCCCCCTGCAATCCGACGCTCGTAGGCATTTGCCGCCTCCAGATCCCCCATGGTGAAGGGCATGGCCAGATCCTCGAAGCGGACCCGGGGATAGTCCCGGAACCGGTCCTTGTCGGCCCACTTGGTGCCGAACCGGAAGAAGCCGGGGTTGTCCCCGATCTCGTAGGGGATCTCCAGGTTGGCGTCGAAGGTGACCTCCCGGTCACGCATCAAATCCGGCCGGGTCTCGAAGTATTGGAGCCCGAACTCGTCCAGGCGGTCCAGGCTCGTCCCGTTCATGAACTCGAGTTCCGGCAGCAGTGGGTCGTTGCGGACAAAGCGGGCGTCCACTCCGTCCCGATGGCGGAATTGCAGGTAGTCCCGGTAGGGCTCGTGCCGCTCCGAACGGGAAAACCCAGCCGTGGCGTCGAACCGCGCCCACGAGAACTCATGCTCCGCCCCGGTGGAGAAGGAGAAGATGTTCCGGTTCCGCTCGTAATGGCGCGCCTGCCGCTCGGCCCGGGCCCCCACCGCCTCGGTGGCCGAGAGGAAGGTCCCTCGCCGGAGTTCCACGTTGTACCGGTGGCGTTCAGCCCGCTGGGAGTGCCACGACATCATTCCCCGGAAGAAGGCCAGGGTCTGGGGTGAGAAGCGGTGCTCCACCCGTCCGTCCAGCCCGTAGCGGACCCGGCGCTCGGGGTAGACCGAGACCCGCAGCCGGTTCAGGATCCGCTCGGGCCCGGCTCCGAAATCCTCCATCCGCCAGGTGTACTGCACGTCGTCGTTGGTGTGATCCTGGTTCGAGTAGTTGGCCCCCAGCACGAAGCTGGTCTGCCCGATCCGGTCGGCGAAGCTGATGGACCCGCGTCCGCCGGGCTCGCTGGTGAGGGCCTGGTACTCGGTGCCGAAGTTCCCGCGAATGGAACGGCTCGCCGGCCGCCGGGATCGGAGCCGAATGGCCCCGGCCGTGGCGTCGGCATCCATGTCCGGCGTCACCGCCTTCACCAGCTCCATGGACTCGATCATCTCGGCGTTGATGCCGCCCAAGCTCGGCGCTCGTCCGGTTTGGCTGGTGGAAGGCACCCGCTGCCCGTCGATCTCCACCGTGGTCATGGAAGGACTCAGACCCCGCACGTAGATCCCCGAGGGCTCTCCCCGGTCCAGCGACACCGCCACACCGGGAATCCGGCGAATGGCGTCAGGCACATGGTTATCGGGGAACCGCTCCATCTGCTCCCGCGACACGATGTTCCGGAGCGACTCGGCGGTGCGCTGCTCGTTCAGTGCGTCGAACTGGGTGTAGCGCTCCGACGCCTCCACCGTGATCCCCTGCAGGGCGATGGCGTCCTGGGCCAGCTCCACCTCGAGGCGCACCACCTCTCCGGCCGCCACATCCACCTCGATGATGCGGGTGGCGTACCCCAGGTAGCTCACCTGCATCTCATGGCGCCCCGACGGGACCCGGGCCATGCGGAAGTCGCCCCGGTCGTCGGTGGCCACCGAGAGGTTCAGCTCCCGGACCTGCACCGCCGCCCCACGCAGCGCATGGCCCTGCTCGTTCCGAACGACCCCTGTGATGGTGCCCCGCTCCACCTGCTGCGAGGCGAGGAAAGGCGCTGCTTCCATGTCCGCCTCGGTGCCTGCCTCCACCGCGGCCGGAATAAGGACGGAACCCATCACGAATGATGATGACAATAGAACTCGTCCCAACCATGTCCCACTCCTCGATCCCCACCGACCGAACCGCGAAACTGCCCATTCCATGACCCGTCTCCATTCCGTTGTGGTGCGATCCACGGAGAATTCCGTGAGCACCTCAAACGTTGGAGACCCGCATCACATCGGACGATCACCACGGTGATGATCCCGTAACGATCCCCGGACAATCGCCCGCAGCCCGCCCCCCCCCGCCGGTTCCCGGAGCCCCCCGAAGCCCGGAGACCGAGGGAACCCGGCTTCACCCGGCCACGCCTTCCCCCCGCATCCACTCCGACAGGAGCTGGTGGAAGTGGTGCGTCCCCACCTCCCGCCGCGGCGAGAACCGCCCCCGCCGGTAGAGCCGCGAGGCGAGCCCCCGCTGCACCGACTCCACCACCTCCTCGTCTTCCATCTCCACGCGGTGGAGGTCGGCC
>REEG01000193.1 GCA_007695195.1 Gemmatimonadales bacterium | reverse complement strand
ACAAACTCCACGCCATCTGCGTGAAGTGCGGGGAGCTGGCGACCCGGAACCAGCGCCTCATCAATGGAGAGCCGGCGCCGGCGGAGGGGCCCACCATCCAGGTAGGCGGGTCCGAGTCCTATGAGGCTCGCTGCCGCGGGTGCCACCAGGTACCGGGCATCGAGCGCGCACAGACCTCCCTTCTGGACGAATCCCCCCCCGCCGGCTGACTGGAGGGCCGGCCACCGGGAGCCGGCCTCAGCCCGCCGACGCCGCTCTCAGCCCGCCGACGCCGCTCTCAGTCCGCCCACACCGCCCTCAGCCCGCCGACGCCTCAGCCTTCCGGGCCAGACTCCGGGCCCGGCGCTGCACCTCGGCCTTGGCCTGCTCCACATCCACCGTCCGGAACTCGCCCCGGTGGAAGAGGGGGCGGCCGTCCACCACCACCGTCTCCACATCCCGGGCGTCCACCGCGTACACCAGGTGCGAGACCACGTTGTGGAGGGGGTGCAGGTGGGGCTTGTCGAAGTCCACCAGAATCACGTCGCCCCGCTTCCCCACCTCCAGGCTTCCGACCCGGTCGCCCAGCCCCAGCACCTCGGCTCCGCCCAGGGTGGCCATGCGCAGAACGGCGTCGGCGTCGGCCTCGGTGGGATCGAAGGAGACGGCCTTGTGGATCAGCGCCGCCAGCCGCATCTCGCCCCACACGTCCAGGCGGTTGTTGGAGGCGACGCCGTCGGTGGCGAGCCCCACATCCACGCCCCGTCGGCGTAGCTCTGGGACCGGCGCCACCCCCGACGCCAGCTTGCAGTTGGAGGTGGGGTTATGGGCCACCCGGACCGCGCTCCCGCCCCGGGAGGGCCGGGCCATGATCTCCATGTCCCGCTCGTCCAGGTGGACGCAGTGGGCGGCGATGAGGTGGTGCTCCAGGGCGCCCAGTTCGTCCAGCGCCTGGATGGGGGTGGCACCCCACTGACGACGGACCTCTTCCACCTCAAAGCGGGTCTCGGAGGCGTGGGTCTGGATGGGCACCTCCACCTCTTCCACCGCCTCGATGACCGCCGTCCAGGCGTCGCGGTCGCAGGTATAGAGGGAGTGGGGGGCGATGGAGGGGAGGACGCGCCCCTCCCCGGCACCCTTCATCTCCCGGGCCCAGGCCCGGGCTTCGGCCACCTGCCCAGGCACGTCGGGAAAGACCCCGATCACCGCCGCCGAGGGGAGAGCCCGGATCCCGGAAGCCGTGAGTCCCTCGGTGGCGCGCCGGTGCTGGAAGTACATGTCGGCGAAGGTGGTGACCCCGTTCTGGAGCATTTCGGCCACCGCGAGCTGCGTCCCCCAATGGATGTCCTCGGCGTCCAGCCCGCCCTCGAAGGGCCAGATCTTGGTCTGGAGCCACTCTTCCAGCGCCATGTCGTCGGCGTAGCCCCGGAGGAGCGTCATGGCGGCGTGGCAGTGGGTGTTCACCAGGCCGGGCATGGCCACCAGGTGAGGGCCGCCGAAGGTCTCGTGGGGGGTGAACTCGGGAGCATCCGCCGCCGGGCCCACGTAGGTGATGGCGCCGTCTTCCAGATGGATGGCGGCGTCGGGGATGACCTGGAAGCTCTCGTCGCAGGTGACGGCGGTGACGGGGGTGATGGCGATGCGGGAAGGGGTCATGCTTCGTTCCGTGGTTCTGGGATGGGTGAGTGGAGTGCCAGGTCGCTCAGGTGACGTCGGGCGACCCGAACTCCCGGGTGGCGCGGCGGGCCAGGGTATCGGGGTCATCCCGGTAGCCGGCGGCCACCTCCAGGAAGAGGCGGGCGATGCGGGGCATGGCCGCGGCCATGGCCTCCATGACCTCCTGCTCGGTGAGGTCGCCTTCGCCGGTTCCAGCGGCGGGATTGGTGACCACCGAGATGCCGGCATAGGAGATCTGGGCCTCCCGGGCCAGGGCCACCTCGGGGACGGCGGTCATCCCCACCACATGGGCTCCCCAGCCGCGGTAGCTCCGGATCTCCGCCGCTGATTCGAAGCGGGGGCCGTTGGTGCAGATGTACGTGCCCCCGTCCTGGAAGGGGATTTCCATGGAGCGGGCCATGTCCGCCACCTGCCGCCTCAGATGATCACAGTATGGTCGGGTGAAATCCACGTGGACCGCCCGGTCATCAAAGAAGGTGCGGGGGCGCCCTTCCACCTGGTCCAGGAGCTGGTCCAGGAGGACGAGGGTGCCGAGTCCCCAGTCGGCGCGGAGGGATCCCACGGCGGTGGAGGCCAGGATGGCCGTGACCCCCACCTTCTTCAGGGCGGCGATGTTGGCCCGATAGTTCACCCGGTGCGGGGGGATGCGGGGAGCACCAGGCTCGGTCTGGGCCCGGTGACGATCCAGGAAGATGAGGTCCTGGCCCGGCAGCGTGGCCCGGGTGATCCTGGCCGACCCCCACCGCGTGGAGATAACCTCGTCACCCACCACCTCCAGCGTCCCGACGCCTGCGTCCAGGTGGAAGCCGGTGCCGCCGATGATGGCCACCCGCCCGGCGGCTGGGCTGTGGGGAAGGGGATCCGAAGCAGTGGCGTGGTCTCGGGCGTCGGTCATGGCGTTCTGGTTCAGAGTCCATGGGTGGTGGCGTCGGGCCTGACCCGCGCCGCCTCCAGGATGGTGTTGCGGTGCAGGCGGACCGTGTCCTCTTCCCGGCGGGCGTATCCGCCGGCCAGGACCACGGCCACGCCGATCCCCGACTCCCGGCAGCGCTGGAATACGCACCGGTCCCGGGTCCTGAGCCCCCCTTCCGAGAGCCCCAGTCCCCCCAACTGATCGTCCCGGAAGGGATCGACACCGGCCAGATAGATGACCAGCTCCGGAGGTGGTCCGCCCAGACCGGCCAGGACCCGGGGTAGATGCTCCTCCAGGAGCTCCAGGTATTCGTCGTCCCCTGTGCCCGGGGCGAGAGCCAGGTCCAGATCCCCGGGGGGCTTCACCGCAGGATAGTTGTCCCGGGCGTGCATGGAGAAGGTCATGATCCCGGGCGTATCCCGGAAGATGTGAGCGGTTCCGTTTCCGTGATGCACGTCCAGATCCACCACCGCGAGCCGGCTCACCAGCCCTCCCTCCACCATCGCTGCAGCCGCCACAGCCACATCGTTCAGGAGGCAGAATCCCTCGCCGTGATCGGCGAAGGCGTGGTGGAAGCCGCCCCCCAGGTGACAGGCCACCCCCTCCTCCAGCGCCAGCTTCGCCGCTTCCAGGGTGCCGCCACAGCAGAGGACCACCGCGTCCCGGAGCGCTTGGGACCAGGGCAGTTCCAGCGTCATGACTTCCCGGGTCGTCAGTTCACCGGTGAGGGCCTTCTCCACCCAGGTGGGCGTGTGGACCCGAAGAAGTTCGGTACGCTCGGCGGGTCGGGGGCGGCGGAAGTCGCCGGGGGCCGCCACTCCCTCCGAGAGGAGGAGTTCCCGGAGGAGGCGGTACTTGCGGGTGGGATACACGTGGATCCCAATGTCCACCTCGTACTCGGGTGCCCAGATCAAAGGATACGGAAACGCCATACGTGACGGTGCGACCTCAACCCCAACGAGGCAAGCTTCAGAACGCACGCAGTGGAATCCTAACCTCAAACCGCCCACCGAAGACGCAATAGGTAACCCGCCTGGAACCACGGCAGTGCATCTCCCTGAAACGGGATCCCGGTTCAAATCCGCTCGCTGTCGCCCGTCGATGCATCTACGCTCAGGAAGGGAAAGGGTTTGGCCTGTGGCCCAAAGGTGAAATGGAGTAGCCCGCGGCAGGCGATCGAGATCACGAAGCGGGCCACTCCAGACAGGAACCGAGCCACTCCAGAAATGGAGCGAGCCACTCAATAGAGGAAATCGGTCCGTCTTGGATGAGAAGGAGAGGGCCATCACAAACAGGCACCGGCCGTCCATCTGTTAGACCAGCGATGGAGCCCGAAGCCCACCCGACCTAGCGGAGGTCGAGGCCACGCACGCGGAGCATGATGGTGCTCAGCGCGCCCCTCGGCGCTTGTTCGTGGGCGCTGTTGGCGGCGGGATGAGAGGGCCGAAAACCACGG